>JBAROR010000088.1:0-1992 GCA_049642265.1 Cognaticolwellia sp. | reverse complement strand
TGCCTACCGCGCCAGTGAATATACCTTCAAAGTCGGTCGTGAGCTTTAACCAACTTTCATTACTGATGTGTAGTCTTGTAAGAATATTGGCTGTGTTCGTGTTAATAGCACCGCGTTTATCATCTCTAAGTATGCGACCCGTTTCATCAACCAGTGTTAAGTAATCTTGTAAGCTAAACTGTATACCTGTCGTTTTACTTTCATGCTCATTGCCGATAAAAGGCAATAATGCGGTGGGTTGTGTACCTTTTATGGCAGCTTTAATACGTAATTGAATACTGGTGAAGTCTGATTGCTCTGGTGTCGGTGCAATAGCCGCGCGTACAGGATTTAAATCAACATAGGCCATACAGGACAATAAGGCACTTTCATCAAGAAGCGCTTGTGATTTAAAGCGCCCTTCCCAGAAATGTCCTGTGCACTCATCTTCTTGGTTTGCTTGTCGGGCTATGGGTTCATTTAAAGCGCGCATAAACCAACTGATATCGATTAACCGCTGCTTGTAAATCTCTGCGGTGCTTTCAACTATATCGAGTTGAAACTTATCAAGTGGCTGTTTGTTCGTGTATTGCTGAGTGAGTAGTGTGCCCTTAAATAACCGATGCCACCGGGTTAATACATCCTCGGTTGTCCAACTTTTTACCTGCTCGCTATCGACATGTAACACCAGGTGTAAATGATTATGCATAACGGCATGGGCGCAAATATCAATTGCAAACACCTGTGCTAATTGAAATATGCGCTGTTCAATCCATTTTCGTCGATGCTCAAAACTAACACCCGTCTCTTTGTCTACGCCACATAAGAAGGCCTTTCGTACCGTGCGACTGCAAATATGATAATACGGTGTATCCGATAAACTTATTTGTTGTGAACGAGGTTTAGCCATGACAGTTACCAAGCGTAATGTGGGTAAATTAAGCGTAGTTTATTGCGTGAAATATAGACAAGTTATTATGGGTGGCCTGATAAATTACTCAATCGTCATCTGATAAATATTCAAGGAGACTTAATGTCACTAATTATGGAAACCCCGAACAATATTACCGAATTGGTTAAAAATGCCAATTGTAAATATTGTTGGAAAACACGTTTATCTGCATTAAATGAATTACGAAAATATGACTGTAGGCAATCGCGTGATGTTATAACGAGATTAGCTCTGCATGATAAGGTGTACAAAGTAAAAGAAGAGGCATTTCGTGCCACTCAGCCTTTGAATATTACTAAAAGTGGAAAACCAATTCGATTAGGTAAAAAGGATATTGGTTTCAAGCAAAAAGATATTACTAAACTATTTCTCAGAGTTAAGCGTGAACAGAAAATGGAAGAATTTGATCTTTCTGTATTTAAAACAGGCTTTAAGAATCTGAACCCAGAAATGTTTGATGTGCTCGGCTTTGATAAGGGAAATCAATTCGATACATGGATTGAAAATACGTTCAGTGGCTTGCCAAAAAATAAGTAAAAGTGCTAACAAGCACCTCAATCGGACGGCTAACACTGTCGCATTTTTTGCAGAGGAGCCGCAAAAACATACGCCAGCACGCCGCCGGTTAGGTGGGCGTTAGTGCGTCAAGCGAAGCTTGATGCATCTTGCAGGGTGTAAGTCCCTGTCAGGTAAGGTTTAACCAACCACCTGTATCGAGTGTTGCGCCTTTGGCGGAGTGTGAATAAAAGGGGTCAGAGCCGTTTTATTCTATTTGTACGATCATGATCCCACAGGTGTTTTTTTCAACGAACCTGACCCCACAGGTATTTTGCAAAGGCCGGTTTTGGGAAGCTAGATTTTACTCTCAAGCATTGTTAGATGAGGCAGCACTAGCCGCTTGTATGGCCTATGTTGATTTAAATCCTATTCGGGCTAATATTAAATAAAAGGTAAATAAAAGGGGTCAGAGCCGTTTTATTCTATTTGTACGATCATGATCCCACAGGTATTTTTTTCAACGAACCTGACCCCACAGGTATTCTAGTTGTCCACCTCAGTAT
>JBAROR010000048.1:0-21184 GCA_049642265.1 Cognaticolwellia sp. | reverse complement strand
ACCGACGAAATTACTTGCTTCATTCTATGCGTTAACTCACTCAACTTGAAAAGAGAAAAAATTATGGCTCGAAAAAAAGCAGGATATTTTACGGTTTAACTTGACGTGGGGAGTCATACCAACGCCCCAATAAGAGGCTAAAAATTGTTTGCTAAAATGTGCAGCGAAGCGGAACCGAGCAAACTGTTTTTAGTCCTGCTTTATTGGCTTGTTATATGCGCGATAATACTCCTTTAGCTCGCGATATACGTCAGCATACACAAAATAATCAGGTATGGATAAGTTGGAATAAACACTCCAATCTAATAAACCAGTACCACTACATTTATTATACTGTCCCATGTTGCCAACAATAAAAAAATACTTCCTTCCTACAACAATACCAAGGGAACCTTCTGGGGTATATCGTGTAGAAACACTTTCAAGGCTTTCAGGGGTGCCTTTAAAGGTTTCGTCGACTTTGAAATTAGCTACAACATAATCACCATCAACTTTTGCTGATAAGACCATTCCTGTAAATATGTGATAATTAAGTTCACTAGCAATAATCTCAGAGCTAGAGGGTGAGCCACAACTCAAAGCCAAACAATTACTAGTATAGAAAACTGAAATTAATAAGATTAACGTGCGCATATTTTCCTTAGTGCATATAACAGCTTATTATGGAGACTTCTCAGTAATGTCCATTCTAAAAGCTTTAATTAATTCGTATTAATATCCCATAACTTCAAAGCTTTATACATGATAAATATTTTATTTTTATTATAGCTTGGATATTACTGAGAAGTCTCAGTAATATCCAATATGGAATTTGAGGCTATCTACCATAAAATCAATGTATTAGGGTGTTGATTGGGTGTTTTTAGGTTATTACTAAGACTTCTCAGTAATACGCCGTGAATTATTCATTAGAAAATATACGGCAAAAAATTTTAGGCTAATGTCTCCAATGTGCGCAAAGTGATCGTTAATATTTCAAATGTGAACGACAGCAATGATGACGCTTTTTATAAACTTCTTATTAATTACGATGTAATAGGTTCAATTGATTCATATCAACCGCAATCACCACCAACCAAAAAACCGTAAAATAAGAATGTTAATTTTATTTGGAGAAGCATTGTTAACTTGTTTCACTGTAAACCGGTCAATATTTCTTAAATTATTATCTTATTTCATCATTGTTTACTTTAAAGCTTGATCTGTGTCTAAGACACAGGTGTAAACTAAGCCTAGTTTGTATATATCATCATTAATTAATCTAGTTTGTTAGGAGAGCTGCGATGAAAGTAACCGAGTTTGCCCATTCAATGAATACCACGCCTGATACTGTGCGCTTCTATACTCGGATTGGTCTTTTAACCCCAAATATAAGTGCTGATAACGGTTATAAAGTCTTTGGGAAATCAGATAAGAAACGTTTAAAGTTTATTTTAAATGCAAGGCGATTAAATTTTTCTGTTGAAGAAATTACCGCCATTTTGGCACAGGCTGACGAGGGGAAAAGTACATGTCCTTTGGTAAGAGATATTGTTGAACAAAGGCTAATTGCGACTGAAAAGCAGTTCCAAGAAGCTTTAGCGTTAAGGTCGCGGTTAAAAAAAGCAATTAATGATTGGCAAGAAAAGCCAAACAAAGCACCGACAGGAAAAATGGTCTGCCACCTTATTGAAGGAGAAGATGATGAATAAAATTTCGAAAAAATCATCCACTGATAACTCAGTACAAGAACGCGCTGATGATAGTCATATTGCTAGTTCTACTCAGGAACTCATTATTGAAGGCGCAGGCTGCGCAAGTTGTGTTGGTAAAATTGAAAAAGCGTTAATGCAGGTTTCTGGAGTAGAAGAGGCAACGATGAATTTTGCCTTAAAAACGGTAACCGTGGTCGGTAATGCTAACACTGATAAATTAATCAAATCTGTTGAAGGGGTTGGCTATAACGCGAAGTCGACATCAGACTCTGGCGATGAACAACTGCTTGATGAAAAAGAAAAATCTGAACAGCAATATTATCAACGTTTAATGCGTCAAATGTGGATTGCATTAGGACTTGGCGTACCTTTAATGCTTTACGGTCTTGCAGGCGGGCCGATGACGGTATCAACAATATCTGAACGTGGTATTTGGCTTGCGGTTGGACTTCTTTGTGCTGGTATTATGTATTTTTCAGGTAAGCATTTTTATATTGGCGCTTGGAAATCTTTCGTTAATCATTCTGCAAATATGGATACCCTAATTGCCTTAGGAACCGGAACAGCATGGTTATATTCAATGGTCGTAGTATTTTTCCCTTTGGCATTACCCGAAATGGCTCGACATGTTTATTTTGAAGCTACGGCGATGATTATTGGTTTAATTAATCTTGGCCTTGCCTTGGAAGTTAAAGCACGAGGCCGTACTAGTGAAGCAATTAAAAGACTCATAGGCTTACAGGCAAAAACTGCGCGTGTTGTCCGTGACAATAAAGAAATAGATATCACCATTGAACAAGTTTTACTTCATGATATTGTCCGTGTTCGCCCTGGAGAGAAAATACCTGTTGATGGCATTGTGACACAAGGGCATACGTCTATCGATGAGTCGATGTTAACCGGTGAACCTATGCCTGTTGAAAAAGGTATCTCAGATGAAGTGGTCACCGGCACACTTAATAAGTCAGGCTCCATTTTATTTAAAGCGACTCGTATTGGTAAGGATACTGCTTTAGCGCAAATTATAAATATGGTGAAACGCGCTCAAAATTCAAAACCGCCTATTGGGCGCTTAGCAGATGTTATCGCGGCTTACTTTGTCCCTGTTATTATGATTATTGCCATTGTTAGTGCTTTAGCTTGGCTCAATTTTGGTCCAGATCCCACCGTTGCATTTGCGGTTATATCAGCCACTACCGTATTAATTATTGCATGTCCTTGTGCGTTGGGCTTAGCGACTCCGATGTCAGTTATGGTCGGCATAGGTAAAGCGGCTGAGGCCGGTGTGCTTATTCGTAACGGCGAAGCATTACAAACTGCGTCAAAGATAACAACAATGGTATTAGACAAAACAGGTACTATCACGCAAGGCACACCTAAAGTTACAGATATCATCATTGTAGATAACGGCTATACCGAAAATGAGGTATTAATTAATGTTGCTAGTTTAGAAAAAGGCTCTGAGCATCCATTAGCACAAGCCATTGTTGAGTCTGCTACCGAACGTGAGCTTGATTTTAGCTTAACAAATATTAGCGACTTTCAAGCGATTACTGGTCATGGAGTATCAGCGAAAAATAACGACCAACACTTACTTTTTGGTAACGAAAAATTGATGTTGAAAAACAAAGTAGCGCTCGATAATTTTGTTTCAAAAGCGCAATTACTGGCGGGTGAGGCTAAAACGCCAATGTATTTTGCAATAAACAATGAGCTGGTCGCTATTATTGCGGTGTCTGATCCAATCAAAGTTGACGCAATATCGGCGATAGAACGTTTAAAAAATAATGGCCTTCGAATCATCATGATCACCGGTGATAATAGCGCAACGGCTAATGCTGTCGCTAAAAAAGTCGGCATCAGCGAAGTTTTCTCTGAAGTATTACCTGAAGATAAAGCGAGAAAAGTTGCCGAATTACAAGCACAGAATGAAATTGTTGGTATGACGGGAGATGGTATTAATGATGCTCCCGCCTTAGCGTTAGCCAATGTTGGCTTTGCCATTGGTACAGGTACTGATGTTGCCATAGAGAGTGCTGATATTACTTTGATGCGGGGCTCATTACATGGTCTTGCTGACGCGATTACGATTAGCAAAGCGACGCTACGTAATATTAAACAAAACCTGCTAGGTGCCTTTATTTACAATGTTGCTGGTGTGCCATTTGCTGCTGGCGTGTTATATCCATTTTTTGGCATTCTACTTAACCCCGTTATTGCAGGGGCAGCGATGGCGTTTTCATCATTAACAGTGGTGAGTAACGCTAACAGATTACGCCTATTTAAAGCTAAAGATCACTAGGAGATACTTTATGATGTTAATTAATATTGCGGGTTTAGTACTTATTTCACTCATTATTTGGTGGTTCTGGCTGTATAAGCCTGCCGAGGTTGAAGTAGCTAAAGATAATAAAAAAATTAAAGTGATTGTTGATAATGGTGTTTATCAACCCGCAAGAATAAAAATTAAAGCAGGGCAGCAGAGTGTCATTCAATTTATTAGAAAAGACAGTAGCCCTTGTGCCGGTATGGTGGTTTTTCCTGATGTTGAAGTGAGTGCTGAACTAGAGTTTGATAAAACGACATCAGTTGAGTTACCTGTTATGGCTGCGGGTGAATATCCTTTCCACTGTCAAATGCAAATGTATAAGGGCACATTAATTGTTGAATAAAAAATTCTTTCAGTCACTTCATAGTTGATAAGCCGCACTGTTATAGTTACCTCACGTTTTATAGTAAGTGCGATAACTCTTCTGACCCAGCGTTGAAGTTCAATAAAGTAAACGACAGAGGTTTATTACTTTACTATTCGTAAGGTAACAAGCCTCATTACTTATCCTCCCTTACTATTTTTTGTTGTGAAAAAGCTTTGTTCTACAGCCATCAAAAAATCATTTAAAAGCATGAAAACTGACTAACATATTCATCATTAAATAAAGTTAGCAAGAATCGGTCTATTAGATTAAAATACGCTGAAATTTATCGCCTTAGTTACAGATATATTTTCGGCCAATAATCGTTGGCGCACTAATATATTTAGTAAATATTATCAGCCTCTTAAATGAATACTATTGATAAAGCTTAAGCTGTTTATTAATAGCAAAAAAGTAAGTTTAGTGGTGTTATTAAGAACAACTATCAACATGAGGTCGTAGTAAATATATGGATTATTTTGAGCAATTAGGTGTCAGTCGAGATGCATCGACCATCGAAATCAAAAAAGCCTATCGAAAACTGGCTAATAAATATCATCCAGATAAAAATAGCGGCAGTGAAGTTGAAGAAAAATTTCAATTAATTAAAAACGCTTACGATGCTATTGCAGATCCTAAGAAACGTTCTTTATATTTGAAAAGTAATTATACCGTTATCACAGATCCCCGAGAGGTTGCTGCCTCTTTTTGGGATAATGCGTTAAGCTAAACGCGACACTGTGTATTCAATGACAAATTAACAATACGTTTAATTTGAAACATGCAATTAGGGAACATCCATTGCAACCTACAAAAAACTTACCTGATTATTTAGCCGATGATTTTTCTATGTATTTAGAAAATATGAACTCGTTAGCTGATCCTGAAAATCCTGATTTATTAGCAAACTATTTATCTAATCTATTTAAGCAATTAAATACTAGCCCTTTATTATTTTCGGGCATGGTTGATCAACTTGCCATGGCTATCACAACAAAAGTTAGAATCGATAGTAAAAATTTAGCATTAATCGACTTAGCAAAAGAGCCTTCTTGGGCAGAGATTAAAGCATTTGTTGGCGTTCATGCTGATGCTAGAGCTTGTATCACCGAGATAATGAGCCACGCAGAGCGAGATTTAAAAACTGCTGTTTTGCTTATTCATTTTTATAACAGCTATGACGCAACACCTGAAGAAGCTGAAGAAGATGAATACGATCAAGTCGATGATTTTGCATCTGACGATTATGACGAAAACTATTAGCTTTAAAGCAAACTTATAATAAAAACAGATGTGTCTAATTGATTTAATTAGGCCGTCTCTGAAATTATATAATCTAGTGAATTAACGATGTAGCACGTTTTATAATGTTCTATTCTTTATTTTACTCGCTATAAATACTCTCTAAGGAATAACCGTGACAAAAAATGCACTAATTCTGGCTACCGACATTATCGAAATAGCACAACAAAGCGGCAGACGCGCTGGAACATCTTTAGAAGCAATTGCTTCTGAGCAAGGTGATGAAACGATGTTAGCCGTGTTAACAGAGATGGATATTTTAACCGTTGCTAAAATTGTTAGAGAGCACGATGCGACTATTCCATCGATTGCGACATGGTTAATGGATGCAGAATCAATAAAGCAGCTATTAAATGTTGAGCCTTCTTATTGGCAAAACTTAGAAGAAGATCATGTGTTTTGTGCGCAAACAGAAGCGCACAGTTTATTATCACAAATTTTTCTTTCTTCCGATGATGAAGAAAAGCAGTTAGAAGTATTAAAAGCTATTGTCGAAGATGACTTTGGACTTTTGTACCTGTCTTTACCATTTGTGGGTCACGATTTCTCTGAATTAGAGGAAGACGAAGAACAAACATCTGGCAGCATTGAAGAGCTGTTAATGAAAATTAAAGCACTAGATGAAGAAGCTTATCGAGAAGTTATGGTGGTAAGCACTAACGGTTCATTAGAAAACGTTGAAAATGCTTTAAGAAATAACGCTAACAAGCAAAGAGTTACATCAGTGGAAATGGATACTGATGATATGTTTGCTCCACTTTAACTTTCAAATAAATTCGTTAGTTTTTTGAGCAGCGTTATATAAATTAGGATTCATCAATGAGAATTGCAGAGTTAAGAGAACATCCGTTTCTACTTTTAGTGTTAAAAGATGGGGAAAGTGAAGGCTACTTTTCGCCTGAATTTATACATAAAGCAAAGCAACAATTAGTGGATATGTCTTTGAGGATTGCCTCGGATAATTTATCCATAATTTATTCGGATCAAATTAAAAAAGGCTGTGAAATAGTACTTGGTATCAGTAATTTAGGCCTATTAGAACTTTGTGATAATGACAGTGAAAAAGCTAAAGCAATCATCAAAACAGAAGGTATTGTTTATTGCTTTAGAGCCGGCTGGGCTAAATATGCTCAATTAAAGAAAATATCGCCTTCATACTTTGAAAGCATTTCAATTAGTACCTATGCATTAGGCATTAATGACATGTCGGACAGCCGATTGTTACATGAAAATTTAATGAAAGAAGGCTATAAAAGTGCCAAATTATTAGATGTTTATAAAATTATTGCTGGCAGTTATTGCGCTTCAACGTTACTGATTGATGACGATGAAGAGATATTGACTTTTGAATTGCAGAAATTTCTAAATACTGCCGTTGCCTTATTACTGATCGACTCGGATAAAAAAGCGTTTACGAGTTCTTTATATCAAACATTGAACACGTATCTTATGAGTACGGATATAGATGAATTGCTTGAAAAGCTAGACAGTTGTGTCATCAAGCTTTCAGGTCAGTTATCTATACCGACGAAAAACTATTTAGAAGAAATTGAGTTATTAACTTTCTCTGAACTGAAAGGGCTTATTCATCAGCAAGCTGATATTTCTATTTATATTCAAGAAATATTAGAATTGCCGATCACACTCGCTAATGAATTAAATGGCGACTTTGAGGGTGGGTATGATTTTCATGCCGATGATGAAGATGACCTCGCTTATTTAAGACCAGACGACAGATAGACTTTCTAATATCTACATTTAGTCTGTTATTGCCCTATAAAGCTAGGCGATAACAGCGTAGGATCTAACGACTTAAGACAAAACCTAGGTTTGCACTGTCAGGTGCACGAACATAAAAATATATGCAACTAACAGCAAAAACAACACTTCCTAACGCGTTACTTATTTCTATTTGCACGCCCGATTTTAAAGGTGATGAAGCAGTAGAGTCACTGGCAGAGCTTGCTCGGTTAGTAACAACTTTAGGATTTAAAGTCGTAGGAACCCAATCACAAAAGCAAAGTTCTACGAAACGAGTCAATGTACTGGGTTTAGGGAAGTTGGCTGAAATAGCCCACCTTACGGGTAATAAAGGCTCTGTTGAAGATGAAGACGATATTGAAAATATACTTGAAGAAGTGTCATTGTCTGAAATTTCTTCTGATATTCCATCAGATAACCTTCCTTTTGCTTGTGCTGATGTGGTGGTGTTTGATTGTGACTTAACCCCGTCTCAATTACGTAATGTTGAAAATCAACTTGGCGTAGAAGTATTTGATCGTACGGGCATTATTATTGAAATATTTAGTCGTCATGCTCGTACTAAAACGGCAAAATTACAAGTTGAAATTGCGCGTCTTAATTATGTAGCTCCACGATTGCGTGAAACGTCATGCGGTGATAAAGAACGCCAAATGGGTAAAGGCGCTGGCGAAACTACACTAGAACTAAATCGTCGTAAAGTACGTGACCAATTAGCCGAACTAAAACGCGAATTGGCCAGTGTACAAGATGTGATGATGGACCGACGTACACAACGTTCGGAGCTTTTCTCTGTGGCTTTAATTGGTTATACCAATGCCGGCAAGTCATCAATGATGCGTGCAATTACCGGGAGTGATGTTGCTGGTGAAAACAAACTTTTCGCGACACTTGATACCACGGTTCGCGCCCTGTATCCCGTTACTCAACCTCGCATACTGGTGTCAGATACCGTTGGTTTTATTAAAAAACTACCACATGACTTAGTTGCCTCATTTCATTCTACTTTGGCTGAAGCGCATGACGCATCACTATTGTTATATGTGGTAGATGCCTCAGACCCTTCATTTCGTTCGCAGCTCGATGTCGTCCATAAAGTGTTAGCAGAAGTTGGTGTAGAAGGTAGTAAGAAGTTATTAGTACTAAATAAGTCTGATCAATTGAGTACGGAACAGCAACAAGCGCTCATGGCTGAATTTCCTGACGCTATGATGACATCGACACGCAACCCTGATGATGTCAGTAAGCTACACAAGTATATTGTTGGTGTTGCTCAAAACGATATGATTGAAGATGAAATTATTATTCCTTATACCGCGAAAGGCATAATAGGTGAAATTCGTTCGAGCATGAGTGTGACGAAGGAAGAATACGAATACAGTCATATTAAGTTGACGGTCAGATCAAATGCGATTGATTTAGAAAGATTAAAAAAACGTATGAAGGACCTATAAATTAGGCTGTTAAAGACAGTTGATTTCAGGTCATTTTTCAGACGGTAGAAACTAAATATTAAGTCATAAATTCTTCAATTATATAAGGACTAACGCGATGTTTGTCCTTTGTTCCTTTCAACTTGAAACTCTTTTACTCGCCAAGCGCAAAAAAATCGACAAACGACACAAAGCTAAAGAAAATAAAAGCCACACAAAGCGATAGTGTAATCTTTTATCGGTCTGCATTCTAAATTGAGGTAAGGCTCAGTTGTGATGTGTAAAACTTATCTGAGTACACTTATATGTACTGCTATACAGGTATTTTTCCGACATGGTGTTGTGATATCAACCGTTAGCCTTTTGATAAAGTGGAAGAAGGTTTTTTCACCATATAATAGCGATAGTAGCCGACACAACTGCTACCAACAAAAATTGTTTCAACCAATATACCTACCGGTGTCCACAAAATAAGGTTGTGAATAAACCATAATGAGCCGCCGGCTATCATCATCAAACGTAAAAATTTATCGTTATGACTAAATGCACCAACAGTAATGAAAATAGTGGCGATGAAACCAATAATACTTAAAAGACCAGAATAAGTGTATATCGTGATCAACAAGCTAATACTGAGTGAGGCGATTGAAAGCCACTGATACTTCCACTTAATTGAAATTAAGAATCGAAGACTGGAAAATAAAAATATATAACCCGCAGTAGGCTGTTCAAGCAACAAATAGTGGAAACCATTAAATAAGCAACTAACCGATAGGGCAGCGAGAATATAGTTTTTATTTTTGAGTTGCATAGCACAACACTCAATAATAAGTGTAACGGTGACGAGCAATTGTGAAAGTAAAAAATCTGGCATCATAATCATTTAAAAATAGTTTTTTCCATAGAATATATAGCTATGGTGGCGAATTTCCTTACTCTGATGCAAGGTTGGTAAATTAATAGTGTATCAACTGAATGTGATGTGATTTTTGCTCAGTTAGGCATGCAAGGTACTGTTATAAAAAGATTAGTAGACATTAGAAGTCATAGGTTCCATCTATCTTTAAAATAGCCTTCTGAAAACCTTATTATCTGAAAGTTACATCACTTTGAATTTATCTTGCTCTGAATTTACATTATTCTGAAAAATACAGCAAATGTGATTTATATTTTATTTGTTCTTAAATTGTAAGTTTTAATTGTTATATATTGTAATTATCGGTGTTTTATTCGGTGGTTTTTTCTTTTTCTTTTTCTTTAGTTTTTATAGAAGTCTGATCTTCTTTCTAGGTATGAGTTAGTTAAGTGATTATTCGTTCCCATCACAGGTAATACGTCACTTATATAACTACACTTAACTTACCACATAACTTGCACATACAACTCTGATCCTAGTCGTATGTGTCCGTTGACAACACAGGGTTATAGAGAATTCGAGGTGATAAACACTCTCATGATTACTTTTGCCGTATTTGTAATATTAACCGCTATAAAAATAGCCTACGTACTTTTTTACCTCATCCATGAACAACACAAGTTAGTTACTTTACGCCATTTTTAACTAAGAGCTCACTGTACGCTTTATCGGTACCATTAATATGATTAATCAACCAGTTAGAAAGGAATTGACTGATTTCATTTAAAGCATCATGACCCTTTTCATTATACATAGCCATAAAACCATCGACTTGCTCGATCATCTTTTTGTGCTGTGCTTTATGAGCAATCACATCAGGGTAATGGTGTTGCTCAAGCAATTGCTCTTCCCGATCAAAATGATATTTTGTGTAGTCGATTAAATCTTTTAGCGCTTGGCGCTCGTATTCTTCACTCATGGCATAGTCGTAAGCGGTGGTGAATTGATTGAGTAGACTGATCAGCTTTTTGTGATCATTATCTAAACTGTCAATGCCAACACTATAGTCATCCTTCCATACTATTTCATATGTACGAGTTATTTTCTGATAAAACAATGGAATTAATACGAGTACAACAATCAATATCCAAGAGACGGGGTTGGTTAGGCTCGATAAAAAACCTAAAAAGATGGCGACAATAATTAACCCAACGATGGCGGCATATATTAACGATTTACTGTGACTATTCATAAATAATACTCATATAAAAATTGTGGTTAAATTTTAGTTTTAAAGTTCAAAATGATTCTAATACGAATCGCCATCAATGCGCGTAAAACCTATTTATTTGTTGACCTTGATCAAGTTGTAAATGTATTCCATTTGAATACTTTTAAAACTTGATCTGCATCAGGTTAATTCTGCGCAAAGTAATGAATAGTTGCTGCACTTTATAGATGCGCTCTAAGTTTTCATTGGATTCTTCAGCAATTGAAGGCTGATTTCATTGTTCAATATTTCAGAGCAACATTTTATAAGCGCCATATTTGTCTAGCTATTATCTGCTCTACCTCTATGTAGTTAATAGAATATCTAGATAGATAATTTGAATAAAGAAGTTAGATAAAAACATAGATCCAACACATATTAAAAACATAAAGCTAGTTAATTTTGAAAATGGAGATAATCCGATGAAAACGATTAAATATAGTCTTTCAGTACTTGGTTTAGCAGTGGGGATGGCAGCAACAGGTCTCAGTATGGCGGTTTCCGCAGCAGAGCCTACATTATCAAAAGCAGATTTTGAAGAAGCACAATTACATTACTTTCAGCGTTGTGCTGGTTGTCATGGTGTGTTGCGTAAAGGGGCGACAGGTAAAAATCTTGAGCCAGAAAATACGCTTAAGAAAGGTCAATCACGTCTAGAGAAAATTATTTCTTTAGGTACTGAAGGTGGCATGAACAACTTTGATGATTTGTTCAGTGAAAAAGAAATCAGCAACCTTGCTACTTTTATTCAAATGACACCACCGGTACCACCTGAAATGTCATTAGAGCAAATGCGTTCTTACACAAAAGAATATGTTGCGTTAAAAGACTACCCAACTAAGCCTATGCATGGCTTAAATTGGAAGAACTTTTTCGTCGTTATTGAACGTGACGCAGGTACCGCAGCCATTATTGATGGTGACACGAAAAAAATCATCACGCACATTGATACTGGTTATGCGGTACATGTAATTAAAGGTACTGAACATCATAAAGTTCAACATGCGAAAGATGTAGGTCGTTTTTGGTACACCATTGGTCGTGATGGCAAAGTTAACAAAATCGATTTATGGCAAACACCAGATAAAATGTTAGTAGCTGAAACAAAAATGGCTTACGACGCACGTGATATCGCGGTTTCTGGCGATGGAAAATACGTTATTGCCGGTGGTTACTGGCCAGCGCATTTCGTTATTATGGATGCCGAAACGCTAAACCCACTTAAAGTTGTTTCTACTCGCGGCTATAACACTAAAGGCGAGTTTATTAACGAAGCGCGTGTAGCGGCTATTTATACTGCACCTAATACGGCATCATTTATTGTCGCAGTAAAAGAAACCGGTCAAATGTTGCAAGTTGACTATAGCGATTTAGACAACTTAACGATCACGACAATAGCGTCAGCTGAGTTCTTACATGATGGTTTCTTCGACCCATCAGGGCGTTACTTCCAAATTGCTGCGAATGCATCTAATAAGATGGTGGTTATTGACACGAAAGAACGAAAATTAGAAGCGATGATTGATGTTGACTCTTTACCACATCCGGGTCCAGGGGCTAACTGGATTGATAAAGAATGTGGTCCAGTTGCCGGTACAACTCACTTAGGTGTTGGCTTAGTGTCTGTTTGGGGCAATGATCCAATGGGACACCCTGATCAAGCATGGAAACTTTGTTATGAAGTTGAAACTGACGGTGCTGGTGTTTTCATTCGTACACATGAAACCTCTGATTATGTCTGGGCTGATCAACTTAAACACCCTGAGCCAGAAGTACAACAATCAGTGCAAGTGTTTGATAAAAAAACGCACGAAATTGTTAAAACTATCCGTGTGACTACCGATCCAGGTAAAGCTGCGCTTCATATGGAATTTAATGATGATGGCAGCGAAGTTTGGGTTTCTGTTTGGAACCGTAAAGATGCGAAAAACCCAACCGGTGAAATCGTCGTTTATGATGCTAAAACATTGGAAGAGAAAACCCGTATCAAAGGCTTAACAACGCCAACAGGTAAGTTTAACGTTTTCAATCGTATGAACCACAAAACTTAATAAGCAACTTAATTGACGGTGATATTTTGTGATGGTTATCAATAATATCACCGGTTAACTTTAAGTTAGTGGGCATAGTACATGCTATGCCCGCGTATTTTCGCTTTATTCTGTAAGAGTCAATTATGGTAAATAATACAATAAGTAAACCCAGTTTTTGGTCTCGTCGACTCATTCTTGGTACAACGGTATCTGGCGCAGTGATCTTTTTTGTGGTTGGTATTATATTCTGGGGTGGCTTTAACACCGCCATGGAAGCAACCAATACCACTGAATTTTGTATCGGCTGTCATGAAATGGAAGACAATGTTTATCAAGAATATAAACCGACCATACATTTCTCCAATAGAACAGGCGTAAGAGCCGGCTGTCCTGATTGTCATGTGCCAAGACCTTGGATCCACAAAGTGGTACGTAAAATCCAAGCTTCTAAAGAAGTCTTCTCTTGGTTAACAGGTAAATTAGACACCAAAGAAAAATTCAATGAACATCGTTTCACACTGGCCAAAAGCGTTTGGCAAGCGATGAAAAGTACAGATTCACGTGAATGTCGTAACTGTCATAACTTTGAATCTATGAACCCTGAATTCCAAAAACCTCGTGCTCGTCAACAGCATTTAAATGCATTTGAAACCGGACAAACCTGTATTGATTGTCATAAAGGTATTGCACATCATGGCGTTAGAGATAAATTATCTGATGAAGAGCTTGAAGCTATTGAAGCGCCAAACCCTGAATATATTCGAGAAGTACCACAACTTTACCGTGATGGTTTAGCACGTGTTGAAGCTAAGGAAGCTGCCGAAAGTGCACAACTAAAAGCCGACCACGCAGCGGAAAAAGAAAAAGTAAAAGCGCAAATTGAAAAAGCCGTTGCAGAGGCGACAAGTCATATGGCAGCAGTACCACAAGCTGCAGAAAAAGCAGCTAATGACAGTGAGAATGCTAGCGCACCAGCAAACACCAGTAATATTAATGTTGATTGGAGCAAAGCTAATGCGACTGATATTAGTGTGTTTTATCCTGGTACGGCATCAATAGAATGGATATTAGGTCGTAATCATGGTGGTAAACGTGCATTTACCAAAGGTGATCGCTGTATTGAATGTCATGGTAAAGAAGTGGCTGATATCGGTAAGAATATCTCGTCTGGTGAAAGTGAAAAAATTGAAGACCCCGCGTTAATTCCAGGTAAGCGTGGTAGTTTTGACGTCACGATTAGTTCTGCACACGATGCTGAAAATCTTTATTTGAAGTTTAGCTGGCCAGAAACTGAGCATACTCCAGCGCCATTTGTTGAAGGTGGAAAAATGGACCCTGCTAATTCAATGAAACTGGCCTTTATGTTAGCAACAGACGACGTTGAATATGCTGACCGTGCCGGTTGTTGGGGCACATGTCATGCGGATGCTAACGGTATGCCATTTGTTCCTGAAAAAGACGCTTTAATGGGCTCTGATCTAGCAAAACGTTTAGATTTTAATAATGGCTTAACCAAGTACATTACTGAGTCTCGAACTGAACTTGAACTTAAAGGCCGTGGTGGTAAATCACTCGGTGGTTGGGACAAGTTAAAAGATGAAAGTGAGATACAGGCGGCGGTTGAATCGAACAAGTTTATGGATATCATGCGCTATAAAGCTGGTGAAGGTATCGTTGAAGACGGTTACATTTTAGCTGAACGTCAAATGCATGGTGGCCAAGGTGGCGAAGTAAGCGCAATACTTGAAAACGGCACTTGGACTGTGATGGTTAAACGTAAGCTTAAGTCTGACAAAGCGGGTGATGTTAGCATTGAAGCAGGTACCGTTTATAACTTTGGTTTTGCTATTCATGATGACTACACTAACGGTCGTTATCATCATGTTTCATTTGGCTACAAGCTAGCTCTTGATAATGCAGATGCTGAAATAAATGCTACGAAACTATAATTTAACCGTCTTGTTTAGTTGTATGGAGCTAAAGTAAGTTAGCACAAGCTCAGCATAAAATTATAGCGATTAGCTAAGTAAAAATGACCAAGCCTTTTGTGAAAGCAAAAGGCTTTTTTATGTGCCTGTGATCAGAGCCATAAATATTGAGTGGCTAACGATCTCTTTATAGGTTTTTATTCGTAAAGCAGCAGTAGTCATTTGTTAATGGAAATTTCATGACTTATTTAAATTGTTTGATATCGCGCAATGTTCTGCACTGCAAGCGTATTCATTCCAGTTGATTGCGACTATTATTTATTTTCACAATGAAAGAATACTCAATCAAAAGGGCATGTAATTATGAGTACAAAAAAACACGGGCTTTCAATTGGTATTGAACGTATTAATCGTGATGTTTTTCTTGCACTAAAAGCAGTAGGTAAACTAACACATGCTGATTATGAGTTGATAACACCGATGCTCGATTCAGCGTTATCACAGGTTACCGATCCTGAAGTGAATGTACTTTTTGATGGCACAGAGCTTGAAGGTTGGGAACTTAGAGCCGCATGGGATGACCTTAAACTTGGCTTAAAACACAATAATGAATTTCGTAAAATTGCTATTTATGGCAATAAAAATTGGCAAGAAATTGCTGCTAAAGTTGGAACTTGGTTTATATCAGGCGAAATTAAGTATTTTGACAATGTTACTGATGCGGTTAATTGGTTAACAGAATAATCCTTCTGCTAAATAATTTAAAAACGCCAGACTGTTTAAATTTAAGGAATTCAATGTGCGTATATTTGTCGTGTTCATCTTACTATTGTGCTCTTTAGGGCCTGTAAATGCTAAAGAAGTCGTTGTTGATATATTTAAAAAACAATTTACACCTGCACAAATCACGGTTGAACAAGGAGATATTGTTATTTGGAAGAATATTGAAAAACGTCAATATCATAATGTGTGGTTTAAACAGTTGGTTAAAGCTGAGCCAGATTACATCTTCCCTGGTGAAAGTTATCAGCGAACATTTTCCGAACTAGGTGATTTTTCTTATGAATGTGGACCTCATCCGAAAATGATTGGTATGGTCAAGGTGGTTAATCGTAAATAAAGTAAGTAATCTAAGCTAAGCATATGAAGCGATATTATCTCTTGGCAGGCTCTATATACTTGCCTCTCTCTCGTTCATTGAAAGAGTAATTAAACTGAAGTAGCACTTTGTCGCTTTATTTTAGAGCTTTTAGCTGTTCTGGCTTAATTAATCTTATGTAAACTCATCGGCGAAGTACAGGTAAAATCAACATGCCAATTATGTGATTTTTCGCACAAAATGTCGAAAGATCCGCATTGGCTTGATCGGTATCAAGTAGCCGCCATTCTTCCTTGTATTTCATTACTATTCAATTGCCTTGGTCTAACTTTGAGCGTAATTTAGCGAGTATTATTTCGTTATCCTCTATAGAAAAGTGTAAATAGGAAATTATGGCTATTATAAATTCAAATGCGTCGGTTGCTATTGCCGCTGACAATACAAAACGCTCACATGAGCCACTTTACTATCAAGAACAAGGCAACGAAGTCGCGTTATTTGAATACGCCTACAGCCATCAGTTACCCGTGCTAATTAAAGGGCCAACAGGTTGCGGTAAAACTCGCTTTATTGCTCACATGGCGGAAAAATTAAATAAGCCGCTATATACCGTTGCGTGTCATGACGATTTAACCGCTGCTGATTTAGTTGGACGTCATCTTGTTGGGCCAGAAGGCACTTATTGGCAAGACGGCCCGTTGACAAAGGCTGTACGCGAAGGTGGTATCTGCTATTTAGATGAAGTGGTAGAGGCGCGCAAAGATACCACGGTTGTATTGCATCCTCTGGCGGATGATCGCCGTATTTTACCGCTAGAAAGAACTGGGGAACTGATTGAAGCTGCGCCTGGTTTTATGTTGGTGGTTTCTTATAATCCGGGTTATCAAAATCTTTTTAAAGGCATGAAACCGAGCACTCGTCAGCGCTTTGTTGCCTTACGATTTGGTTATCCAGAAAGTAAAATAGAGCAAGATATTATCATTAAAGAAACCGGTGTTGAGCCAAGCATTGCTTTCAAGTTAGTAGAATTAGCGCAGGCGTTACGTCGTTTAGAAGAAAACGATTTAGAAGAAGTAGCATCTACTCGCTTACTGATTTACGCTGCTAAAATGATGTCGTCAGGCATGAACCCTATTGAAGTTTGCCGTTGTTGTTTAGCCGAACCATTATCAGATGATTTACAAACGGTTAATTCAATTATGGAAGTGGTTAAAATTTATTTTGATGCCTAATAATTTGATACCTAATAATATCATCGTGCCTACTAATGTTCAGAATACTGATATGAACATAACCGCGACAAATGAAACCAAGAAACTGCCTGGCGATTTAGCTATGTGGTTTTTTATTTTGGCTGAGTTAACGGTATTTGCGATATTTTTTATTGGCTTTGCTATCGCCGAAAACTTGAATGTCGATATGTTCGCACAAGGTAAAACACAGCTACATAAAGTGATTGGGTTACTCAATACCATTGCTTTGATCACCAGCAGTTACTTTGTTGCTATATCGTTGCATGCGATGCGAGAAAATAACGATAAACAAGTAGTTATTCGTTTGATATGGGCATTGATGTTTGCGTCGGTTTATATCGTTTTTAAACTTTGGGAGTATCAAGCACTATTTTCCCAAGGTATTGATATAGAAACTAATACGTTTTTCACTTTATACTTTCTAATTACCGCGTTTCACTTTATGCATATTTTATTGGGAATGGTGATTTTACTTTATATGGCGATAAATGTTTATAAAGGGAAATATCGTGATCCTACGTCAGAAAATGAATTTTCAGGTTTTGAATCAGGTGCATGTTATTGGCATATGGTTGATTTACTTTGGATTATTCTCTTTCCATTGATTTACGTTATTTAAGGAATGCAGATATGATAAAAGCTTGGCAACGATTTGCGTTTAGTTGGGGATGGTTAATTATATTAACGCTCGCTTCGGTTGCGATAGGGCACTATTTTCAATCGTCTTCGGTAAACTCTTTTATCTTTATTGGCCTGGTTATGCTCATCGTTGCGCTTAAAGGGCAGCAAATTATTGATGTCTTTATGGAGCTTAAGCATGCGCCTCGATTTTGGCGAAATATCATGCTGGCTTACGTGATTGTTATTCCGCTTATTATTACGATTATTTACCTGTAGATGGTTATTTAAATTAATGTTCTAGCTGAGGTTAAAGAGCAGATTACAATTCAAGTTAATGTACTCATAAAAATATAAGTTTATCTGCTTACTAGGCTTAAAGCACTGTGCCAGCTTTAAGCTTGTACCTTTCTACAATCTTTCTTCTACAATCTTTCTTCTACAACTTTTATATATCCTTACTCTAACCCCACTTTTTGCCAGCACGGCTAAGCTATGGCTACTTTTTTGTCTAACCCATTAACACAATTCCTGCTAAATAAACTATCTGTTAACATATTGATTACAAATGTTAAATTATGTATATTGATGCGAATAAAAATATAGTTATTGATCATCAGCTTATTGTTGATGGGCTGTAAACATCAAAGTAAGCCGTAAAAACCAGTATTACTTTACTTGCGAATAAACATAAATCTGTTCAGTAGTAAAAATCAGAATGTAGCATTATTAGCTAAAATATCCGCTATAAATAGAGTGATAAACGGCTCGCTATTACTTGATGTCAGTGTGGTTTGGATAGTTAAAAATTTTATAAAAATATACAAGGTAAAAAAGTATGAAAAATAGTCTATCGTCAATACTGACTCTTATTTGTCTACTGGTCATTGGAAGCTATTTTGCTAGCTTGGCTTACATCAAAGGGTATGTCGATGCGCCGACTTTAACTATACCAATAAAAAATAATAAAGTGGTTTATGAAAAATCGGATCCTCTTGCATCAACTACTACCATGACAAAATTAACTATGATTTCTGAGTCGAAAGATAGTTTAGAGATGGAAGTTGAATATTTCTACGATGGTAGTCTAGGTGAACGAGCGACCTTATGTGGTGCAGTTCAACTAAGTTATGACCCTGAGAATATTCATTATTATTGGTCTTGTCGTCCATCGGAAGTTAAAGCTGGAAAAGGCAAAGCCCAATTATCATTTGGTTTAAGCGGTGAATCTCATGAAGCATTAGAGATTTTTGTTTCTGATCAAATTAAGCTGGAGTTTTATGCTCATAACCCTTATCGCACGGTACAGCTTGGAAAGGTCAATTATTATAAAGCTTGGGTGCCTAATGCATTAACTGAGAAGTCTCAGCCAGAATGGCAAAAGTCACTAGGTCTAGAATACGTTAAAGGTTTTTATCACGCTATATTTGATTAATGGCTAAGTTCTTTGACTAAGGTTGATAAAGCATGGTGAACCATGAGACAGTAATGAGTTGCTGATCATTGTCTTTCATTTATCGAATTAAAGTCGGTCGTTATTGTACATGTTCAACATAGTTAAAATATAAGTTACTAAGAAATAAAATCATTCTATTAATTATAGCGATAATTCAGGTTAGTTATCAGCTAAAAGGAAATAATATGGAAGCAAGTGAAATAATTACGCAAAGTGGCCAATTTTTTGTAGGGGTGGGAACGCTTGCTTTAATTAATGCCGGATTAGCTCAAGGTAAAAATAGAAGAGGTTTAGTATGGTTTTTAATCTCCTTATTTTTAGGTCCTATAGCAACCTTACTATTAGTTGTTTTTGATAAAAAACCAGCTCCTAACTACTTATAGCCTTCGTTATTCAATTGTCGTTACTCAATATGGGAGCGATAAAAGATGAAGATAGAGTAATAGAGTTCGATTGAATTAATTATTGATTTTCTTTTTAATAAACTTTCAGATAAACGGATTTAATGTGAAATTTTTACAAGTCGTCGGTAGTCTAATCCCTTTTTTTCTTATTGCTTTTTCATACTACCTTTTTGCTGATTTGGAGCCTGGTACACCTTCGTATGCAGGTTCTGCTTTAGCGATGTTATTGTCAAGTGCAACGCTATTGTCACTTTGCTTTATATTTCTGTTTGTTCTACCAAGTTCTTTTATTCTTTTAGATAAAGTTAATCGAGACTACTTTGCTTTTAATTCAAAAGGTTGGTTATTAATTTTGGCAATCAACTGGCTCTTTATATTGTTGTATACTGTGGGTGTCGCTATATTTATGGTTAGCTCGTTTCGTTAAGTTACAGCCATAGCTAAAAATGGCTGTAGGCAAGTTCACTTGCTAAGAGCAGTTTGTACATACAGGTATCAATGCTGTTTTAATGGTCAGAAAAACCTTGGGGCTAGGTTAGTTAAAGATTATGACTGTTAAAAGCGCTTATTTACATTTTATATAATTACTCTTCACTGCGTAGTCATTTGAATATTGACGATAAAATCATAATTTTTAGCGCTTATTTCTCGCTTATTTTTTAGAAAACCTTACTTTTATATTACCTATAAAACCCTACAAAAATTAAGGGTTTAACTTTGTTTTATTGTTTATTTCAACATTAATTCAAGTTATTTCGCTTTTATTCATTATACATCTCTTAAAACTTGATTCTCGTCAAAGTGACAGCCTCTAGATTCCCTTATGATGAATTTGCTTTATTACATTATTCTAATAAGGGAAATATCATGTCAGAGCGTTTTACAAAAGGCATGGCTCGAAATATTTATTATGGGGGAAGTATATTCTTCTTCTTGATATTTCTTGCTTTGACTTTCCACACCACAAAAGAGATGCCCAAACGGGACCATCGAGAAAATATCACTGAGTCGGTAGCGCGCGGTAAGGCGTTATGGGAAGACAACAACTGTATCGGTTGTCATACATTAATTGGTGAGGGTGCTTACTTTGCTCCTGAGCTTGGTAATGTTTATGACCGTCGTGGTGGAGAAGCTGGTTTTAAAGCATTCTTCAACGGTTGGATGAAGGCTCAACCATTAAATATTCCTGGTCGTCGCCAAATGCCACAGTTTAATCTAAATGATCAAGAAGTTGATGATCTTGCTGAGTTCCTTAAGTGGACTTCAGAAATGGATACTAATAACTGGCCACCAAACATAGAAGGATAATGGCGTGAATACTCTTAAATATCAATCACAAGCCGTTGCAAAACCTTATTTTGTTTTTGCTATGATCTTGTTTGTA
>JBAROR010000041.1:0-40341 GCA_049642265.1 Cognaticolwellia sp. | reverse complement strand
TTTTGTCTAGCGACAATAGCGACATGGCCCCACCTGATCCCATTCCGAACTCAGAAGTGAAACGTGTTAGCGCCGATGGTAGTGTGGGAGTTCCCATGTGAGAGTAGGACATTGCTAGGCTTCTATTTAGAATACCCAGCCTTGGCTGGGTTTTCGACCCTGTGGAGGGGTTCCCGAGTGGCCAAAGGGATCAGACTGTAAATCTGACGGCTCAGCCTTCGGTGGTTCGAATCCACCTCCCTCCACCATCATTCTAAAAACCCGTAACGAAAGTTACGGGTTTTTTTCGTTTAATCTAATAATATTTTCTGCAATTCTCTCATTAATATAAATAACTATATTTTAGTGCGTTAACAACCATCAAAACATGTTGTTAAAGTAATCAGGCTGTTTTATTTATGGTCTGTGAATAGGTAATTTCAATCTAGAACTGACGTACTTTAAAATTTATAACCTTGTTTTAGTAACGCACTAAGCCTGTATGTGCTGTATCTCAACTTATCATCAATAAATGCACATTAGCATCATATAAAACCTATTAGTCAGTAGAGATAATTTAGAATATAAAGATGTTACTTTGATGCCGCTTACCCTTCTATCGACATAATAAATGCATTGCAGTGACTAGAAACAAAACAGATATTTTGTTTTTATGTCATAAGAAATGATTACTTTTAAGCTATGTAAATGATACTTAAGGTAATAAATTAACAAAGTATGCAGATCCATTTTCCTAAGTTTTTTCGAACTTTCTGATTACTGTAAATTGCTGGATACTTTACAGATATAAACTACAGAATAATAATGACTTTTACTAAAAAAACGACCGAGATCTAACGGTTTAGAATATGTACTATCATTGCACTGAAGCCGTCTATACTGTATTCTGCACCGCCGTTTGACATTGGCTCAAACCACTAGCGAGAAGAGTATATTCTATGAGTTTTACCGATTTAGGTTTATCTGCCCCGATTCAAAAAGCGATTGCGGAAAAAGGTTACGATACGCCATCACCTATTCAAGCACAGGCTATCCCCGCTGTACTTGCTGGTAAAGATGTCATGGCCGCTGCACAAACGGGCACAGGTAAAACGGCTGGCTTTACCTTACCTATTCTTGAACTATTATCGAAAGGCGACAAAGTACGTCCAAACCAAGCTCGAACGCTTATTATTACTCCAACGCGTGAGCTAGCGGCACAAATAGCTGAAAATGTAGAAATGTATGGTAAGCACTTACCTTTAAAGTCAACGGTAGTATTTGGTGGTGTTAAAATTAACCCGCAAATGCAACGCTTGCGTGAAGGGGTAGATATTCTTGTTGCAACACCGGGTCGTTTATTAGATCTATATAACCAGAAAGCAGTTCGCTTTAACCAACTAGAAATTTTAGTACTTGATGAAGCTGATAGAATGTTAGACATGGGCTTTCTTCGTGATATTAAAAAGATTTTGTCGCTGTTACCAAAAAATCGTCAAACATTACTTTTCTCGGCTACTTTTTCTCCAGACATACGTGAACTTGCTAAAGGGCTGGTTAACGATCCTGTTGAGATTTCAATTAGTCCGAAAAATACGACAGCTGAAACTGTGGAACAGTTAATTTATTCTGTTGATAAAAACAGAAAGTCGGCGCTACTAACGCATTTAATTATCGAGAATGATTGGCAACAAGTTATCGTGTTTATGAAAACGAAACACGGAGCAAATAAATTAACTAAGCAGTTAGATGCTGCTGGTATTCAAGCTGCTGCTATTCATGGCAACAAAAGCCAAGGTGCAAGAACAAAAGCATTAGCACAGTTTAAAGAAGGCAAGATTAGCGTATTAGTTGCTACTGATATTGCTGCCCGTGGTATCGATATTGATCAGTTACCGCAAGTAGTTAACTTTGAATTACCTAATGTTCCAGAAGATTACGTTCACCGTATTGGTCGTACTGGCCGTGCAGGTTCTAGTGGCCATGCAGTATCTTTAGTTTGTGCTGATGAAATAGATTTACTTAATGATGTTGAGCACGTGATACAAGCTCATTTGCCAAGAGAAATTGTTGCTGGTTTTGAACCCGTGCATGCTTTACCTGAATCACGTAATTTACGCGCATTGAAACCTAAAAAGCCACGTAAATTCAAATCGGAAGGTTCTGAGCATAAAGATGGTCAACGTTCAGGCGATAATGCTCGTGGTAATAAGCCGACAGGTAAAAATAGACGTCATATCGGTAATAACAGTTCACCTAGCAACCCTTATGGAAATAGCGATGGTAATGGTGGCGGACGTCGCCGAGCAAACCCTAGCAAATAATATAGTAAGCAACGGGTATAACACCCGTTGCTATTTCTCTGAAAAACTTATTTCAATTAGTCATCATTGTTGTGCTAGTAATTTATCGAGATTGTTAGCAAAAGCTTGTCTATCACTTTGGCTAATCGGTGGCGCGCCACCTGTTTCAATACCACTAGAGCGAAGTGTATCCATAAAGTCACGCATGTTGAGTCGTTGACGTATATTGCTCTCGGTGTAAAGTTCGCCTCTAGGGTTAAGTGCTAAGCAGCCTTTTTCGACTACTTCAGCTGCTAAAGGTATGTCAGCGGTTATTACTAAGTCATTGGCATCGGCGCGTTTGACAATTTCGTCGTCCGCAACATCGAACCCTGCACTCACCTGTACGAAGCTTATGACTTTAGATGGTGGAACTTTTAAATAATGATTAGCCAGTAATGTGGTTTGTGTTTGTGTACGTTCTGCTGCTCGAAATAATATCTCTTTAATGACTACCGGGCACGAATCGGCATCAACCCAAATTTTCATGGTTACCCTTTAAATTTTAACTATGACTTAACTGGTGGTAATGTACCTTTAAATTGATGGTATTGTAAGCGCTGTCATGCACTCGTTAGACTGTAATTTTACTGAAAAATAGGAAATACCATGAATAAACCACAACGGGATATAACCCTTAGATTTTTAGCTGAACCACATGATGTTAACTTTGGCGGCAAAGTGCACGGTGGTGCGGTAATGAAATGGATTGATCTCGCGGCTTATGCTTGTGCAGCAGGTTGGAGTGGTCGTTATTGTGTTACTGCTTATGCTGGTGGTATTCGCTTTATAGCTCCAATTCATGTCGGCAGCTTAGTAGAAGTTGAAGCGAAAGTAATTTATACCGGTACGTCTTCTATGCATATTGCCTTAGAAGTAAATGCTTGTGATCCAAAATCATTAAATCGTCGACTAACCACTCATTGTATTGTGATTATGGTTGCTGTCGATCAAAATGGTCAATCTGAGCGTGTTCCTGAATGGGTACCAGAAACTGAAGAAGATAAACAGCAGCACGAGAGCGCAAGAAAATTAATGGAAATGCGCAAACATATCGGCGAAGAGATGCAAATTTTTGTAGAATAGCATCACGTCATTAAAAATAGCTTACATCAGGATTTCATGTGTTAGAGCCAGAGAAAATTAAACAAGTATTACAGTTAGATGATGCACAACGTGCGGTCTACTTTGTCAAAGAAGCGGTAGCTCAGAACGAGTTATGGATTTTAACTGATGAACATGGCTGCGTAATGCTCAACACTGAAGAAGAAGACTGTGTGCCTGTTTGGCCAAATAAAGAATTTGCACAAGCCTGGGCAACTGATGAATGGCAAGACTGTCAGCCTGAAGCTATCTCTTTAAACAAATGGTTTAGTCGTTGGACCCACGGTTTAGCTGATGATGAGCTGGCTATAGTGGTATTTCCAAGCCAAGACGAACAAGGATTAGTTTATTATCCTGATGAACTTGAGCATGAACTAAAGCAAAAACAACATTCGATTAAGAAGCGATAGATAACCATGAGTTTTTCGTCCCTAGCACTAGATAAGTCACTTACCGATGCGGTTAAAGCTTTAGGCTATGAAAGTCCAACGCCAATTCAGCAGCGCGCTATTCCTGCTATTTTAGCAAACAAAGACATCATGGCAGGAGCACAAACTGGTACGGGTAAAACGGCAGCGTTTGCTCTACCTATTCTTCAGCGTTTGAGTGAAAACATTCCCGCTGCAAGACCTATTCGAGCTTTAGTGTTAACGCCAACAAGAGAATTGGCTCAGCAAGTTTATAAAAGCTTTGTTAGCTACGCTGAAAATACTGTGCTTAACATTGCCGTTGCTTATGGCGGTGTCAGCATTAAGCCGCAAATTGAAGCCATAGAACAAGGTGCTGATATTTTAATCGCGACACCAGGGCGATTGCTAGATCATATTATTAATGGCAGCGTGTTATTGATTCATCTTGAAACGATTGTTTTTGATGAAGCTGATCGTATGTTAGATATGGGCTTTAAGGATGAGATTGACCGTATATTAAATCGTCTGCCACCAAAGCGACAGACCTTATTATTTTCGGCTACGTTCGATGACGCTATATTTAAATTAAGTAAAACGTTACTCAACGAACCTGAGCTTATTGAAGTGGGTGAGCGTAATACCGCAGCAGCCAAGGTTGAGCAAATAGTTTATACTGTGGACAGTGATCGTAAGCGTGAATTAACGTCGTTTTTAATTGGTTCAAAGAACTGGCAACAAGTGCTTATTTTTACACGCACGAAACAAGGTGCTGATGATTTAGCGAAAGAAATGTCTAAAGACGGCATTAAAACTCAATCGATACATGGTGATAAATCACAAGGTGCGCGTGATAAAGCCTTAGCAGAGTTTAAAGCCGGTAAAACTCGAGCGTTAGTCGCAACAGACGTAGCAGCACGTGGTATCGATATTATTGATTTACGCTATGTGATCAATTACGAGTTACCGTATATCGCAGAAGACTACATTCATCGTATCGGCCGAACAGGGCGTGCAGGCAATGACGGCTTAGCTATCTCGTTAATGAGCCCGTCAGAAACATGGTTGTTAGAAGCGGTAGAGAAAGTACTAGATGCACGCTTAATGCAGCAATGGTTGCCAGGTTATGAACCTGACTTAACCAAAAAAGACGCGCCGGCTCGAAAAAACACCCTCGGACAGCAAAAAAAGCACGGCCGACAAAAAGCTTTTGGTGATAAAAACAAATCCAAACCGACTAATAAACATCGTCGCCGTTAAGGACTACGTTGTTTTCTTAATAAAGATTACGAGTAAGTAACAGCCGAATTAATGATAATTCGGCTTTTTTATGTGTATGGATATGACGCCATACGCCATCAATTAAGTCTGTGAATATTGTGTTAGAGGGTAAATAAATACGCGACTAATTCATTATATTCAGCAAAGAAATTGTTTCGATCGAGTGATTTACTATCAATTAAATACTTACCGTTCACTACCATGGTTGGCACACTAGTGAGTTGACGGTTTTTCGAAAGTTCATCTTGTATTTTTTTCTCTTTTTTAGCCTGACCGATCACCGAAAAACTTTTCATACCTTGATCGAATTTTTTCCCATTTCCGCCACTTAAAACAAAAATATTGCGGATATCTTTTTCATTGGAAATTGTCGCCCTGTCAGTTTGTAAATATTTAAAAACCGCAGCAGAAAATTGGCTATCAATGGCAGTTTTCTCAGCAATGATCAGTGCTTTACTTAGCATAAACTGAATATCTGAAGAGGTTTGTCCCATAAAGTCGACATGCACTTTATTAAATTTAGCCTTTTCTGGCATGACATTTTTAAAGCCATCAAGGTAAGGTTCATAAGCACGACAAGTTGGGCAATAGTAAGAGAAGTACTCTGCCAGTTCAGGCGTTGAGGTTTTCTGCGCGGCAATCACACTATAGTGCGTACCTTCTTCGAATGTTGCGGCCGTGCTATTAAAACTTAGTGTGAGTAATAGCGTAGTGGCAAATATAGAAATCATGGTTTTTACTTTATTCATCGTTATCCTTAATGGTCATTGCTGAGTAAACATTGTTTTTGTTCTGCTAAGCTATGTATTGATAGTAATCAATTATCTGAAAAGTAGACTTTTTTTAATAGATAACGTTCATAAATAAATGTAAAAATTAATGTCAGCTTACGGTTATTAGTAGCCAATTGAGTGGTATTTTGCTTTGATAGTACAACTATAAAAAAACGTAATTAGAATACAGGGAAAGACAATGCGAAGTGATGAAATAGATTATAAAATTATTGGTCATTCAATGCAGTTAGTTGAAGTGACGCTAGATCCAGGTGAGACCGTTGTTGCTGAAGCAGGGGCGATGAATTACATGGAAGACGGTATCGCTTTTGAAACAAAAATGGGTGATGGCTCAGATGTGAACCAAGGGCTAGTAGGGAAACTTTTCTCTGCCGGTAAGCGCATGTTAACTGGTGAATCAGCTTTTATGACTCACTTCTCTAATCAGCAACATCAACGCCGAACGGTTGCTTTTGCTGCACCTTACCCAGGTTCTATTATTAGTGTTGATCTGGCCGAAATTGGTGGCGGCGTTACCTGCCAAAAAGATGCCTTTTTATGTGCCGCACTAGGTACAAAAATAGATATTACTTTTAATAAACGCTTAGGCAGTGGTTTTTTTGGTGGTGAAGGTTTTATTTTAGAGCGTTTAGAAGGCGATGGTTTAGCGTTTTTACATGCTGGCGGTACTGTTATTGAAAAAGAATTAAATGGTGAAATTCTGCGAGTTGATACTGGCTGTTTAGTCGGCTTTAGTGATGGAATCGATTATGATATTGAACTGACTAAAGGCTTAAAAAGTATGATTTTTGGTGGTGAAGGTTTATTTATCGCTACCTTATCTGGCCACGGTAAAGTGTGGCTGCAAAGTTTACCATTCTCTCGATTAGCGGATCGGATAATTCAGCATGCGCCTATACAGGGTGGTAAAAATCAAGGCGAATAACAGGTAAAAATAATAAATAAGGTTGAAAATAAACATGTACCGCTTCATGGTCACTTATTTTCAAATCCGTTATCGCGGTTAGAAATAAAACAGATAAACGAGTTGCTGTGTAACTCGTTTATTCTTGTTTTAGGCTATCCTGCAAGTATTCGCGTATCGCGTTGAGTTCATCGTTAGTTATTAACAATCCTAAAATCATATTAAGTTAAACGCCAAACTTGAGCGGATTGAGGAATTCTTTTTCGCAGACAATCATCGTTGGCGATATCGTCGATACTTTGTCTTATATCCTCATTAACTGTCGCCCATAAGTAATAACTGTGCTCAGCGATGCCACTAACAATGTATGAACAGTTAACCTGATTGACTTTATTGTGTAGTTGCAAAGGGCGGGCGGTGCCATTATGTCCTAATCTGTCCGTGTTACCTTTAGTGTAATCAGAGATATACATGGCTAAATCACCATTGTTGTAATAAATCGTTACTTGTTTGGCTAATCGATGCAGGTTCACCATCGGACGATCTAGTTCAAAAATATTATCGTCGACATCGGGCGCGCAGAGAAATATATGCTGAAATAATTGCGGGAAATGCTTTTGGTTATTGAGTTTTACCAAGGAAACAAGCGCATGTTGTAGTACATAGTTACCCATGGAGTGGCAAAGTAAATGTAATTTTTGACCACATTCTTTTATAGCTGGATTGCTATGCTGAGGCCTGAGTGTCATGAGAAAATCACGTAACTTAAGAAAACCTCGGGCGACTGCTACGCTTGAATCCCTTGCGTCGTTACGATCAGACAAATAAGCTTTGTTTTTCATCATCGCGCCATTTGATGGCCAAGAAAAAAGAAATACACTGGTATCTTTAACCTTGTCATTATCATAAGAGTGACGATTTAGCATTAACTCTAAGGCTAATGCGGATGCTAATGCTTCAAACCAGTCAACATTAAACCCATGAATGAAAACAACTAAGTCGCGTTTAGTTTCCATTTGTTCTTTTAACTCTTGGAAAACAGTTGTGGAAGCTAAAGGTGCACTTGTATCACTTTCTGGTTCTTTAAAAGGGGTGATCAGATGTTTTTTACGTAATTTTTTTTCAATATAACGCGATAAACTTTCGCCATCACCACTACGATGATTAACGGTATTATTAAGGTAATCTCTTACTTTATTGGCACCTACTTCGACGCTAATACGGCCAAAACGTAAGTTATTCGGCCTATCGGCACTAAAGTGTTGTCCGTAGCTATCGGGAGACCAACGGTCACCAATATGATGTCTATTCGTCGCATAATATAGGGTTAGCGTGAGCATATTAACATCCAGTAATATTGAATTTAGCTAGAATAATTGTAGCTAAGTTTATTTCACTAACAAGTTAGCTCGATATTTATTTGGAGAAGATATCTTGGAAGATTTTTTTTATAAAATTCGGTTTTTCTTGTTGTAGAAGAGCATTATCATAGTCAGTGTGCAATATTTTAATACGCATAGAATATGTAGCACCATGTCCCCAAGGCCACCAAATTATAGCGAGTGCAGGAGTTGTTGCTGTAGCAGGGCGGGTAAAAAGTAACTGTTCTTTGCTCAATAGCGCTAAATCACCTAGTTCATCTTTAATAGTTTTAGGAGCATTTTTAATCGTCTTCTTATTCCATTCTTCGCTAAAGAGTTCACGTAGAATAATTAGAAAGCGTTCTTTTTTTTCCCATGAAAATTCCGTGAGTAAAGCAGAAAGTTTATCTTCCCAGCGCCAGGTGAGTTCATCGCCTAATGGTGTGGTTATAGTGCTGAAAATATCGTCTCGTTGTTTCTGATTTTTTATCACAAAAATCCCTGTTGTTATAAAAGTTAAGTCGAGCTAACGAGTAAAATATAACACATAATTATTACTTGTTAAGATTTGTCGACAACATTCTCAACGTTAAATTTATCGATACATTTCTTACAAATGCATGACTTTTTAGCCAAGGCTATTGGCACGCGCTCTAATAGTTCGCGTTTAATATCACTACTAACACACCAGCAGGGTGTGCTGTCATTAACACCACACAAGTTGTTGCCTTGGCATAATGGGCAAAGAGTTTGATCTACAATGGTTTGCATAGAATTGGCCTAGATAGGTTAGGTATGACTTAACGCTGTCGCAGATTCTCGTACGATTAATGATGGCTTAAATACTTGCTGTATATTTTTTTCTGCTGCTTGGTAAACTTGTTTTAGCACTAACTTTGCGGCCATTTTTCCCATTTCATTCACCGGGTTTAATATTGTGGTGAGCTTTGGATAAAGATAGCGGGCAAAAATCACATCATCAAAACCGATCACGGATAGATCATCAGGTAAAGATAAACCATGTTCTCGCGCATAGGTCATTGCACCAGAAGCCATTTCATCATTCCCACAAACTAAGCCAGTGAATTTTTGTGCTTGCGCCATCAAGTGGGCAATGCCTTCACTACCACCAGTTTCTTTAAAGTCTGCGCTGTAAAATAGTTCATCTTTAAAAGGAATGTCATATTCAGCTAAGGCACGCTGATAACCTTTAAAACGTGCTTTTGCATCAAATTTATACTGTGGACCAGCAATGCAGGCAATATTGGTGTGACCTAATGTTAGGAGTGATTTTGTTGCTAAGTAGCCACCTAATTCATTATCTAAACTGATGCATTGTTCAGATAACTGTTCGACATAGCGACTGATGATAAAAATAGGTGTTTTACCTTTACTTAATTCGACTAAGTATTCATCTGACACCGCTTCCACATGCAGAATAATAGCGTCACAATTTCTACTGATCAGAAACTCTATGCCTTCTTTCTCTTTTTCTTCAATGCTATGGCCTGTGGTGACAATGATATGTTTACCTGCAGCCCGAAGTTCGCCCTCAACACCTGCCATCATTTCGCCAAAAAAAGCACCATCGAGTTCTGATACCAATAATCCAATACTATTTCCTCGACTAGATGCTAGCGATTGAGCAATTGAATTTGGGCGATAACCGAGTTCTTTCATGGCAGCTAACACTTTTTCTCGTGTTTTATCACTGACCTTTGCATTATCATTCATCACCCGTGAAACGGTGGCAAGTGATACTTTTGCTAATTCAGATACTTGGTAAATGGTCGCCATGATTTTCCTTTGGTTACTCGGACTCAATGTGGAAATTACCTTTCAATAATATCATATACAGTTGCGTTTTAAATCGCTAGGCTCTTTAAAAATCAAATGTTTGCTAGATTTTTCGTCGTGCTTCAAGCTCATCGCCAATCTGTTTATTTCTTTCACTACTTAACGGATAAAAAATGATTAATATGGCACTGAGAACAGCAAAAGCAGCGGGCACCCAACTCATTAGTAATTTCATACCTGGTAATGATGCCGCTATGGTGCTTGAGTCCATGCCATTGTAGCCATAACTTGCTAAAACCATTAATACTAATGCTCCGGCAAAGCCACCACCTGTCTTTTGCACAAAAGTACCGGCGGAATAAATTAAGCCGGTAGCTCTTCGGTTATTTTTCCATTCTGAATAATCAGCAGAATCGCCTAGCATAGTAAAATACAAAGTTGGGATCATAGCCGCGAAAAATTCAGCACAACAACCTAAAATGAAAATAGCTGTTATTTGATCGCTTTGTAGCCAAAAGAAAGGGATAGTAAATAGTGTGCTAGTCAATAATGCGATGATTAACAACTGAGGCTTACCCCAGCGTTTAGCAAGGTAGTTAGTGCAGAGCGCCCCTAAGATAGACACAAGTAATAAAGCAACAAAGTATTGCCCGGTCATCAATTCATCACCAATGTAGTACTTGAAATAATAAGCGATAACACCATATTTAATACCGTTAAACATCATGGTAAGAAAACCAAGTGCTAATAATATTAACCAGGGTTTATTGGTGAGTAAATCAACCATATCGCGTTGAGTACTAGACAAGTTTTCTGTTGGGGTTTTAATAAAACGTTTGATAATAAACCACATAGTTACCATGACGAATACAAAGAATAATCCACTGAGCACATTGCGATAATAGAAAAACAAACTCATGGCTAATAGCGGTAAGACAATTAAAGGTAAGTTTTTCATTAAATCTTTGAGTTCTTGTGATAACCCTTGAGACTTTTCTTGTGGGGTTGTAATTCTTTCTTTCGTGCTGGCGAACGTTATCACCAACAAAAATACTAAGATTGCAGCAAATAGGTACATCGTGGTTTGATAACCGACAGCATCGTTACCTTCGCCAAAGTAAGCAACTAATTTGGGTAAAAAGCCCATTACTAATAAGCCACCCGCGAACGCTCCAGCAAACCGAAAGCCAGATAAACTGGTTCTTTCCGTATCCGATGTCGTCATAACGCCCATTAATGCTGAGTAGGGAACATTGTTGATTGTGTAGGCTAATGTTAGGCCAATGTACGTAAAGTATGCGTAGGCAAGTTTAGCATTTTCACTTAGGTCTGGTGTACTGAAACAAAGCACCATAAATAGACCTAAAATAGGCGCCGAAAATAAAATCCAAGGACGAAACTTTCCCCATCGTGATTGCGTACGATCGGCAATCATACCCATAATAATATCGGTAACACCATCTGATAAGCGTACAACTAAAAATAGCATCGCCGTTGCTGCTGCCGTTATACCAAAGGTATCAGTATAAAAAACCGCTAAATAGGCAAGGGCGCCACGCCATACTAAATTTGCTGCAGCATCGCCTACGGCGTAACCAACTTTTTCAGAAAAGGGGAGTTTAGTCATTTTTTATTCTTATTATTAAGTTGCTCTTGAGGCTATCAAATTACGGTACGCTAAACCACTAGCTTTAATGGTTCGACATTGCGTTTTGTAGTCAACGTGTACAATACCAAAGCGCTTGTTGTAGCCTTCAGCCCATTCAAAGTTGTCCATTAAACTCCAGGCAAAATAGCCTTTGATATTAACGCCTTGAGATATGGCTTCTGCAACTGCAGCTAAGTGTTGATTGTAATAATCTATCCGGTCTATGTCGTTTACTTCACCGTTAATGCATTTATCGTCCATTGCGGCGCCATTTTCGGTAATGAAAATGTCAGGCAAGGTATATCGTGTATCCAACGATATTAATAATTCAGAAAAGGCTTTTGGGTATATTTCCCAGCCGATATCGGTTCGAGCTACGTTAGGCAACTGAACTTCTTCGTACTTATTATGTAAGTCGTATCGATAAACTGCTCGAGTGTAAAAATTGATACCGAGAAAGTCTAACGGTTGGGCAATAATATCCATATCACCAGGTTGAATATCTGGTTGCTGTTCTTTGGGTAATTGCTGGTTAATGTCAGGATAAGCACCATCTAGAACCGGTTTGATATACCATTGATTAAAGTAATCATCAGCATATTCAGCGGCTATTTTGTCTTTGATGGAATTTGTCTCAGGGTATGCTGGCGTAAAATTCAAAACAATACCATTCTGTGTTTTGGGGCTGAATTCTTGCAATGTTTTCATTGCTAAGCCATGTGCTAGTAATAAATGATGAGCCGCTTTTTTACCGTAATTTACCTCGCTGTGTCCAGGGGCATGAACACCGATTTCATAACCAAGGTAAGCACTACAAAACGGTTCATTTAAGGTGGCATAGGAGTGTACTCTGTCACCAAAGGCTAAGACTGTTTTTTTAACATAATCTTGAAATTTATAAGCGGTTTCTCGATTAAGCCAACCGCCATTATCTTCTAAATGTTGTGGTAAATCCCAGTGATAAAGCGTGACATAGGCAGCAATACCTTTACTTTTTAAGCGATCTAAAATGGCAATATAGTAGTCAATACCGGTTTGATTGATACTGCCATCTTGTTTAATAATTCTAGGCCACGATAAGGATAAGCGATAAGCGTCAACACCTAACGAGGAGATAAGTTCTATATCTTCTTTCCAACGATTATAGTGGTCACAGGCAACATCACCATTCGAGTTATCGGCAATCTTCCCAGGTGTAGCGCAAAACTTATCCCAAATACAAGGTAAGCGTTCGTCAGCACCACCTTCTATTTGAAAAGAGGCAGTTGCGACACCGTAAATAAAATCTTTTGAGCGCATTGGTGAATTTTCTGGCAGAGATAATTTCATCATGTATACATCGTCTTTTTCATTTCAACTATTGAGTTCAATTCGGTAGTTACTTTATTGATAATAGTAGCGACCTAAGCTATTTCTGTAAGCGCTTACATTTTACTTGAAAAAATTTTGAGCTTCTGTAAGAATGAAATTCAAATGAAAGCGCTTACATTTAAAATGTTAGTGGCTATTATATAAAAGGTCAACTGGTTTTTATTTAATCGATTAGATTTAAATAGAGCACCAAGTTCACCAATAGAGAATTAAGGGAGTAAAGATGGCCGCTTTATCTGCGCAGACAGAATCAGCACTTAATGCTAATAATGAGCAAAATCATAATTATCGCTTTGCCTTAGGATCGTTAACCACACTGTTTTTTCTTTGGGGTTTTATCACCTGCCTTAATGACATTCTAATCCCGCATTTAAAAGCGGTATTTGATTTGTCATACGGACAAGCCATGCTGATCCAATTTTGCTTCTTTGGCGCTTACTTTTTAGTTTCTATTCCAGCCAGTAAAATTGTTGCAAAGCATGGTTTTCAAAAAGGTATTGTGATTGGACTGTTGGTTGCCGCTATAGGTTGCGCTATGTTTTATCCTGCGGCCTCTTCGCATAGCTATCCGGTATTTTTGGGGGCATTATTTACCTTAGCTAGCGGTATCACAATTTTACAGGTTTCTGCTAATCCTTACGTGAGTGCGCTTGGTCATGTATCTACCGCTTCATCACGCTTAACAATGACTCAGGGCTTTAATGCTTTAGGCACGACTGTGGCACCTTTCTTTGGTGCTTATTTGATTTTAGATCAGGCAGCAGGTGCAATGTCAGCTAATGAATCTGCACATTCTGTTCAGTTACCTTATTTACTTTTAGCTTCCTCTTTATTGGTGCTGGCGGCACTTTTTGCTTGGCTAAAATTGCCGAAGGTTGAGCAATCGGCTACTCATGACGTAATTGAAAGTGTTAAAGGCAGTGCTTGGCAATATCGTCATTTAACGTTAGGGGCAATAGCGATATTTCTTTATGTGGGGGCAGAGGTTGCTATCGGCAGCTTCTTAATTAGCTTTTTATCACAAGAGAATATTGCCGGTATAGCTGAGTCTGAAGCAGCAAAATACGTTGCTTATTATTGGGGCGGTGCAATGGTTGGGCGTTTTGTTGGCGCAGTTATTATGCAAAAAATAGCCGCGGGTAAAGTGCTAGCGTTTAATGCAATTAGCGCTGTATTACTGCTTATCCTAGTCTTGTGTAGTTATGGAAATATAGCCATGGTCGCTATTTTGCTGATTGGGCTGTGTAATTCAATTATGTTTCCAACCATCTTTAGTTTGGCATTAACGGGCTTAAAACAACACACTAGCCAAGGCTCTGGCATTTTGTGTTTAGCTATTGTCGGTGGTGCGATTGTGCCACTACTTCAAGGTGTTTTTGCGGACATAGTGGGTGTGCATACGGCATTTATTTTGCCAATGTTTTGCTACCTTTATATTGTTTATTATGGTGTTGAAGGCCATAAAGTTGACTCGGGAAAATGAAAATGACATTAACTATTCAACAGGGTGTAAGAGATAATAAATCTATAAATAACGTGCTCTTATCGACACTGAAAAAATCAACCTTAGCGATCGCTTTATTAGTCAGTTTTGGTTGCTCTGACTCTGTAACAAAAAACGCTGCGAAGACGATAAACCTAACCACTTCTGTCGCAGAATTTTGGCCAGCGATACCGCAAGCAATTGCTGCTGATGAAGCGTTAGAGTTGAGAATTAAAACCCTGCTCAACAAGATGACCTTAGAGCAAAAAGTTGCGCAAATGATCCAGCCGGAGATCAGAGATATTACGGTTGCTGACATGCGTAAATATGGTTTTGGATCTTATTTAAATGGTGGCGGCTCTTTTCCTGATAACAACAAACATGCAACGCCGCAAGACTGGATAAAATTAGCCGAAGCTATGTATCAAGCATCAGTTGATACTAGCCTCGATGGCTCAGCTATTCCTACTATGTGGGGAACAGACGCAGTACATGGTCATAATAATGTTATTGGCGCAACGCTATTTCCCCATAATATAGGTTTAGGCGCAGCAAATAATCCCGCATTAATTGAGAAAATAGCTGCCATTACCGCAGTAGAAGTTATGGTGACCGGTATAGATTGGGTATTTGCACCAACGGTTGCGGTTGTGCAAGATGACAGATGGGGCCGAACTTACGAAGGCTACTCAGAAGATCCGACTATTGTACGAAATTATGCCAGTGCCGTGGTAAAGGGATTACAAGGCACACCGAATAAAGACTTCTTATCAGATGAGCGCGTTATTAGTACCGTAAAGCACTTCCTTGGTGACGGCGGGACTGTTGCTGGCGATGATCAAGGTGACAATATTTCAACTGAACAGCAGTTATTTGATATTGATGCCCAAGGCTATATTGGTGGTTTAGGTGCTGGCGCTCAGTCAGTTATGGCGTCATTTAATAGCTGGCATGGTAAGAAAAATCACGGTAATAAATATTTACTTACGGATGTCTTAAAAGGGCGTATGGGCTTTGATGGCTTTGTTGTCGGTGATTGGAACGGTCACGGACAAGTTAAGGGTTGTAGCAATGAAAGTTGTCCGCAATCAATCAATGCCGGCTTAGATATTTTCATGGTGCCAACCGATGCTTGGAAGCCACTTTATGAAAATACCATCAAACAAGTTAAATCAGGTGAGATCGCCCGAAGCCGTATTGATGATGCCGTTAGTCGAATATTACGTGTAAAACTGCGTGCGGGGTTATTTGAAAAGCCGAGTCCAGCAGCAAGAAAGTTATCTGGAAAAACCGAACTTATTGGCCAAAGTAGCCATCGCGAAGTGGCTCGACAAGCCGTGCGAGAATCACTGGTGTTATTAAAAAACAACCACAATATTTTACCTATTGCGGCTAATAGTCATATTTTGGTTGCTGGCGATGGTGCTGATAATATTGGTAAACAATCAGGTGGTTGGTCAATTACTTGGCAAGGCACGGGCAATAAAAATGCAGATTTTCCGGGAGCCAAGTCGATATTTGATGGCATTGAACAGCAAGTTTCAAGTGCGGGTGGCACCGCGGTACTGAGTGTTGATGGCAGTTTTGTCAACAAGCCCGATGTTGCTATCGTCGTTTTTGGCGAAGAACCTTATGCAGAAGGGCATGGTGACCGTGATAATCTAGAATACCAGCGTGGCAATAAAAAAGATTTAGCACTTTTAAATACACTTAAGCTGCAGGGAATACCCGTTGTAGCCGTTTTCATCAGCGGTCGTCCAATGTGGGTGAACGCCGAGCTTAATGCTTCTGATGCTTTTGTTGCGGCTTGGTTGCCAGGTACGGAAGGCGAAGGTATTGCTGATGTATTACTGAAAAATAGTGCAAATGAAATTAACCATGACTTTGTTGGCAGGTTATCTTTTTCTTGGCCGGCAACCGCAGAGCAAACAGCGACAAATTATTATGATGCGAATTATCAACCGTTGTTTAAATTTGGCTACGGTCTTAGTTACCAAGACTCAGTAATGATAACAAACGACTTTGATGAGAGCGTGAAAGTATCTCATGACAATTTAACTAATCTAGTGCTATTTTCTGGCGTAGCAAAAATGCCGTGGAAAATGAAAATATCTTCAGGCGAGGAAAGTGCAGATATCATCTCTAGCCTACAATCCTTAGGTGCTGTTACGCTACAAACGTTAGATAAATCCGTGCAAGAAGATGCTAGAACCGTTGATTTCAGCGGTAGTGAGCAAGCAAGTATAGTGCTAGTGAGCAACTTCCCTGAAGACTTACGTGCCTATGTAGAGGCTGATTCAACGTTAAATTTTGCGATAAAAATTAACGCTGACATTAGTGATCAAGTGTCACTGTCTATGGCTTGTGAGCAAGAATGTCTTGGTTCGGTAGCATTAACAGCAGCATTGAATAGTTTAGCGAAAGAACGTTGGCACAATATCTCCATTGATTTACAGTGTTTTAGACAAGCGGGAATCGACTTTTCTCAAGTAACAAGCCCATTTCAGTTACATGCCTCTGGTAAGGCGAACTTGAGCTTTGCCGATATAAGTATCGTGCCGAACGCTCTAGAGCTTGCCAATATAAGCTGTCAAAATTAGTCACTTATAAGCAGATCTTTCTAAGCCTATCTTAGTATCAAACTACCGTTTCATTTTTATTACAACGGTAGTTTGATTACAATTTGTTTCGTGCTTGTTTATTTTTACAACAGTTTTTTAATACGGATCGGTTAAAATAACAGCGGTTTTAAATATGAATACCTAGGGAGAGTTATGTATATTTCTGTCTATGCAGATTTATCGTGAAAGAAATAACAATTATTTTTTATGGCAAGCATTCACTTGAGTTGAAGTATGTAGTTGAGCGTTTTCCGCAGTTAAAAAATGGTCGAGTCATCATTCCTGAAAGCTATAAGCAGGACAAGTCGATTATCGCAGTGTGCGAAGGCCATGTTAATATCTTGAATAGTTTTGGTGAACGAATAGAGTTTTTTCCAAAAATAAAGCAAGCGATATAAAATAGTAGTGTAAAAAAGCAACCTATTAGGTTGCTTTTTTTGTGCTCAGAAACAGCGGTTTAATTTGAAGATGAACAGTAATGTTTAATAAAATCATCATGCTCAGGTAGCTCCTTAACGGCATCGCTAATAGCAGACTTTAGGCTTGCTAAGAACTTACTCAGTTCATCATCATTCATAATATTAGCAATTTGATGATACTGCATTGGCATTAGTCCTTGTCCAAGCATGACTTGTGTCCAAGAGTCGACACGAAAGATATCACCATCATCTAAAAACACCCGGCCAGTTTCTTTAAATAAACGTATTTTATGTGCGAGCGATGGCGGTACTTCCATATGTTGGCAGTGCTGCCAAAACTTACTGTCTTCTCGTTCATTAACTTTGTAATGCAAGATAATGAAATCTCTAACCGCATTTAATTCAGAATCTAATTTGTTGTTATATTCGTCGACAGCCGATGGAGTAACGCCGTTGTAAGGGAATAATCGTAGCAAGCGAACAATCGCCGTCATAATCAAATGTATACTCGTTGACTCAAGAGGTTCTATAAAGCCACTCGATAAACCAATGGCAACACAGTTTTTATGCCAGCCTTTTCTACGACGCCCGGTTTTAAACTTGATCACTCGCGGTTCAGTAATGGTTTCTCCTACAATATTTTCTAATAATAAGTTTTTAGCCTCGTCATCTGATAAATATTTACTGCAAAAAACTAAGCCATTACCTACTCGATGTTGCAAGGGGATCTGCCATTGCCATCCGGCATTATGGGCGATTGAACGTGTATAAGGTACCGGCTTTGTTACCGATTTAGTTTGTACTGCAACAGCACTATCACAGGGCAACCAGTGTGACCAGTCATCATAACCCGTGTGTAATGCTTGCTCGATCAGTACGCCTCTAAACCCCGTACAATCAATAAAAAAGTCTGCTGCAATCGTTTGCCCTGAGGCGAGCTTTATTGCACTGATATTCCCTGTGTTTACACATTTATCGACTTGCGATATTTTGCCTTCAATACGTTCAGTGCCAAGCTTCTCACTAAAAGTGCGCAAGTATTTTGCATAAAGCGTAGCGTCTAGGTGATAGGCATAATTAATAGGTCTGTCGTGACCAAGCGCAAACTTGTTTTGCTTTGCTGCCTGTAATTCGAAACAATAATCGCCAAATTCATCATGGTGGCCTTTCTGCTTACCGTGCAACCAAAAATGATGAAACTCGCCTGCCCAACATTCTTTGCCAGTTACGCCAAACGAATGAATGTATTGATCATTGACTTGGCCCCAGTTTTCAAAGTTAATGCCTAATTTGAAGGTGGCATGAGTTGCTTTCATCACTTCTTGTTCATTAATACCCAGCAGCTTGTGAAAGTTTTTTATCGGTGGAATGGTTGCTTCACCAACACCGACTGTAGCGATTTCATCTGATTCGATTAAGGTCACTTTAATGTTATTGCCTAAGAGTTTCGAAAAGGCAGCAGCAGTCATCCATCCTGCGGTGCCTCCGCCAGCAATAACAACATGTTTTAGTGCAGTATCAGTCATGATATATCTCTTACAATGGTTGTTGGCAGTAATAGTCTATTAGTGCTCTATTAGTCGGTAAACCCTGAAGGAATTGTTGCTTTTGATGTTGAACTTTTGCAAACAATTGCTCAGCGAGCTGTTTATTTTCAAATAAACTTTGGTGTGCTCGTGGTTTTGTATAATACCCCATGCCGTAAAGCACATATTGATAGCTAGCAGAGGGAAACACTTCTTCATTTTCAATAAAATCGTAGCGACTCGGTGGCTGGTGTTGCCAGAGTTGCATTAATTGAGCTAAGCGTTCAGGGATACTTGAGGCCAGTTGATTGTCTCGCCAATATTCACTATCTCGTCGTGCACTTAAAATGTAATGCAACTTTAAAAATTCGATAACACGTTGCCAGCGATAGCTGAAACGGCTATTAAAGCGCTCGGCGACAATGTCCATTTGCCCACGTGTTTGCGGTAATTGCTCACTGATCATGGTGATAGACAATTCTATCATGGCCAATGCTGACGCTTCTAAAGGTTCGATAAATCCGGCAGACATGCCAACGGCAACACAGTTCTTATGCCAAAATTTCTCGCGATAACCTGGCGTAAATTTAAGCTTTCTGATGCTGAGTTTATCTGTTTCTTTTTCGCCGATAGAGCTGGCGATATAGTGTCGAAGTTGTTGTTCTGCGTCAGTATCGCTGATATGTGCACTTGAGTAGGTGTGACCTACACCTCGACGAGAGGGCAGCCCTATATCCCATATCCAACCACTAGTTTGTGCGGTAGATAAGGTGGCAGATGCAATGTCTTGCTGCAATGTATAAGGGACTTGCGTCGCTAAGGCGCAATTATTAAATAGTACTTTGTCTTGTTTAATTAATGGAATATTGAAGTGCTTACTTATTAATAAACCGGCGCTACCTGAGCAGTCGATAAATAAGTCTCCCTCAATTAATTGGCCATCTTTAGTTGCTAGCTTTTCAATATCACCTGACGGGCTAGCCAGAATATTTTCTATATGGGCAACAATATGTTTAACCGCTAATTTTTTCGTACAATGCTGTTGTAGTAATGTGGCAAACTTTCCTGCATTCAGGTGGTAACCGTAGTTCGCAACCCCAGCATAAGCGGGTGTAGTGAATTGTTTTGGTGCTAATCCTGCTTCACAAACATGGTATTGAGCATTGACCGTGCTAGCAAATGATTGTTTTTGTTGTTGTTCCTGTTCCTGCCAGTGTCTTGACAAGTTTACTTCGGTATAACCTTCTGGTGTCATGAAAGGGTGATAATAAAAGTCACCGCTTTGCGCGCTCTGCCAGTTGATGAATTTTGAACCTTGTTTAAATGAAGCATCACACTGTTGAATAAACTCGAGTTCAGTAATGCCTATTTTATCTAGGGTGTTGCGCATTGATGGCCAAGTACCTTCCCCGACGCCAATGCTTTTTACATCAGGGGATTCTACTAGAGTGATCTCAAGCGTGTGTTGTTCTGCAATTCTGTGCTCAGCAGCAATAATACCAGCGGTTAGCCAACCAGCACTGCCACCACCCACGATGACTATTTTTTTTACTGCCTTATCCATCATTTTTTGCCTAATATTAAAAATAGGGGAGCACGAAATTGTCTACTTTCAACTGCGACTATAACGCAGTTTTTACCCTTAATAACACGCGGTTGTTATTTTGATATTGTCATTAAAAACAAAAAGCCGCAATCATGCGGCTTTTTAATTTCAGCTAGGATTAGAAGGTATAACGAGCACCTAATGCATAGCGAGATCCTAAGTCTTCTAAACGCCAAAGCTGAGCTTGCGTTCGGCCGTGAGTTCGAGAAGATTCCTCAGTAATATTAATCCCTTCGAAGAAAACTGACAGCTGTTCATTAACTTGGTATGCCACGTTAAAGTCGATCTGAGAGTAAGATTCGGTATAACCGGGTTCATTAATATACTGTGCTTGAGTATTTAAGAACTTGTCACGCCAGTTGTAAGCAATACGCGCTTGGAAACCATCTTTTTCGTACATGGCTACCAGGTTGGCAGTATCACTTAAACCCACTAAAGCAAACTGGGTAACTTGTGGATCGCCATTGTTATCAAAACCGATGTCACCATTGACTGTCGTATAGTTTGCTTGCAAACCAAAGCCACTATCGCCAAAGAAGTGTTGTACTGCGAATTCCATACCGTAAATGTTAGCTTCTTTATTGTTAACATATTTTGATACGGTGAAATCCATTAATGGATCGTCGGCGTTTGGAAAAATATCATAAGCTTGCTCAAATTCATCTCCAGTCATGGAGTTGAAATCGACACCATTTTCCATTGCTGCAACCATAGAGAACAGATTAGTATCAGTAACTTGTAAGCCTAAACCTTCTAATGCAGCACGCGCGGCTAAAGCACGGGGGCCAGCTGTCGCATCGCGTAAACCGTAGACATTTTCAGTGACCGGCTGACGGCCAGTAAAGTTACTAACGCGCTTATCGTAAAAGCCTACTGAAACATAACTGGTGTCTTCGAAATACCATTCTGCAGAAATATCGACATTGTCTGATTCAAGGGGTACTAAGCTAGTATCGCCACTGGCCGCTGTGCCCAGTTGTGCACCGGATAGAATAGTTGGATTACTTGGACCACTAACACCGCCTGGTGCCGCACTTAGTTGATCATAACGTGGGCGTGCAATGGTTTTGCTGTAGGAAAAGCGTGCTTTGACGTTTTGAACCACTTCGATATCAAAATCAAAACTTGGCAGTAAATGGTCATAGCTTGACGAGCCAGTAAATACTTGTGGAGCGCCACCATTTTTAACATTAAAATCATTATTACCTTCCCAGACCACTGCGGTAGGTAGGGCAATGTTATCGGTGGAATCAACATCAGTACTTGAATATCTTAACCCCGCACTTAAGTTATACGGCATACCGCCGAGTTCACCATTAAGTTGCAATTGGAAAAATACTGAATGGACATCTTCTTTAATTTTACGGTTAGTGTTGTACGAATCATGTCCTAGGAAGTCAAAGCCATAAGTATCGCCAGCCCATGCGCCAATTCTTGAAGCACTACCGGTAACACCGTCAGAATATGCGCCGGCACTACCGTAATCATCGATTAAGCTTGGAATGTTAACCGGTGTTAGGAAATCTTCTGGTAGTTCACCTGGATTCTCGATACCCCAGTTACCCATGGTATGACGAGTATCTGATTGTAAGGCATGACTTTCCATTGAACGGGATTCAATACCAAACTCAATACTACCTTCTTCGAATTCGTACAGGCCACTTAGGCGTACTTGGTCAATTTCTGTTTTTTGTGCGGCACGAGTTTTATCTAAAATTGAGGTACCAATATCGGCATTGTCTAATTGATTATTACAATTGAGTCGTTGGACCATATTGCCGTTGCCATCATCGACAAGATAACAATCATCAAAGGTCATCAGTAGTTCAGGTAAACCACTATTGAAGTTTACGCCTTGAGCTGCAGCAACGTTGGCACCTAAACCGGCATTTACCCAACTACCATATTTTGCGCCGGGGCGACTATCAGCGGAAGAACTATGACCGTCAAATGTCACGGTAAATTGATCATTCACTTCGTACAGTAAATTTAAGCCAATAGATTTATTTTCATTTATTTGATTAAGTTCTTGTTGTGCTAGACCTAAATCACGAGGGTTTTGGTCGCGACGTTCTTCACTATAACCAATTGGCGTTTTAACGGTATTGTCGTCAAAAGTTAATGCTGATTTATAGGTATCCATCCAAATGGATTGTTCAGCGCGGTTCGCGTGAATATCTTGTTTTGAATAGGTGTAGTCAAGAGTTGCTGTTAGTTTATCGACTGGACGATATTGTAAGGTTACTTGGGCGTTGGTACGTTCACGTTCGTTATCTTGCACAAAATAGCGCAAGTCAGACGGTAAAGAAAATAATTGACCCGCTGCTGGTGCATTATTGAGTGATACCGGTGTGCCATCTTGTTGTTGCGGAATACTTGATATATCGTCATAAGCATTAGTGCGCCATTGGTTGACGAATGCCCCGGCTACTGAGCTGTCTCTACGTTGAAAGTTAGCGGTAATAGACGCACCAAAACGTTCATCGTCATCGGTCCAGCTTAATAAACCTGAAAGCTCAGGCGTAACATCAGTGCCAACACGGTTTGTTGTATCATGTAAGGCTTTAGCGCCAAAACTTGCATGCATACCAGGGTTATCTAAAGGCTTGCCAGTAACAATATCGATTGTTGCGCCTATACCACCTGTCGCAATATTCGCACGGCCGGTTTTATAAACTGAAACTGATTGTATGGCATCTGAAGATAAATTAGCAAAATCGAATGCACGCGTACTGTTATCACCTAATGATGCGCCAGGCATAGTACGGCCATTAAGCGTTACCATATTATAATCAGGACCAAAACCACGAACAGTTATTTTACTGCCTTCGCCATTAGAGCGATCGATGGATACCCCGGTAATACGTTGCAGTGATTCTGCTAAGTTAGTATCTGGAAATTTACCTATATCTTCAGCTGAAATAGCGTCAACGACACCACTGGCATCACGTTTTAGTCTTGTAGACTCTTTAATACTTGAACGCATTCCAGTTACTTGAATAACTTCTATTTCTCTTTCAGCACTTGTTACATCTTCTGCATATACTGGTGCAACTGAGCTTACGCCTAATATTAGCGATAAGCTTGTTGCTATGCGTGATTTTTTATATATTTTTGTATTCACTTGCATCCCCCCTCGAGACATTTAATCACATTCAATCTATATATTCACAAAACAATTTTGTAAGCGCTTACATTTGGTGTTTTTTTAAAAAGCCGTTGAAACTCAATTGTTTTTTTTGTAAGCGCTTACATAAAGTTAGTTTAAAAAAATATTAACGTCAATAAGTTTTTGTCTATAAATTGAACTAATTAATTTATTTAATTGATTAGCAACGATTTAAATCATCAGTATTTGTTATGAAAATGTATATGTTTTCGATTATATTTATCATATTTTGTTAAAAAATAAGGTCAGGTTAAAAATAAATGAAAGCGCTTTCATTTGTAGGCGTTTTATGATTAAACTAAAAAAGTGCAGTCAGTTACTTGGCAGAAAAAAGTTAAAAGTGAATTAAATAGCCCCTGTAATAGCGCACTGTTATCTGAATAATTAGGGGGTTAACTATGCAAATTCTTAAATTGAAAGAAAAAATATCGTACGCCTGTGGTGATGTTGCCTCAAATTTTTATTGGCGGGTATTTGATGTCTTCTTATTCATATTTTATACCGATGTTTTTGGGCTGCACCCAGGCGCTGTTGGCACAATGATGTTAGTAACACGATTAATTGATGCTTTTTCAGATCCCTTGATGGGGGCATTAGCCGATCGAACAGAAACGCGTTTTGGTAAATTTCGCCCATATTTATTGTGGGGCATAATACCGTTAGTTGCCGCCGGTGTTTTGGTATTTACGGTACCTGATCTGGAAAGTGATGGTAAGTTGATATGGGCATATGCGACTTATATTTTTATGATGCTAGCTTATACTTTTATTAATGTGCCCTATGGTGCCTTACTTGGCGTCATGACTGGAGATAGCCAAGAGCGTACTACCTTAACAAGCTTTCGATTTATTGGCGCATTTTCTGGTGGTAGCTTAGTAGCATACTTTACGCCGACCTTGGTGAGTGAACTAGGCCGAGGTGACCAAGCGCTAGGCTGGCAATTAACCATGGCATTATACGGTATTATTGCTGCCGTGTTATTTGTCATTAGCTTTTACAACACGCGAGAACGTATTTCCCCGCCACAAAAGCAGCCAACCCCTATTCGTACTGATATTAAAGATTTATTTAATAACAAACCTTGGATAATTCTCTTTAGCCTGGCCTTGATTGTCATGATGACGATTACCTTGAGAGCAAGTTCAGGCACCTTTTATTTTAAGTATTACGTTGGTAGAGAAGATCTCATTGGCAGCTTTTCATTTGTTTACATGATTTCTCTAGCTTTAGGGGCTGCGTGCACACCATTAATGACGAAATTTTTTGATAAGCGGACATTGCTAATGCTGCTAATGGTTATTGTTGCTGTACTTTCCAGTGCTTTCTACTTGCTCGATAAAACTCAAATAACGATGATGTTTACCCTGCAAATTATTATTGGTTTTTGCTTAGGGCCAAAATCACCCTTAGTTTTTTCTATGTATGCCGATACGGCTGACTATTCTGAATGGAAAAATGGCCGTCGAGCAACCGCAATGATTTTCTCTGCAGCGGCGTTTGCACAAAAACTTGGCGGTGCTTTTGCCGGCGCAATGATGGGATGGTTGTTAGCGTCTTTAGGTTATGTTGCAAATCAGGTGCAATCGCAGGATTCCTCATACGGCATTGTGCTATTGATGACACTCATTCCTGGTGCCTTTGCCATAATTTCTGTTTTCATTATTCGTTGTTATTCACTGTCTGATACAGAAGTATCAAAATTACAAAAAGATCTGAGCGAACGAGTGCCAGTGCGGGAGTTAAAATAAATGAGTGATAGTAAGCAACCTTCAACGTGCCAAACACCTTGGTATCAACATGATGAAGTGAACAATCGTATCAACTGCTTTGATCCGATCACGATGAAATTTGCCAGTGGCTTTTTATGGAATAAAACCATGATGATCCACATGAATTGCCGAGGCTATGCGGTTAGTCAGTTTATGCAACCAGAGCCAAGTAAGTATTCAGCGGCACCGAATATCGAAGCGCAAACATTTATGCAACCAGAGCAAGGTTATTTCGCCCATCATCCAGGACGATTTTTCTTTGTAAAATGTCATGATAGCGGCGAAGTGTTTTCGTTACCTTATGAACCCATGCGAAAAAAATTAGACAAATTTACTTTTTCTATCGGATTGGCTGATATTGTTTGGCGCATTGAGCATCTGGCTATTGAGTTTATTTTAACGCTGTCATTAGCAGAGGAAGGGGCGCACGAATTATGGCGACTGGAAGTTAAAAATCTAACTGATGACGTGAAAAATATCAGTATTTACCCTTGTTTCTCTATCGGTTATAAATCTTGGATGAACCAGTCGGCTGACTATTGTTCAACGAGCAATGCCATAATCGCTAGTAGTGTTAAGCCTTACCAACAACTGACAGACTATTATAAAAATCAACAGCTCAAAGATGGGACATTTTTATTAGCGGATACCACGCCGACGAGTTGGACTGCGAATCAAAAAGCATTTGAAGGTGAAGGTGCAATACATTTTCCCGATGGCATTAAAGCTGAAAAACTAGCACAAGAAGCCGCTTACTATGAAACACCCATCGCGGTGATGCAATACGACGTTCGCCTGGCCGCGCAACAAACCAAAGAGTACAAGTTTATTTTTGGTGCTTGTAAAGACCAAGCTGAAGTTGATGATATTCGAAAACAGTACTTTCAAAATTCGACAGCCTTTGAACAACGTCAATTAGGTTACCAAAGCTACATTGATCAATCTCAGCATCATTTTCATCTCGAGTGTGAAGACAAGGCATTGAATCAGTTTGTTAATCATTGGTTGCCTAGGCAAGTGTTCTATCACGGTGATAGCAATAGGTTGACCACTGATCCGCAAACACGCAATTATTTACAAGATGCCATTGGCATGTGCTTTATTGCCCCAGAGAAAACCAAGCAGGTGTTATTAACTACGTTGTCTCAACAAAAAATCAGTGGTTGTTTACCTGACGGCATACTTTTACACCCGGATGCAGAAATTAAATATATTAATTTAATTCCGCACAGTGACCATTGTGTTTGGCTACCTATTTGTTTGAAAGTTTATTTAGATGAAACGAATGATCTGGGTATTCTCCAAGAAAAAATAGCCTTTGCTGACGATAGCAGGCTATCTACAGTCGCCGAACATGTTGAATTGGCGTTAGATTATTTACTTAATGCCACCGACGAAAGAGGTTTAAGTTTTATCCAACAAGGTGATTGGTGCGATCCGCTCAATATGGTTGGACATAAAGGTAAGGGGGTTTCCAGTTGGTTGTCACTCGCAAGCGCTTATGCCCTGAAGCAATGGTGTCATATCAAAGAAAATTACGACCCGAGTCAAGATGGTAAATTGGCAGAGTATCAATATGCGGCACAAGCTTTGAATTATGCCGTTAACAAACATTTATGGGATGGTAACTGGTATGCGCGTGGTATTACTGATGACAATAAATGCTTTGGTATTGCTGACGACGAACAAGGACGAATCTTTTTAAATCCACAAAGTTGGGCCATGCTGAGCGGCGCTGCCGATCAAATCAATATTGCCAAATTATTACATGAAATAGACCAGCAACTATTAACACCGTTTGGACCTATGATGTTGGCGCCAAGCTATACAAAAATGCGCGAAGATGTTGGTCGCTTAACACAAAAGTACCCCGGTACGGCTGAGAATGGCTCGGTTTATAACCATGCCAGTGCATTTTATGCTTTTAGTTTATTTAAAATAGGGCAAGCAGACAAAGCCCTAGCCATTATCCAGCAGATGTTAAGTAGTGAAAATGACGTCTTAATTCGCCAGCAATTGCCCGGATTTATTCCTAATTATTATCGTGGTGCATATCAACAATTCCCCAACATGGCAGGCCGTTCAAGTCAGTTATTTAATACTGGCACAGTTGCATGGGTGTACCGCTGTATTATTGAGGAACTATGTGGTTTGAAGGGCGAAGCCGGTAGCTTAATTGTTGCGCCTAAAATGCCATCGCATTGGCAAAAAATGACCGTAAAACGTCAATTTTTAAAGGCAGATTTCATTGTGAATATATATCGAGATGCAACGGTTAAAAAACAAGTGACGATTATTGATGGTAAGCCTGCAAGCGCCAATAAAGTTGAAAATATTCAAGCCGGAAAAAGTTATTGTTTGGACGTGTTATTACCTTTAGTAAGTTGACCATCTATCAGTGAGTAGACGTAATTATGACTAAGTTATTTATTATTATGGGGGTTAGCGGCAGTGGTAAGTCAACTGTTGCTGAGAAATTGGCAGAAAAGCTTGGATATCGCTACCTAGATGCAGATGATTTTCATACGGATAGCGCGAAGCAAAAAATGGCTGCAGGAGAAGCTCTTACTGATGAGCTTAGAGCGCAGTGGATGGAAAGCTTACAGCGTTTTTTAATGCAAATGGCCAAGCAAAAACAGTCTATCGTTTTAGCGCACTCAGCCTTAAAAAAAGTACATCGAAATATGTTCAGAGTATTAGGTTTTAAAGTGCACTTTTTCTTCTTAGAGGGGAGTGAAGAGTTAATTGCTGAGCGGATGCAAAAACGCGCAACACATTTTTTTCCTGTTGCCTTATTGCATAGTCAATTTCTAAGCCTTGAACACCCCGAAATATCACAACAAGCTGGCGAAGAACTCGATGTTATCAGCATTGATATTGAGCAAAGTCTTGCCGTGATAATGATGAAAATTGAACAAGTTATTGCGTTGTATAGTTTTTAGGGAAGTAAGATGAAAACAAGAAAAATCAATGGGTTTACGAACATATTGTTACTGAGCAGCTTGCCTGTTTTGATAAATATGAGCTACGCGCTTGACGCTAAGCACACTGGTGTTGCACCTAAAATAGATGGTGTAATGGATACGTTATGGCAAACAGCACCATGGCAACCAATCGATCAACATATTTTAGGGGAAATGCCGAGCAAGGAAGATTTTTTTGGTCGTTTTAAAGTGATATGGGACGAAAATAAAATTTACCTTTTGGCCGAAATTCAAGATGACATTCTATTTGATAGTCACCCAGATCCATTAGATGCTTATTGGGATGATGACTGTTTAGAGATTTTCATTGATGAAGACAGATCGGGTGGCGAGCACCAATTCAACTTCAATGCTTTTGCTTACCATATCGCGCTAGACAATCAAGTAGTTGATATTGGGTATAAAACTAAAGATGGCCTGGCTGATTTTATGCTCTTTAACGATCATCTGAGCAGCGCTTGGCGCCGTCAAAGTGAACAACCTAACCGTTTGATCTGGGAAGTCGCGTTAGATGTTTATGACGATAGTTTTAGTTACACCACCAATAAAGCCAATGTTAAAGAATTTAACCAAGCACAACCGGTCAAGCTTTCGGCAAATAAAACCTTGGGCTTTATGTTGGCCTATTGTGATAACGACGGTAGCGAAAGCCGAGAACATTTTATCGGTTCAGTCGCTATTGAACCTAAAAATGGTGATAAAAACTTAGGTTATAAAGATGCTAGTGTTTTTGCGCCATTAAAATTAATACATGAGTAAGTGCTGCTTACATGTGGGTTTTATAACTCCTTACTAAAGCTAACATCTTGACCCTAGGTGATTAAATCCGTTACTGTTGCTGTAGTTATTTTGCAAAGAGTGCGATAAATTATGGTTAATGTTGATGTGGTGCAAGAGATCGCTGCTAGTGCCAATGAAGCGAGTAAAATATTACTCGATCATCAAAATGCAGGACGATTTTTTGATGCAAAATTTATCGTTGCTAAAACTGCAGACGCCGGAGAAATTTTTGGTGGCAAAGGGGCTATTCGCGATTTAAATGTTGCAGGCGTGAAATTCTCCGAGCAAATATTGATCGCCAATTCAAACCATATTCGTTATGCCATTGTCGGTGATCGGCCATTAAAAAATCATCAAGGTAATATCTATCTTGATGAACAAAACCCTACGTTGACATCGGTTCGTTACACTATTGTTTGCCAAGCGCCAAAGTGGCTACCAGATAAATTAGTCGAATTTTTGCTGTCGCACGCAATGAACAAAGCCCTCGTTAAAATTAACCAGCATTTTCTTGCGCTAGCTAGTTAACCTGTGACCATGAATAAACAATACTTATTAGCCATCGATCAAGGCACAACCAGTAGTCGAGCCATTATCTTTAACGCACAGGGCGAACTTGTTGCTAGTGCGTTTGAAGAGTTCGCACAAATTTATCCTGCTGATGGTTGGGTAGAACACGACCCTCAAGTTATTTGGCAAACCACATTAGCAACTTGTAAAGCGGCACTTGCGAAAAGCAACTTAAAGGCGAGTGACGTTGCCTCGATTGGCATTACGAATCAACGTGAAACCACTATCGTTTGGGATAAAAATAGCGGTGAGGTAATTTATAACGCCATTGTTTGGCAAGACCGACGCACTGCAAAACGCTGTGAAACTTTGAAGAAAAACCCTGAACTTGTCGCTAACGTGCAAGAAAAAACTGGGTTGTTAATCGACCCGTATTTTTCAGCCAGTAAAATTGAATGGCTATTAGATAACGTTGCTGGTGCGCGAGAAAAAGCACAAGCAGGAGAGTTATGTTTTGGTACAGTTGATACCTTCTTACTTTGGCAGTTAACGAGCGGTAAAGTGTTTGCAACAGATGCCACTAACGCCTCGCGCACTTTGTTATTTAACATTACTGAAAACTGCTGGGATCAAGAGTTGCTGGCACTGTTTAATATTCCAGAGACAATGCTCCCCGAAGTTAAAAACAGTGCCGATAATTTTGGTCATACCGACCACCAACACTTTGGTGAAGCTATCGCGATTAGTGCCATGATTGGCGACCAACAAGCGGCGTTAGTGGGGCAGGCATGTTTTAAAAAAGGCATGATGAAAAGCACCTACGGCACAGGTTGTTTTGTTATCGTCAATACGGGCTCAGAAATATTATATTCACAGTATAAAATGTTAAGTACTGTTGCATATCGTTTAGATAATAAAAGTACTTATGCGCTGGAAGGCAGTATTTTTATGGCTGGTGCAACTATGAAGTGGATACGTGACGGCTTGGAATTAATTACGGATGTTGGCGAAAGTCAGCTGATAGCGGAGTCGATGCAAGAGGAAAATCATGTCTATTTAGTGCCTGCTTTTACTGGCTTAGGTGCGCCACATTGGCAACCCGATGCCCGTGGTGCGATTATTGGGCTGACGCGTGATACCGGCATTAAAGAAATTGTTACCGCGGCTTTGGCATCTGTAGCTTATCAAACCCGAGACTTGCTTATCGCTATGGAGCAAGACGGTATTAAAACTACACAACTGCGTGTTGATGGCGGCATGGTGGTTAATGATTGGTTGCTGCAGTTTCTGGCCGATACTTTAGATTTGGTGATTGAACGGCCAAACATTATTGAAACCTCGGCATCAGGCGCCGCCATGTTAGCAGCTTTACAGCAAGGCATATTTAATAGTGTTGAGCAGGCTGCGAAATCATGGCAAGTACAAGCCAAGTTCGTCCCCAAGATGAGTGAAGAAAGTCGTCATCGTCATTATCAAGGTTGGTTAGCGGCATTACAAAAAGTCATTGACTAATGTGACTGTATAAATAAACAGTTTTAAGTGCTAAGCTATTAATAAGTCCAACAGTCTTTGTACTACTCTACAACATAGATAAATTAATATTTTTATAGATAAGTTAATATTTTGAAACTATATATCGCCGAAAAACCAAGTTTGGGTCGGGCAATTGCTGCGGCATTACCCAAGCCGCAAAAAAATCATCAAGGTTACATTGCCCTTGCCAACGGTGATGTGGTGAGTTGGTGTATTGGACATATTCTTGAACAAGCTGATCCTGAAAACTATGATCCAGCCTTTAAAAAATGGCAAATGGCCCATTTACCGATTGTGCCTGAACAATGGCAGCTAAAACCAAAAACGCAAACGCGTGCCCAACTTACCGTTTTACGAAAATTAGTGAAGCAAGCTGATGAGATAGTTCATGCAGGTGATCCTGACCGTGAAGGGCAGTTGCTCGTCGATGAAGTGATCGAATTTTTAAAAGTACCGGCGAAGAAAAAGAAAAATATTCAGCGTTTATTGATCAGTGATTTAAATTTACCAGCCGTGCAAAGATCGCTAGCCAATATGCAAAGCAATCAATTATTTATGCCACTATCTATTTCCGCTTTAGCACGTTCTAGGGCTGATTGGCTGTATGGTATTAACCTCACTCGTGCTTATACATTACAAGGTCAAAAGGCTGGTTTTAACAGTGTGTTATCCGTAGGGCGAGTTCAAACCCCTCTTTTAGGTTTGGTGGTACGTCGCCAACAAGAAATTGACAACTTTATCGCGAAAGACTTCTATGACGTGCATGCGCACTTACTGACCAATAATCAAGAGCCGTTTATTGCAAAATGGCAGCCGAGCGAAGCATGCCAACCTCATATGGATGAAGATGGGCGTATACTTAATCGCGCTTTAGCTGAAAATGTTGTTAGTCGAATTGAAAATAAAATGGCAGAGGTGAGTGCCGTTGATGAGCAACAGAAAAAGCAACCGGCTCCTTTGCCTTATAACTTGTCGTCATTACAAATTGATGCGGCAAAAATATATGCTTTGAATGCCAAGTTAGTATTGGATGTGTGTCAGGCGTTATATGAAAAGCATAAATTGATCACCTATCCTCGTTCCGATTGTCGCTATTTACCGAAAGAGCATCACGCGCAAGCGAAAGGTATTATTGCCATGCTAGCCAGTGCGGATGAAAACTATGGCAAATTTGCACAAGGGGCTAATAGCGCATTAAAAAGTAAAGCTTGGAACAGTGCTAAAGTTACCGCGCATCACGCCATTATACCGACAGAAAAATCAGCCAATAATTTAAGCTTAAACCCTTTTGAAAAGAATATTTATTTCCTGATTGTTCGACAGTATTTAGCGCAGTTTTATCCTGCTTATCAATACAACCAGTGTCGAGTGGAAATTTTAATTGCTGGCGGAAAGTTTTTAGCGAATGCGAAAACGCCTATTGCGCAAGGCTGGAAAGTATTATTTCAGCGCGCTAAAAGTAAGCAAGAAAATTCAACTCAAGATAATGATGACAAGCTAAATAATCAGCTTTTACCTAAATTAGTCGCGGGTGAAAAAATTCACTGTGATCACGGTGAATTAATAAGTCGTATGACTCAAGCGCCTAAGCCTTTTACCGATGCAAGTTTATTAAGCGCCATGACGGGTATTGCTCGATTTGTTAGCGATAACGAAATAAAGAAACTGTTAAGAGATACCGATGGTTTAGGTACTGAAGCAACCCGCGCGGGGATTATTGATTTACTTTTTAAGCGTGGTTACTTAGAGCGTAGAGGAAAAAACATTCATGCCACAGTGGTGGGAACTTCGTTAATTAACGCTTTGCCGATCGCCGCTACCATGCCAGATATGACCGCACATTGGGAAGCGACACTGACTAATATTAGTGAGAAAAAAAGTCGTTACGAGCACTTAATTACTCCTTTAACAGCAACGATATCTGAGATGATTCGACAATCAGAGCAACAATCTTTTGCGCATCTACCTAAGGTGCCTTTTAAGCGTAAAGCAAAAAAGAAAAACACCTGGAAAAAAACAGTGGCTAAATAAAGTTACTGTTAAGTTTAAAAGTAACTTTAAAAGTAAGTTTGAAATAAGTACTCAATGCGCTACTCGTATTCTATGAGCAATTTATAAATAAAGACTTCATAAAGTCGTAGAACACGTCCGTTTTACGGGTTGTTAAGCTATTTTGTGGTCGTAAAAACCATACAGGCGCATCACTTTGTGCCATTACGTTAGGCATAACTTCAACTAACGTACCGTTATCCAGCTCATCATTAATCGCTATTCTCGATTTAATAGCGATACCGTGTCCTGCGATAGCGGCTTGCGTCATATTGTCTGAATTCGAAATAGTAAAACGGGTTTTTGCATTAAAGTTTTGTATTTTTTCTTGTTCATCAAATAGCTTTAATTGCCGCTGCCACGGTAAACATACCCAATTATGTTCGGCGAGTTCACTCAAGTTGGTCGGCATACCATTTTTTTCAATATAGCTCGGCGCTGCACACAGTATGCGACTGTTGTTAACTAATTTGCGTGATAATAAACCAGAGTCATTTAATTGCCCAACTCTTATCGCGACGTCTTGAGCGTCATCGACAACATTAACAAAGTGGTCATTGATGAGGAAATCGAGCTTTAGTTCAGGGTAAGCATCTTCAAACTGGGTTAGTTTAGGCATGACATATTTGGAAAAAACCCAAGGCGGCATGGTTACTCTGAGTAAACCGCTTACCGATGAACTACGAGCGCCAATGCTGTGTTCGGCGTCATGTAAAGCCTCCATAATAGCGCCTACACGCGTGTAAAAAATTTCTCCAGCAGGTGATAAACGTACTCGGCGACTGTCTCTAAACACCAAAACAGTTGAGAGTTCGCGCTCTAATTTACTTAAGCGATGACTCACGGTTGCAGGTGATAAACGCTGTTCACGCGCGGCAGCTAAAACACCTTTATTTTCTACCACGGCAATAAAGCTTTCTAAATCGCTTAAGTTATACATGACAATGCCATTATCTGCTTTTCAATGTTTAATATTTTCGAATGAAGCTTTCACTTTTGCAATGTTTATTTAAATAAGTAAAACATTATAATAACAAATAGTTTTATCACTGAGATTTTATCATGAGTTTAAAAGCACAAATTGACGCATATAATGTACAAAAAGAAGCTAACTTACCGGCTGACGTTTTAGCATTAATGAACACAACTAACGAAGAGTTGATTGCTCAACATGTTAGAGACAATGCCTTACAAGTAGGTCAAAAGGTTGAAAACTTTAGCCTAGCAAATCACCGTGGTGATACCGTAGAGTTAACTGAATTATTGGTAAAAGGCCCAGTGATTATTAGCTTTTACCGAGGTGGTTGGTGTCCATATTGTAATTTAGAGTTAAAAGCACTAAATGACTATTTACCGAAATTTAAAACCCATAATGCTCAACTAGTGGCAGTCTCGCCTCAGTTACCTGATGAAACATTATCAACAGCACAAAAGAATGAACTAGAGTTTGACGTGCTTTCAGACGTGAGCAATACCGTGGCAAATCAATTTGGTTTGTTATTTACTTTAGATGAACGTATCCAAAGTTTATACACCGGATTTGGTATCGACTTTGAAAATTACTACGGTGATAAAAGCTATAAGCTACCATTGCCAGCGACGTATGTAATTAATCAAGACGGTATTATCACCTACGCATTTATCAGCGAAGATTACACTTTACGTGCAGAGCCTGAAGCTGTACTCAATGCCTTACAAGCGGAAAATACTTAATGTCAGTTTTACAATCACTAAAAACACTTACACTTTCACTTTTAGTTGGTGCAAGCCTTTTATCTGGAGTTGCTATGGCGGATGAAGCGCCAAGCAAACCAAAAGTACTTATTTTTGACGTTAATGAAACCTTACTTGATTTAACGTCAATGCGAACGTCTATTGGCAAAGCCCTAGGTGGACGCGAAGATTTATTGCCACTTTGGTTTTCTACCATGTTGCATCACTCGCTTGTTTCTACCGTAACTAGTGATTATCACGACTTCGGTCAAATAGGCGTAGCGTCATTATTAATGGTTGCACAAAACAACAATATTGATATTACTAGTGAGCAAGCTAAAACCGCGATCATCACGCCACTGCTAACTTTACCACCGCATAGCGATGTAAAAGCAGGCTTAGCGCAACTGAAAGCGCAAGGTTACAAGCTAGTTAGCTTAACTAACTCTTCAAACAAAGGCGTTAAAGCACAATTTGAAAGTGCGGGTTTAATGTCTTATTTTGATGAGCGTTACAGTATTGAAGATATAAAAATTTATAAACCAGATTTACGTGCTTACGAGTGGCTACTTACAAAACTCAACGTTAAACCGAGTGAAGCTATGATGGTAGCAGCTCATGGTTGGGATGTTGCCGGCGCGAAAGAAGCGGGCTTACAAACAACTTTTATTGCTCGTCCGGGTAAAGCACTTTATCCGTTAGCGAAAAAGCCTGATCACGTGGTGAAAGACTTAGCTGAATTAGTGACGCTACTTAAATAATCCCTGGCAGTAAAGTTTATGCTTAACACGGGCAATGTTTTTAAACATTGCCCGTTTTTTTTAACTCCAATTTACTCAAAACACGCGTCTAAGTTAATGCCGAGTATCACTTCAAGCGACATGCTCACTGACCGCGCTATAAAATAGCATGGGTAAGTAACCAAATCAGTTATGGTTAAGTGACTTCATTGTATGATGGCGAAACGCTATTTCTTACCCTATCTTTTTTATAGCTTTGGTTGATTTACGATAAAAAAATTATCTAACTAACTCACTGTTAGTGCTAATTAATCCTTCTGAAAATTTACTTACCATATGGTCAGTGGTTAAAAAACCTTCATTTCCTTGTAACAATAATTTAACATTAATCCTACAGAATACCGTTAGGTAATTTTGCATAATAATAATATTGGGAGGTGTGCAGTGGATATTTTTTTACGAAAAAATTTCAGCAGTGTTAGGTCAAATCTAGTGAATACGGCAGTTTTTACCCTATTTACGGGCAGTGTTTTAGCTTCAACTTTGGTTAACGCGGATGAAATATGGAGTGAAAACTTCGACGCTGCAGGCGTCGACGGTAAAGGAGCAGTTTTCGACCAAATCGATTTAAGTAATATAACCAAATGGTCAATTAATGTAAGTTCAGCGCAACTTACTGCGACGTCAGATTGGTTTAAAGTAAATAACGGAAAGTTTGAAGGAAGAGATCTTGATGGTACAGCTATTTGGTTGTCTGAAGCTATCGATATTAGTAACTTTTCTGATGTAAACTTGTCGGTAAATGCCGCAGAGAATGGTAATCATGAAGGTACAGATTTTCTAGATGTTGCTTATGCTATCGACGGTGGAGCATTTATCACCGTAGAGAATTGGCAAGGCAAGGGCAGTGTATTAAATACCTTAATTGATGACTTTACCAGTGAAACAATAACCGCAGCGATTGCAGCTGGTAACTCATTAGTTGTTCGAGTTAGCATGAAAAACAATGCTGGATCGGAATACATCACTTTTGATAATGTAATCGTAACAGGCAGTACCGGCAGCGTAGAGCCTCCGATTGACCCACCCATTGAACCACCGACAGAGCCTCCAGTTACAGACACCATTACAGGTGCATGTTTTAATTGCCCCGATTTAAGTAAAGTGGCTGCAGCAAGTGATTTTGATGACGCTATTTATTATGCCGATGTACATTCATTGCAAGCTAATCAAGCAACAGCAGTAGACTTTCGTAATGCAATTAATGGTGCTATTAGCCTAAATCATAACGTACTGAGTTATTCTGAAGTTTGGACGGCGCTAACTCAAACCGATGAAGACCCAGTTAATAATGACAATGTTATTTTGCTATATAGGGGTATTTCATTAGCTAAACTATCAAATGGTAGTGGCTCACAATCTTCTAATCCGGATAATTGGAATCGTGAGCATGTTTGGGCAAAAAGTCACGGATTTCCAAGTTCAAGTGCCGCAGCTTATACCGATATTCATCATTTAAGACCTACGGATATTTCAGTTAATTCATCGCGCGGTAATTTAGATTTTGATAACAGCGACAATGCTTTATCAGAAGCGCCCGAGAATAGAGTTGATGGTAATTCATTCGAGCCTCGTGCTGCGGTTAAAGGTGATGTTGCCCGTATGACTTTTTATATGGATGTACGCTATGAAGGTGCTGATCCACAAACACCTGACTTGAGCTTAGTTGATAGATTAACAAGTACAGGCGAAGCAAAACTCGGTAAATTATGTGCTTTACTTGCTTGGCATGTTGCCGACCCTGTTGACAGTTACGAGCAAGAACGTAACAACCGTATTTATGAATTCCAAGGTAACCGTAATCCGTTTATTGATCATCCTGAATGGGTAACACAAGTTTTTACTAATGCCTGTGATGGAACAACACCGGTAGACCCGATTGAACCACCACCTGTAGACCCAGTTGATCCCGTAGACCCTACACCGCCATCAAGCAGTTCAGCCCTGTTTATTTCAGAATATGTTGAAGGCAGTAGCTACAACAAAGCGGTTGAAATATTTAACCCAACCAACACAACGGTATCGTTATCAGGCTACCAGCTTAAACTTTATGGCAATGGTAGTTCTGAGCCAACCATAACGGCAGATCTATCCGGTGTAGTGTTAGCGAATGACGTTGTTGTGCTTGGTTCAACACAAATAACGGATGACAGCGCATTAAAACCTTTAGTTGATATGGCAAGTAGCGCGGTTAACTTTAATGGTGATGACTACTTTGAGTTAGTTAAAGATGGTGAACTAGTTGATTCATTTGGCGTTAAAGGCGAAAGAATCAGTTGGGCGTCAAACACTACGCTAGTGAGAAAAAATACTGTTAGCAGTGGCGATAAGAACGTGAGTGATGCTTTCGTTGTTGCTAATGAATGGGACAGCTATCCGTCAAATACTTTTAGCTTTTTAGGCTCTCATAGCTTTGATGGCACTGTGGTTGACCCAGGTCCAGATCCTGAACCTGAAGAACCATCGTTAATCGGTATGTGTGGCGATAGCGCTGAACTTATCAGTGCTATTCAAGGTAATGGCGATGCTTCTCCAATGATCGGACAAAACAAAGTTGTTGAGGGTGTTGTAACCTCAGTTGTTGACAGTTTATCTGGCTTCTTCTTGCAAGAAGAATCACAAGATAACGATAGCGATACCGCAACCTCAGAAGCTATTTTTGTTTACCTAGATGGTAAAGGTGATGCGCCAAGCGCTGGTGCTGTTGTACGTGCTAAAGGTGATATCAGCGAGTTTTTCAATCGTACTCAATTAACGCTTAGTGAAAGTGTTGTTGATTGTGGTGTTGGTGGTACCGTCGCTGCAGTTAATGTCACTATGCCCGTTGCTAGTTTAAATGATTGGGAATCAATGGAAGGGATGAAAGTTACTTTTGAGCAAAAGCTACATGTAACTGATACCTTTACTTTGGCAAGATTTGGTCAAATTAGTTTGTCTAAGGGACGATTACTTATTCCAACTAATATCTATGAGCCAGGCTCTAGTCAAGCAATAGCACTAGCGGATAGAAATAAGCGCAATGTGATTGTGCTTGATGATCAAAATAATAGCCAAAATCCTGAGTTTGTACCTTTTCCAAACTCTGGTTTGAGCTACAACAATGGTGTTCGATTAGGTGACGCAGTTGATAATATTACCGGTATTTTAGATTATAGCTTCAGTACTTATCGTATTTTACCTACGCAAGAACCTACCTTCCTTGGTAATAATCAACGTCAAGCATCACCAACTATTGGTTCAGCAAGCGAAGTTAAAGTTGCTAGCTTTAATGTTTTAAATTACTTCAATGGTGATGGTCAAGGCAGTGGTTTCCCTACGGCACGTGGCGCTGATACCTTTGAAGAATTTACCCGTCAAAGTGATAAAATAGTCGCTGCTTTAGCTGAAATTAACGCTGATGTTGTTGGTTTAATGGAAATAGAAAATGATGGCTTTGACGAGTTATCTGCTATTGCCGATTTAACCGATAAACTCAATAGCGTAGTGGGTGCTAATACTTATCAATATATCAGTATCGATGCGACTGAATTAGGTGGCGATGCCATTGCGGTTGGTCTGCTTTATAAGCCTGCTACGGTATCACTTGCGGGTAATGCGGTAACAACCAATGAAACACCGTTCGATTTTGGTAACCGTCAACCGTTAGTACAATCGTTTACCTCTAATACCAGTGGTGAAACGTTTACCGTTGCTGTTAACCATTTCAAATCCAAAGGTAGCTGTGGTAGTGCCTCTGGTGGTAATGCGGATCAAAACGACGGACAAGTTTGTTGGAATGAGCTTCGTACTCAAGCGGCAAATAAATTGGTGTCGTGGTTAAATTCGAAACCAACCGATGCAGACACTGATAATATTTTAATTATTGGTGACCTTAATGCTTACGGCATGGAAGATCCAATACGAGCAATTACAGCCACGGGTTATCACAACCTTATTGCTGAAAAAATTGGTCAAGGCGCTTATTCTTATGCCTTCGGTGGTGAAAGTGGTTACTTAGATCATGCTTTGGCATCAAGTAGTTTAAATGCTTTTGTGGACTCGGTTGATGAGTGGCATATCAATGCTGATGAGCCGGTTGCTTTTGATTACAACGTTGAAAGAATGTCAGATAACCAATTAGCGACTTACTATGGCAGCGATGCTTACCGTGCCTCTGACCATGACCCTGTTATCGTATCATTTACCTTTAATATGCCTGAAGTGTTGATTGGCGATTTTGATAACGATGCGGATATTGATATTGCTGACATTAGAACTTTTATCGGTATGTTAAGAGCCGGCGAAAGCTTTGATTTAAGCTACGACTTAAATAACGATGGCCAAGTAAGTATGCTCGATGCTCGTGTGCTTATGCAGAGCTGTACTCGTAGTCGCTGTGCAATGTAATCATA
>JBAROR010000031.1:0-106776 GCA_049642265.1 Cognaticolwellia sp. | reverse complement strand
CCTGACCTTTTTTAACGCTTTCTCCAACCTTAACAAACATGGTTGGGCGCATACCCACAAACTCTTCACCTAATGTTGCAACAGTTTTGATGGACGGACCATCATGGATTACCTGCTGGGGGGCACCTACTACAGGAACATCCAGACCTTTTTTTATTGTAATCATAAACACTTGCACTACTTTTGATGGGAGTAATCAAAATCAACTTTTTATCTATTTAACTACTTCAATTTTTGCAAGACATTACAATAATTGAAGTAGTTAACTAACATAAATGATCGATTTCAGTGTATTTCAGTAAATTCTTAATTTAATTTTGATAAATTAAGGTTCACTGGCTCTAGTTAAAATTTCTGGCGCGATTCTAGCACAAAAGCACTTTTTTATTCTATGTTATGCAGCACAATAAATAGCAATTTAGTAGAATAATCTGTATTTCGTGCATTAATAGCGCTAAATCTTCTTTTTTATCGAGAATTTTAGACGATTAAGTATAAATCAAAGCTGCATTTTGGCTACTTTAACTACCAAAAAAAACCGACAGCTGTCGGTTTTTTTTCATCATTTTGATTAACTAACGTATAAAAGATACCTAATTTAAAGTAAGTTATTAATCGCTAATTCAGGACTGATATCTGCTTCATAGTCAACACCTGCAACGTCAAAACCGAATAACTTTAAAAACTCTTGGTGGTAACCAACGTAATCAGTTAATTCATCAATGCTATCGCTATCAACTGTATTCCAAATATCAGTAACACGTTGTTGAACGCTATCTTCTAATTCTTTGTTATTTTGACGTAAGCGCCCTGCGTCATCAAGCGTAGGGTTCTCACCATATATATTTTCTCTAAATAAGCCTTGAATTTGTTCAATACAACCTTCGTATGTGCCGTCAGACTTCATCACTTTAAACATGGCAGAAATATATAATGGCATAATAGGGATAGCAGAACTGGCTTGAGTGACCACTGCATTTAATGAAGTAACATAAGCTTCACCTTTAATATCGGCAGTAGACGCTTTGATCATTGTTGACGCGCGATCTAAATCTTCTTTTGCACGTCCAATAGTGGCATGTCCGTATATTGGCCAAGTCAATTCTTTGCCGATATATGTATAAGCAACCGTTTTAAAACCAGTAGCCAAGACACCTGCATCACCGAGTGCTTTAATCCAAAGCTCCCAATCAGCACCACCCATTACGTCGATAGTACCTTGTATTTCAGCTTCAGTAGCTGCATCAACTGATACTGAATCAATAATGCGTTTCGAGGTATTTAAGTTTTTAGTTGTAACACTTTTTCCGATAGGTTTTAGTGCTGATGCATAGACTTCACCAGTATCTGGATCAGTACGACGTGGTGACGCTAAACTGTAAACAATAAGGTCTATTTCACCCAATTCAGCTTTAATTGTTTCAATCGCTTTAGCTTTAATTTCATGTGAAAAAGCATCGCCATTAATATTTTTTGACCATAAGCCAGCTTCATCTGCCGCGGCTTGAAAAGCAGCGGTGTTATACCAACCCGCTGATGCTGTTTTTCGTTCTGTAGGTGGTTTTTCAAAGAAAATACCTAACGTTTTAGCGTCATTACCAAAAGCAGCAGTAATTCGAGATGACAAGCCATAACCTGTTGATGCACCTATAACTAATACGTTTTTAGGCTTAACATCAGCTTGGGGCTGACTTTTCACATAAGCAATTTGCTCATTAATATGCGCTGCACAACCGGCAGGGTGAGCATTAGTACAAATAAAACCACGAATTTTTGGTTTAATAACCATAACGATACCTTCTTAATATCACGCTAACAGTCAACGTTTATAACTCACATTAATGTGTATTTACGTTGACGTGTTTAGTGAAAAATTTGATGTTGAAAATGAAATTGCCGACTAGTTTACTCTGGCTTTACCTTAAAAGAGGTGTGACCAGTGATATTACTTCGCAATAACTAATATTATTAGACAATATTTAAATCACATTAGCTATGCTCGTATAGATATCAACTTGATTTATTATAGGAAGTAATTGAAGCTGACAATTCATTTATCTATTTATAATAAACTCAATAATTAATTATATGGCTCGTTAATAAATAATTATTGAGCCATACGGTATAGCGATAATTTTATGGATATAAATAAATTATCACCCAGTCTTTTTACCGCCCCCTAAGCATTTAGGTGATAACGGTGTGTTCTCAGCGTAATAAGTATTCCATTCGCTTTCTGTATAAGTATGTAGGGCTAAAGCATGAATATTATTAGCAAGCTCTGTCGCTAATAATGCATTAATTGCACGATGACGTTTGATCAAACGTTCACCTTCGAAATCTTTTGAAACGATAATAACTTTAAAGTGCGATTCGCTGCCTGGGGCAACGTTATGTTGGTGGCTTTCGTTTATTACATCAAGATGTATAGGTGAAAAAGCAGAAAGTAATTTTTCTTCAATAACAGCTTCTATTATCATAGTTATTTCCCTGAAGTTGACCAGCTTATAGATCAACTTTAATTTTAGTCGTTGTGAGTAATTATGCCATCTATCTAGACGGCTGACAGTGTTATTTTAATATTTTCATCTGCCTACGCTCACCACAAGACGTCAATGTGAAGCTTTAGTGTTTTACTCAATAATCCAGTATTACTAGATGATTAAAGTAAAACATCAACAAACTAACTTTTTATCATTATTTCTCGAAACGTTAGGTTTATGCGGGGCGTAATTGGCTTAGTCCGTTTTGGTAAACAGTGTTGCCAACAACTTTGTGTACTTCCTCGCATAATCAATAAACTTCCCGGGGTCAGCACAATATTGATCTTTGCTTTTGTAGCAATATGTTTGAGTTGAAATTCACGTTCAGCGCCAAAAGATAACGACGCAATTGTCGGCATTGCACCAAGTTCAGGCTCATCATCACTATGCCAGCCAACACTATCGTTTTGATTTCGATATAAGTTTGCCAGTACCGCATTAAAATCATGGTGACAATAACGGCTAACTTTTTTCTTTAATGTTAATAACGTAGAGCTCCAAGGGTTTGCTAACAATGTTATATTTGAATAGCGATAGCTGAGATTATTGTCACCATACCAAGCTTGTAACCTTGGTATTTTCATTGTTTTTCCAAACATTTTAATATCGTCATGACGCCACGCTAAGCTTTGTTCTAGATCATTAAAAATAACGGATGATTCATCTAGAGAATAAAAGTTTTCGATATAATCAATATCGGCGTCTGGCCCTATAATTTTCATATGAATAGTACTCCCGTTGAACTGTTGTGATTCACTTTAGCCTTATTAGCGCTATTATCTCGATAAAATCCTCATTTAACTAGCTCGAGGTGGTAAACTTTGTCACAATATCAGTCACGCCAATTAAGTAATTATCGCTATGTTCAGTCCTTTTATTATCAATGACAAAAACCTTTTTCTCGATCGTTTTCCAACTAATCAAGTTAACCGAAGCTTACAAGCTTGGGATGCGGCAGATGAATACATTATTAGTTATTTATCGCAACAGCCTTTAATAAATTCAAAACAAAAAATTCTTATTTTCAATGATAATTTTGGCGCGTTAGCCTGTAACTTAACTCAGCATCAATTGTATTGTGTTAATGACTCATTTTTAAGTCATCAAGGTATAGAGCACAACCTAGATCAAAACGGCTTAACAAACGATAACGTTACTCTACTTAGCAGCTTAGATAATTTACCTAGCGATATTAATGTCGTGTTATATAAAATACCTAAAAGCAAAAGTTTACTTTGCCAGCAGCTAACGAATATAAAGCAACAATTGAATAAGGATGTGATTTTTATTGCCGCTGATCGAGCAAAAGAGATTCATAGTTCAACGCTTAAATTATTTGAGAACTATTTAGGCACGACTAAAACATCATTAGCGGTAAAAAAAGCACGTCTGGTGTTTAGCCAATTGGATAATGACAAGGCTATATCAGCTGTGTTTCCGAATTCATGGCCCCTAGAAAATACTGATTTTACTTTGCATAATCATGCAAACGTTTATGCCAGAGAAAAGCTCGATATTGGTGCACGTTACTTTATGCAGAATTTACCGGATGTTGCCGCAAATACGCAAGTAATAGACTTGGGTTGTGGTAATGGTGTTGTTGGCTTGCATGTATTATCAAAACAGCCTGAAGCATATGTACACTTTATTGATGAATCTTATATGGCAATGGCATCAACAAAACTGAATATAACTGAAAATTTTCCTACCGCCATTGATCAATGTGAATTTCAACTCAATGATTGTTTAACCAGTGTCGAAGGCGGCAGTGTGGATCTTATTTTATGTAACCCACCATTTCATCAACAAACTGCGACGACAGATCATATTGCTTGGCAAATGTTTAAAGATAGTCATCGTGTATTAAAAAAAGGCGGAGAGTTACGAATTATTGGTAACCGTCAGCTTGCTTACCATATAAAATTAAAGCGTATTTTTGGCAATGAAAAACTGATCGCCAGCAATGACAAGTTTGTCACCATTTCAGCCATAAAGCGTTAAGCTTTTTAATCTAACGAATAAGAGTACGATATGAAATCATTCATCATTAAAATACTATTTTTAAGCTCAACGGGGTTATTTTTAGCCTGTAGTACACCTATTAAAAACGTTATAGTCAGTCCAGAACTTCAACTTGGTCACAGTAATAGCTATCAGCAAAAACAAGTGCAGATAAGCTTTAGTGATGTACGAAGTGCAAAACATATAGTACAAATATTACGTATTGGCGAAGCCGCAGAGTTATATCCTTCTCAACAACCAATAGTCAGTATTGTTGATAAATCATTGAGTACTGGGCTTAAAAATAATGGCTTACGCATTCAATCGTTAGCCATTAATCACGTAGATGTGATCATTGAAAAGGCATTAATTAATGTCCAACAAGAATTAGTAAAATACAGTACCAGTAGTGAAATTATCTTTCGCGTAATTATCAACAATGGTCAAGGTACCTTAACCAAATCATTTAAAATATCTGGTACCAGTATTGGCTCGTTTAAAGCTGATATAGCAGTAATAGAGCGTGACTTTAACCAGCAATTAACGCAATTATTAACACAAATTGTACAAAGCAAAGAGCTACAACAATTTATTCAATAATAAGTAAATTAGTCCCTTAAAAATAGAGAACACATCATGAGATTTCTTTCAGTCTTATTATTGATATTTTCACTTTCGTGTAGCGCGAAAAGTTTATCGATTGATCCAGATAATTTATTCCCGCAAGTAAAACTAGAAACATCCATGGGTATTATTATTGTCGAGCTTGATCGTGTCCGCGCGCCAATTACTGTCGATAACTTTTTAAGTTACGTTGTAAGTGGCCAATATGACAACACTATATTTCATCGTATTGTGCCTGAGTTTATTGTTCAAGGCGGTGGTTACAACCAAAATTTAGAACTTCAGAACGTGAATGAAAATATTATAAACGAGTCAGGAAATGGCTTGAAAAATGAAATAGGTACGATTGCGATGGCAAAAGAAAGACGCCCTCATTCTGCTAATAGACAATTCTTTTTTAACATTGCTGACAACAGTAGTTTAGACCCTGGTAGACGTTGGGGATACGCTGTTTTTGGTGCAATCGTTGAAGGCCAGGAAGTCGTAAACGCTATGGCTAAAGTTACGACAGATTATAATGATGAAATGGACTGGAGTGACGTCCCTGTTAAGCCAGTTATATTAATAAAAGCGACTTTATTACCTATAAAATAGTTATCATTGCAATTAATGAGGGCGACTTTATATTGAGAGCCCTCCTTATCATAACTTAAGAAATTTGCTTAGAAAAACATACTTAACCAGCGAATAACACGCTATCTACGCTTAAAAACATAAAAGCTCACATTACTTATAACTTCCTATCAAATGACCACTTGACTACATTTAGGTTACATTTTCGTTACAATTTAACACGATTTTAACTTTGACAGTTTTAGCTTTATCTACGATAACTAGAAGAGTTAATGACATCACTAGGCAGTTTATATGGATATTCCTCCTTAGCAGAATACTTAATTCAATAAGTTTGTAAACGGGAAATACCATGGTAATTGAGCAGTTTATCAATGAGAAAATAACTCAAATTAGAGCCTATATTAATGCAGTGACAAATCACTCACTTCATTACACTGAACTTGATCTATTCGTCGAGAACACAATGGCAGAATGGACCTTACTTAACGTTATTGATGAAACGCCTAGCAACGCAAGAGAACGCGTTTTTTGGCATGTAATACATGAGCTTAGCTTGAATAGTGCAAATAGATTTGACAGTGATTTATATTTTAAAAGTGAAATATCTACCTGTTTAGAGTTTTTTTCTGGTATTGGTAGTTACCCTATTGATTGTATTGGCTGGAGACCTTTGCCCTAATGTTATCTAAGTAGGTAAGAATAAAGCCTACAACCCCCACATAATGTTCAATTTATTTGAAACTAATTTCCTGTTAGACAAGATTAAACTTCTGTTTACTAATACATTTTGATAGCCTAGCTGCACTATCTCCCGCATTCACTAGGCTTTGAGCAATGCAGTCTCCAACCTTTAAGCAAGCAATATTTAATCGTCGCATGCTAATTTGTATTTTCACTGGCTTTAGCTCAGGGTTACCTTTATTTATCCTTTATCAACTTGTCCCTGGTTGGTTGCGCTCAGAAGGCGTAAGTTTAGCGGAAATAGGTTTATTCTCACTTATTGGTATTCCTTACGTTTGGAAATTCATTTGGTCACCGTTGATGGATAGGTATTCATTACCGGTATTGGGCCGTCGCCGTAGCTGGATGTTGCTAACACAAATATTATTATTATTTTCAATCGCTGGCTTTGGCTTTGTTGATCCTATAATGAATATATGGAGTGTCGCTTATTTAGCTGCTACGGTAGCATTTTTTAGTGCCAGCCAAGATATTGTACTTGATGCTTATCGACGCGAATTATTACCTGAACATGAGCTAGGACTGGGTAATTCAATTCACGTACAAGCCTATCGTCTTTCAGGCTTAGTGCCTGGTTCATTGGCCTTTATTCTGGCGGACCATATCAGTTGGCAATTCGTATTCGTTATCGTTGCGGCCTTTATGTTATTAGGTATTTTATTGAGTCTGTCGATAAAAGAAATAAATAATGCACCTCAAGCTCCGAAAACACTACAAGATGCCGTTGTACTCCCCTTTAAAGATTTTATCAACAGAAAGGGAATGAAATCAGCATTACAAATTCTCGCGTTTTTGTTTCTCTACAAACTTGGCGATAGTATGGCAACAGCCTTGCAAACGCCATTTTTCATAGATTTAGGCTTTACAAAAACCGAAATTGGGGTCGTTGCTAAAACGGCATCATTAATTGCCATGACGATCGGCTTAGCTATCGGTGGCATAGTCATGATTAAATTAAGTATTAATCGTGCCCTTTGGCTTTTCGGTTTTGTTCAAATAATCAGTATATTAGGCTTTGCTGCGCTGGCAGAAATCGGCCATAATACCTATGCTTTAGCCTTCGCTATGGGATTTGAATATTTAGGTGTAGGTCTTGGCACCGCTGCTTTTACCGCATTTATTGCGAGAACAACCAATCCTGCTTTTGCAGCAACACAATTTGCACTTTTTACCGCATTAACCGCATTACCCAGAACGTTTGCGAATGCTACAACCGGCGTTATTGTTGAACAAATAGGCTGGACTAATTTTTACTTTATTTGCACTGCATTAGCGATACCCGGTATGCTCATGCTATTGAAAGTTGCACCATGGCGTGAGCCTTCTAAACAAGTAACGCAGGAGATAGCGTAAACATGATTCGACTATTCTTTTTAGTACCCATCTTAATGTGCGCCATTTGGTATTGGTACTTACAAAAAAATAATTACACTATTAAACAAGGCTTAAAAGGCTTCGGTTATATTTTTGCGTTTAATGGCACTATTATCGCCTTTTTCGTTTTAATGCTTTTTTTAACCAATTAACGATCAATGCTATGTATTAAGTCGCTACAAGCTAACTATCGAATTTATAGCCTAATATAAATTAAAAAAGCCGCGTAATGCGGCTTTTTTGACTTTATATAAAAAATCAATCGTGTTGGTGTTTAGCTTGTTATTAGAAAACTGAACGAAAACCAGAACGACCGCCACGACGAGTAGAACGACGATTTCTCATTCTACTGTGTAATTCTCTACGCTTAGCATCTAACCATTCGTCGCGAGTAACCGTTACATCGCTATTGCGGCCTTCTTCTCGAGATCTATAATTACAGAACTCTAAGAAAGCCTCAATATCATCTTTGAGCTCTTCAGCAACTAACTCAATCATGATGGCATCATCTAAAAATCCGAGTACTGGAATATGATCAGGTACTAAATCTTCAGGGTCACTAAAATAGGCTAAAGCACTTAATACATCAGCGCGTTCTTCATCTGGTATTTTCCACTCAGAGTCTTCAATCATAGCGACTAATGTTTCTAGCTTTTGGATTCTTTCGCTAACAAATACAGGAACATCGCCCTTAACGTCTTGGCTGAGACTTTTTGCATTAGCCAAAATTTCTGCTTCACTTAAACTTTCTGTTCCCGACTTAGATTGTCTCATTACATTACGAAAATGCTCTAAATCTGATTCTTTTAACTCGAAGGTAACTTCAAATGCCATTATAATTCTCCTGCTATTTGGCTTGCTTTGATCAGTAACCTCTTAAATTTAACAGAACATTATCAATACAGCACTATAGATATACAAAATATTAACGATTAATTGTAAATAAAGTTGTTTCCATTCCAATGGCCATACAAAAGCAATGGTTTATTATAATAGGTTTTATAAATCTCATTTGCGCCAAAAAAATTCAATGCTACTATGCTAAGTAACTGTTTTTTTTACTCCAAATTTTATGCCTGACACTCAACACAATAATAATGTAGCGCTAACAATTACAAATGATAAAAGTGATGATGTCATTTGTCAGAATTGTCAGACAAAAGTTAATGGCTCCTTCTGTAGCAACTGTGGTCAATCAGTTGAATCAACATTGAAGTATTTTTGGAGTGTATTAATACACCTGCTTGACGACATTTTTAGTTTTGATTCTCGAGCTTCTAGAACCTTAAAACCCTTGCTACTAAAGCCGGGTTTTTTAACTAATGAATATATTCAAGGGCGACGTGTTCATTACGTACCACCGCTAAAACTCTATTTATTTATCAGTATTATCTTTTTTATTTCGTTTAACTTTTTTGCGATGAGTGGCAAAGAGTTAATCGCGCACGAAGAAAGAATGATAGCGCCTTTAAAGCAAGTAACGCAGCATATCGGCCAACTTGAAAAGTCTCTTAATGACATAGCGCTGACTCAGACAAGTAAACAATTAGAGGAAGTGGAGCGATATAAGCAATACCAATTAGATTTATCAACCCGTAGCGCATCAAAAACCTCTGCATTGACACAACAGATCGTCGAATTAGAATTAGATATTACCGGTGTAAAAAAACCAATTTCAGCGCAGGCAACTGAAAAATTAATCGAGTTAAAAGAAAAGTTAACTAAAATAAAATCAAATAATAGTGCACCAAAAGATGAAATAACGTTCTCTATTGCCAATAATGAAGATCATACTCTGTCGTTTGCTTTTTTATCTGCTGAAAACAATAAGCGCTTAGGCGCAAAGATGAAGGCTTTAGAGAAAAAAGGCCAGCAAGCGCTTAACTCTGATGCACGGCCGTTAATAAAACAATCTATTAGTAAGTTACCGCAATTAATGTTTATTTTACTGCCGATATTTGCCCTAATTCTCAAACTGTTTTATTTATTTTCTAATCGTCTATACCTTGAGCACCTCACCGTAGCACTGCACAGCCACAGCTTTATTTTCTTAATATTTTTTATGATCAATATACTCGAGTACAGCCAAGAATATCTAATGCAGTCTATGCCTAGTATCGCAAACTTTTTGGGTTATACGACAATCCCTTTACTGATCTGGGTGCCATGTTACCTATTCATCATGCAAAAACGAGTCTATAAACAAGGGGCTATTTTGAGCTTTATCAAGTTTTCAGTGATCGCACTCATTTATATGAATTTGATTATTTTAACGGCCATTACCGCTTTCTTTTGGGGTTTAACCGATATTTAAATGAAAAACGGACAGCACTGGGCTGCTATAACAGCATATGATTGAACGACTTTAAGTGATGACCTTTAAGTGATGAGAAAATACATCCAAAATCTAAAGCACTGTATCTCAGAGGACTTGTTTTAGGGAAGCCAGAAGATAAAAAAGCACCCTAAGGTGCTTTTTTCATACTAATTCAAGCTGATGTTATCAGACTCTTATTTATTTACATTAGGCGATTATTATTCGCTAATTGGACGCATGTGCGGGAATAAAATAACGTCTTTAATCGTTGGTGAATCAGTAAATAGCATTACCAATCTGTCAATACCAATACCTTCACCTGCTGTAGGTGGTAAACCATATTCAAGTGCTTGAATATAGTCAGCATCATAATGCATTGCTTCATCATCACCAGCATCTTTACCTGCAACTTGGTTTTGGAAGCGTGCTGCTTGGTCTTCAGCATCATTAAGCTCAGAGAAACCATTGGCTAGCTCACGACCACCAACAAAGAACTCAAAACGGTCAGTAATGAATGGGTTATCATCATTACGACGAGCTAATGGTGAAACTTCCCATGGGTATTCTGTGATAAAAGTTGGTTGATCAAGCATATGCTCAGCAACTTCTTCAAAAATTTCACAAATATACTTACCTGCGCCCCAGACTTTAGATGCCTCAGTTTCTTTAACACCAACAGATTTTGCCATCGCTTTAAGCGCATCAAAATTTGCTTCAGGATTACGTAAAACATTTTCATCTAAATCAGTTGAGTACTTTAATATCGCATCAACCATAGATAAACGGGTAAATTTCTGGCCGAAATCATAGAATTTCTCTTCGACTACTTCACCATCCGCGTTTTTAACCGTGTTACGAATAATAGCTGAGCCCATAACGTCTTCGGCTAATGTACGTAGCATATCTTCAGTAAGGTTCATCAAGTCATGGTAATCAGCATAGGCTTGGTAGAATTCAATCATAGTGAATTCTGGGTTATGACGTGTTGATAAACCTTCGTTACGGAAGTTACGGTTAATTTCAAAAACTTTTTCAAAACCACCAACCACTAAGCGCTTCAAGTAAAGCTCAGGCGCTATACGCATATACATTTTAATATCTAAGGCGTTATGGAACGTTTCGAAAGGTTTTGCTGTTGCGCCACCTGGAATCGTTTGTAACATTGGTGTTTCAACTTCCATGAAATCACGGTCAGTTAAGAACTTACGAATGCCGTCAACAATTTTTGAACGAATTTTAAACGTATTACGTGTTTCTTCATTGATAATTAAATCAACATAACGTTGACGATATTTCGTTTCAACGTCTGATAAGCCATGAAACTTCTCTGGTAATGGACGAAGCGATTTGGTTAATAACTCGTATTTATCCATATTAACGTACAAATCACCTTTACCTGACATGTGCATCGTACCGGTAACACCGATAATATCGCCAATGTCTAAAGTGCCCCAACGCTCTTTAATATCTTTTTGTACAGTTTTGTGTGCGTAAGCTTGAATACGCCCTGTCATATCTTGTAAAACTAAGAATGGACCACGTTTAGCCATAACACGACCAGCAATGCTGTATAGAGCTGTTTCAGCTTCAAGCGTTTCTTTATCTTTTTCACCGTGTTCAGCTTGTAAATCAGCAGCATAGTGTTTTCGGTCAAACTTGTTAGGATGGCCATTAGCCGGACAGTTTTCTCGAATTTTTGCTAATTTGCCACGACGTTCGGCAATCAATTTATTTTCGTCTTGGTGTGCTTGATCAGTCATTTTATTTCTCGTGTTTAACGTAATATAGTATTTAAGCTCAGTTATTTGTCACTTAAATTGGCCATTACAGGTGTATTCTATTTAAAAAAATTTACATTAATTAAACTATTTATAAACCAGACTTCAAGCTGGCTTCTAAAAATTTATTCAAATCACCGTCTAAAACGGCTTGAGTATTTCGGTTTTCTATTCCGGTACGTAAATCTTTTATTCGGCTGTCATCTAAGACATAAGAGCGTATTTGACTGCCCCAACCGATATCAGATTTTCCGTCTTCTAATTCTTGTTTACCTTCATTCTGCTTTTGCATTTCCATTTCATACAATTTAGCTTTTAAAAGCTTCATCGCTGTAGCACGGTTTTTATGCTGAGAACGATCAGCCTGACAGGCAACTACTGCCCCTGTTGGCTCATGGGTAATTCGTATAGCTGAGTCTGTTTTGTTGACATGTTGCCCACCCGCGCCAGAAGCACGAAAAGTATCGATGCGTAAGTCGGCTGGATTAATGTCAATTTCTATATTGTCGTCTATTTCAGGATAAATGAAAGCGGAAGCAAATGAGGTATGACGACGGCCACTTGAGTCAAAAGGTGATTTACGTACTAAGCGATGCACACCCGTTTCGGTGCGTAACCAACCAAAAGCATATTCACCGGTATATTTAATGGTACAGCCTTTAATGCCTGCAACATCACCACCGGTGACTTCAATCGCTTCGGTTTTGTAACCGTTAGCTTCGCCCCAACGCAAATACATACGCATTAACATTTCAGCCCAATCTTGTGCTTCAGTGCCACCAGAGCCTGACTGAATATCTAAATAGCAATTATTAGCGTCGTGCTCACCTGAGAACATACGACGAAATTCTAGTTTTTCGAGACTTGCTTCTAAAGTTTTTGTTTCAGTTTCAGCGTCATTAAAGGTTTCTTCATCGTCTTCTTCTACAGCAAGTTCGACTAAGCCTTCAATGTCTTCACAGCCAGAATCCATTTCTTGAATGGTTTCAACAACGGCTTCTAATGCTGCGCGTTCACGTCCTAGCGCCTGTGCTCGTTCAGGATCGTTCCAAACATCGGCAGATTCTAACTCGCGAGTGACTTCAACCAAACGTTCTGACTTTTGATCGTAGTCAAAGATACCCCCGAAGCAAGTTGGTGCGTTCGCGAATTTCTTTAATTTTATTGAGTACTGGATTAACTTCTAACATACTTTTTAACAGTTACGCCGTCATTGATGAATATAATGAATGGTTAAAGGAAAAATAACAAAAAAACAGTCGCGCATTGTAGCCTAATTATACGATTAAATAAATGCTTGCTTGAGCAATGAAATGCCCTTTTTGCTATATTTTTCTGGTAGAAAAATATAGCAATCAATCTAAGTAATAAAGTAGATAATGCTATGACTAAATTTTAGTCTAATTGTTCAACCATTAATTGTACCGATTGTTTACCACGAAACTCGTTAATATCGAGACGATAAGCCAATTTAACCTGTTTTGCTTGGCTGTCTGGCCAACGTTTGATGTCAACATTAAAAGCGATAGCATCAAATATTTGATGATCTTTCTCTACCACAAGCTTTAAGTGTTTCTCGCCGACTATACGCTGTTGTACTAAGGTAAACACATCATCAAATACTGGTTCGGGAAAGTTTTGTCCCCATGGTCCAGCATCACGCAGCACTTGTGCAAAAGCTAGCGTCATATCGTTAGTTAATAATTCACCATCTGAAGACAAAATCCCCGTTAATGCTTCTTTGCTTAGCCATTGCTGTGCATATTGTTCAAATAACGCAGAAAATTGTTCGAACTTATCTGCTGTTATTGATAAACCTGCAGCCATAGCATGACCGCCAAACTTAATAATAATACCAGGGTGTTGACTGTCAATGTATTCAAGCAAATCACGAATATGCAAACCCGGTATAGAGCGTGCAGAGCCTTTTATTTCATTACTACTAATATCGATATTATTGCTGTCAGCATCTTTTGTAATATCGTCCGTACCATCATTACCCTTGGCAAATACAATACTCGGGCGATGATATTTTTCTTTTAATCGTCCAGCGACAATACCAATAACACCTTGATGCCAATCAGCATGAAACAAACTGATGCCATGTGGTAAGTTATCTGCACTAAATTTTAAGCTGGCCAATACTTGTTCAGCTTCAATTTGCATGCCTTGCTCTATCTCTCGGCGTGCTTTATTTAAGTCATCCAAATCAGCAGCCATCACTCTAGCAGTTGACAAATCTTTTGCTAATAAACAATTAATACCAAAAGCCATGTCATCTAGTCGTCCTGCTGCATTAATACGCGGTCCTAATGCAAAACCAAAATCGCTAGCCACTAACTTTTGTTGAGTCTTACCGGCAATTTCGATTAAAGCTTGAATACCTGGACGCGTTGCTCCTGCACGAATACGCTTCAGCCCTTGTTCGACTAAAATTCGATTATTAGCATCCAATGACACCACATCAGCAACGGTACCTAAGGCAACTAAATCAAGTAATTGTGCAATATTAGGTTCTTTAATACCTTGTTGCGCAAACCATTGTGGCTCACGTAAATACTTCCGTAACGCCAGCATAAAATAAAACGCGACTCCTACTCCCGCCAATGACTTACTCGCGAAATTACAACCTCGTTGATTGGGGTTAACAATAGCATCTGCTGGTGGCGTACTTGCACCCGGTAAATGATGATCAGTAACCACCACTTGCAACCCAAGTTCTTTTGCTCTTTTTACGCCAGCAATACAGCTGATCCCATTATCTACGGTGACTAAAACCTGTGCGCCCTGCGAGGCTGCAATATCGACAATTTCAGGGGTTAAACCGTAACCATATTTAAATCGGTTCGGTACTAAAAAGTGATGATTTGATGAGCCTAGCATTTGTAATGCTTCCATCATCAAGGCCGTACTGGTAGCACCATCGGCATCAAAATCACCAATAACCGTGATGTTTTTCTGCTCTTTAAGCGCATGATATAAAAGTTCACAAGCTTCAGGTAAACCTTTTAAGGAGTCAACCGCACATAAATGAGATGCAGTAAGATCAAGCTCTTCCTTACAGCTAACGCCACGTCGAGCATATATTTGTCGGATAATAGGATGTAACGTGTCGGGTAAGTGGTCGTCACTAACCTGCTCTCGACGAATGATCTCTTTATGCATTGATAAGGTCTTCTTAAATTAGATGATAAATTGAAGTGCTAGATACAAAAAATGACAAGTAATTGCTGCAATTACTTGTCATTTCGCTCGTAAACTACTTTGGCATATTAGCCGCCTAATTGAACACTTTCTAATAACGCGAATAATTTACTTGGATCTTGATAACCCGGTACCATCATGCCATTTGCTAGCATAATAGCAGGTGTACCAGTAACTCCGACTTGACGACCAAAGTTGAATTCATCTTCGATCGGCTTATCACAAATACGGGCAGCAACACTTGAGCCTGTTTTTGCTTTAGTTAATGCTTGTTTAGGATCTTCATGACACCAAATTGAACGTAAGTCTTTAAAACCTTGTGAGTACTGACCGCTACGATCTTTAACGCCTGAGCGTGGGTAAGCCAAATATCGCACCGTAATGCCTTTGTCATTATAATCTGTAATTTGCTCATGCATCTTACGACAATAACCACAAGTGATATCGGTAAACACCGTTACAACATGCTTTTCATTTTTAGCTGGAAAGACAATCATATCATCAGAAAACTTTACCATGCCATTAATACGAACTTGCGCTAAGCTCTCTTCAGTTAAATTGCTAACATTTGCGCCTAAGCCATACATTTTGCCTTGTATTAAAAAATTACCATCCGAACTTGCGTAAAATAATCCCTGATCTGTAACAACTTCAACGACTCCTGGCATAGGAGAAGGCTTAATACTGTCAACATTAAAGCCTAAACTTTGCGTAAGTTTTACTTTAATAGCAGTAAGCTCTGGCGATTCTGTTACTGGTAGCATAACACTGTTATTTACCGTTGTTATCGGTTCAGCATATGCGGCAACATTGCTAGCTAAGCTCAGCACACCAAGTGCTGCAGCCAATAAATACTTTTTAGACATAAATTAATTCCATACTTTAATTAGCGGAAAATAAGCGGAAAATTACATTTGCAATTTTGAAGTAAAGACACAGACCGCTTGAAGCACGCTAAAATTACAGTGAAAAATGTATAATTGCAATAACACTAGGCCTGCGAATAGATAATTAATCTCAATATATATTGATTAAGGCCACCAGAGAAAGCTTCTTATTTACTAAAATTTTGTTAAAATTGCGCCATTAAATGATCAGCTACATAACAAGGTTTGTATAAACCTCGGTAATACTATCTATGAACATCGCATTATTTTACGGCTCCACAACTTGTTATACCGAAATAGCAGCAGAAAAAATCCAAGATGAAATAGGTAAAAATAACGTCACGTTATTTAATATAAAAGACACGCCATTATCGGAAATGGCTGAGCACGACATATTAATTTTAGGTATTTCCACTTGGGATTATGGTGAAATTCAAGAAGATTGGGAGTCACATTGGCCAGAAATATCCAATATTAACCTTGAAGGGAAAATAATTGCGCTCTATGGCATGGGCGATCAAATAGGTTATACCGATTGGTTTCAAGACGCCCTTGGTATGTTACATGAACAAGTTATTGCACAAGGTGGCTATGTTGTTGGTTATTGGCCGAATCAAGGCTATGAATTTGCTGTATCTAAAGCATTAACTGAAGACGAACAGCATTTTGTCGGTTTAGCACTTGATGAAGATAATCAATACGACGCCAGTGAAGAGCGAATTAAACTTTGGTGTCAGCAAATAACCACTGAAATTACCGATATTCTATCTGATTAGCGAAAATATCATAATAAACAAACAAATTTGGCAAGATCTTTAGGTTAAATCTGATTTTGCCATTATAATCCGCATTATTAATCCCCAAAGAAAATTATTACATGTTTGAACAGTTTGACCTAGATTCCGCGTTATTAGGCGGCGTTGAAAATGCAGGCTTTAAAAAGCCAACGTCTATCCAAGAATTAGTACTTCCTGTGGCTATGACAGGCAAAGACGTATTAGCTTCAGCCCCAACAGGAACGGGAAAAACAGCAGCGTTTATTTTACCCGCTGCGCAACACTTGCTTGATTATCCTCGTCCCCAGCAAGGCTTTCCTCGTGTGCTAATATTGTCACCAACACGCGAACTTGCCATACAAACTCACGAACAATGTGAGAAATTAACGGCACTGACTAATATAAAGTCTGCGGTTATTACTGGTGGTGTCAATTACGGTAGTCATAAAGAAGTACTTACAGGTAATACCGACATTTTGGTTGCTACTCCAGGTAGGTTAATGGAGTACATTGAAACAGAACAATTTGATAGCCGTGAAATTGAAATCTTAATTTTAGATGAAGCTGACCGTATGCTGACTATGGGTTTTGCTGAAACTATTAATCGTATTGTTGCAGAAGCACGCTGGCGTAAACAAACCATGCTATTTTCCGCAACACTGGAAGGCTCAGCCGTGGTACGTTTTTCGCGTGAACTTTTAAACGACCCGGTATTTTTAGAAGCGAGTCCTTCTCGTAAAGAAAAAGCCAAAATTCATCAATGGATGCATTTAGCAGACGACAAAGATCATAAGTACGCTTTATTACTGAATTTATTGCAACAAGAAGACGTAGAACGTGCGCTAGTTTTTGCCAATAAGCGTGAAACCGTGCAATACCTCTCAGGCAAACTTTATGCTGACGAGATGCCTTGTGTGTGGCTTGAAGGTAAGATGCAACAAGACAAACGCAACACATCTGTCGAACGTTTACGTAATGGCAAAGTTAGTGTTTTAGTCGCGACTGATATTGCTGAGCGTGGTCTAGATATTGATGATATTACCCATGTTATAAACTTTGATATGCCGCGCACTGCCGATATTTACTTACATCGCATTGGTCGTACTGGTCGAGCAGGCAATAAAGGCACCGCTATCTCATTGGTAGAAGCGCATGACATGACAGTGATAGGCAAGATTGAACGTTATATTAAAGAGCGCCTACCTCGTCGAGTGATTGAGACACTGAGACCAAAATATAAAGAAGCACGTGTGGCAATGAAAAAGACGAAAGTTAAAAGAACCGTTGCACAGAAGAAAGCTAAAGCGAAAAAACAAGCTAAGCGTAATAAGAGCTAAAATTGCTCTATTCACCGCTTAAACTAAAAAACCTAAACGTTGCCGTTTAGGTTTTTTTATTTTTACCAACTTATCAAACTATGTAAAACGAGGTCAATAAGGTAAGTTAAAAAGTCATGCTACCGTTAATAGTAAGTTTTTCACAGATGATAATAATGTTTTCGATAGCGAGAAAAAACTAGTCTTCTTTGCGCGTAAACACCCAATCATTACCATTACTCAGTTCACTAGAATATTGATAACCAGCCACATCAAAAGCTTTTAGCTTTTCAACATCAGTAATCTGGTGCTCTATAATATAACGCGCCATTAAACCTCGCGCTTTTTTAGCAAAAAAGCTGATCATTTTAAATTGACCATTCTTCCAGTCTTTAAACGCTGGAGTTATTACTTCTGCGTTAAGCGTTTTCTTTTTCACTGCTTTAAAGTATTCATTTGACGCTAAGTTAATTAAAACATTATCACCCTGAGCGACAATAGCCTCATTTAGGTGTTCGGTAATAATATCGCCCCAAAATTGATACAAATTAGTACCACGATCATTATCTAATTTTTTACCCATTTCTAAACGATAAGCTTGCATCAAATCTAAGGGTTTTAACAAGCCATATAAACCTGACAATATTCGCATATGTTGCTGAGCAAAGACAAAGTCATCATCATTAAATGATTTAGCATTTAACCCTGTATATACGTCACCATTAAATGCCAATATTGCTTGTCGAGCATTATCAGTCGTAAAAGGTGTTGCCCACTCACCAAAGCGTGCAGCATTCAAACCCGCTAACTTGTCACTAATCCCCATTAATGAACTAATATCTGCAGGGGTTAGGGTTTTACACTTTTTCATTAACACTTCACTATGTGCTAATAGTTCAGGTTGTGAATAGCGTTCAGTAGCAACGTCGGATTCATAATCTAGATTCTTCGCAGGAGAAACAACAAGCAACATTATTTATCTACTCTATAATAATTGAAATAAATTTTTGCCACTATAACACAGGAAAAAATGAATATAATTATCTAAACTGCAGAATCTAGGTTGTCACGGGAGCAATATATATCCCATAAAGCGTTTAATCTGCGTTATTTCACAATCACACTTGCTAATTTATGAAAATTTGATACAAATATAAATGAATAAGACAGATACCTAGCAATTTCCACCTATGTTGCTCGAAAAACGTTGTAATATTTCACCAAAATTTACTAATACATTCATCTGATTCCATTATTAATATCAAGGGACATGTTATGACCGATCAACTTTCTCAATTAAAAAAAATGACCACTGTAGTTGCCGATACCGGCGATATCGAAGCTATTGCTAAGTTTCAACCTCAAGATGCTACTACCAATCCATCTTTATTATTAAAAGCAGCTGCTCTACCTAATTATCAACAGCTTTTAACGTCAGCTGTCGAATGGGCTAAAACTCAATCGAACGATGCCGCACAACAAGTCATTGATGCCGCCGATAAGCTTTCGGTATTAATTGGTTTAGAAATTTTAAAAATAGTTCCAGGTAGAATATCAACAGAAGTTGATGCACGTTTATCTTTTGATACTCAAGCATCAATTGCTAAAGCACATAAACTAATCGCCATGTATAACGAAGCCGGCATTAGTAATGACCGTATATTGATAAAAATAGCATCTACATGGGAAGGCATAAAAGCGGCAGAACACCTAGAGCAAGAAGGTATTAATTGTAATCTAACCTTGTTATTTAACTTTGCCCAAGCTCAGGCATGTGCTGAAGCGAACATTTACTTAATCTCGCCATTTGTTGGTCGTATTCTAGATTGGTACAAAAAAGACACAGGTCGTAGTGATTACAGCGCTAGCGAAGATCCAGGCGTTGTCTCGGTAACCAGTATTTATAACTATTACAAAGCCAAAGGCCACAAAACAGTTGTTATGGGCGCAAGTTTCCGCAACATTGGTGAGATATTAGAGTTAGCTGGCTGTGACCGATTAACAATTAGCCCTAATCTAATGGATGAATTAGCAAGTTCGACCGCAAAGATCAGCCAAAAGTTATTTAGTGATCATGCACCATTAGCTAATGAAGAGCCGCTTAGTGAAGCGCAATTTAGATGGCAAATGAATCAAGATGCAATGGCGACTGAAAAGCTAGCCGAAGGCATTAGAAACTTCACTATTGACCAAGTAAAGCTTGAGCAACAGTTAACAGATCTACTTTAAATTAAAGGTTTAATTGTCACACCACTTTACTTAGAAATTTTAAAACCTATGATTTTGTGATAAAAATTTACAAATATTGTTTCTCATTACTCTGCATTTATGGTATTAAAAAGCTGCAGTTGTAGATTAAAGGAGCATACTATGGAAAAATTTCAGCATGTTTTAGGATCTTTAGTAACACAGTCTAAATCAAGTACAAGTAATAATAAAAAACGAAAATGGCGTGAAATTGAACAACTGAAAGACAAATTTCAACTCGAAAAAGAATTAAAAGCTTTTGATGATTCTTTGGAATATATGTTGGAATATTTTTAATTAGACATAATTGTGTAATTAAAATAGCTAAAACCCGGAGTTTCCGGGTTTTTTATTGACTTTTATTAGGGAAATAAATGAAAAATCATACCATTGGTTTAGGTAATAAAAGTGCTCTCCTTACTTTCTACATAAAAAATCGTCCGCCTCTAGATCTTTATCAAACCCTAGTAAGCATTAAACCTTTAGTCAGAGATGAAATTGCCTATATTTGTCAAGAAACGGGGAATCATTGGCGAAAAATTTTTAATGTTTACGCTAAATTATTATTTGAATTAACACCAGCGGAGTTTCCAAGCTGGCAACACTTAAGAGATAACCTACTTTTACAAGAAGAGAGTGAGCATTGTTTACTTTTTTCACCACCGGTATTTTCAACCGAAAAAGCAAGCAAAAAACTACACGTTGTATTAGGCAAAGGCTATGCTGAGCAACTCAACCTTGCTAATGATTGCACTTGGCTCAGCAATGACTTTGCCATTAATCGCCAGCTAAACCTTATTGTTTGCCCATATTTTGATTACCGACAGTTATCTAATGTAAAAATAACTCAACTGAGCGGGCTCATTCGACAAATGATGACCATATAAAAGAGACACATAATATAAATTATTCGAGGCTAATATTATTGGTAATAAGGAATCTGTTTTGAACCATAAAAATGCTCTTAGATGATATTTCTACTTTTCCATAGCCATCCCACATCCAGATAAGTGCATTAGAAGTTAATGGCTAGTAGGTGTTGATTTTCTTTAGCAAAAATAAATAGCCGTTGATTGCAGAAAATAAAAAATAACACTTTGAAATATAAAAAAATCACAAGACCTAGACATAAAAAAGCCTCAAGGAAACTACCTTAAGGCTTTTTAAATTGTCATTTTATTAAGTGTTAACTCTCTGATTTAACTCTCTGATATTTCTGGTTCAATTTCTTGAGGTTGTTGCTCTACCTCAATATGATCAACTCGCTGTAAGCCTCTCGGAAGTTTATTACCTCGACGGCCACGCTCCCCTTTATAATGCTCAATATCGCTACTTTTTAAGGTTAACTTGCGCTTTCCTGCATGCAATGTCACTGCACTTTCTGGCGGTAACACCTCAAGTAATGTTACATACTCTTCTCGTGCTTTAGCTCTAGCCGAAGGGATGTTAATAATCTTATTACCTTTACCTTTGCTCAAAACAGGCAAGTCTTTAATTGGGAAAACCAACATGCGTCCTTCCGAGGTAATTGAAAGCACTAACTCGTTATCCATCTTCCCAATAGCTTTAGGCGTCATGACTTTAGCTGCCGCAGATAAACTTAATAACGCTTTACCATTTTTATTGCGGCTGACCATGTCAGCAAAGCTAGCAACAAATCCATAACCAGCATCGCTACTGAGTAAGTAACGGCTATCATCTTCTGCCATTAATACTTTTTCAAAGTATTCGCCACTCGATAAATTAAAGCGTCCTGTTAATGGCTCTCCTTGGCTACGTGCCGTTGGTAAGCTATGGGCGTCAGTCGCATACGCTCTACCAGAAGAGTCAATAAACACGACAGGACGATTACTACGCCCTTTTGCTGCGCAGAAGTATTCATCTCCAGACTTGTAACTTAACGCTTTGGCATCAATATCATGACCTTTAGCACAACGTGCCCAGCCCTTTTGAGAAACGACAACGGTAACAGCTTCACTTGGCATGAGATCTTTTTCAGATAAGGCTTTTGCCTCATTTCTCTCTACAATAATGGAGCGACGATCATCACCATACTTTTCAGCAGCTTCTAATATTTCTTTCTTCATTAACGTATTCATACGAACTTTAGAACTAAGCGTTTTCTCAAGATATTCACGCTCTTTATTTAGCTCTTCTTGCTCTGCACGGATCTTAATTTCTTCAAGTTTCGCAAGTTGGCGAAGCTTAATTTCTAATATTGATTCTGCTTGACGCTCAGAAAGTTCGAAGCGCGACATTAACTCCGCTTTCGGATTATCATAATTTCTGATGATCTCGATAACTTCATCGATATTAAGATATGCAATCAATAAACCGTCTAGTAGATGTAAACGAGCCAGTACTTTATCTAATCGATATTGTAAACGACGACGAATAGTTTCACGTCGGTACTCTATCCATTCAGCTAATATTGTTCGAATATCTTTAACTGCGGGTTTGTTGTTCAAACCAATCATGTTCAAGTTAACACGAAAGTTTTTTTCTAAATCTGTGGTAGCAAATAAATGCTGCATTAATTGCTCTATATCAACACGGTTAGAGCGTGGAACAACCACTAAGCGAATAGGGTTTTCATGATCAGACTCATCACGTAAATCGATGACCATTGGCAGCTTTTTAGCCTGCATTTGATTCGCTATTTGTTCTAATATTTTTCCGCCGGATGCCTGATGTGGCAAAGCAGTAATCACCACCTCGCCATGCAAAATCTCATAAACCGCACGCATTTTAATACTGCCGCGACCCGTTTGATAGATTTTTTCTATATCAGCTTTAGGGGTAATTATTTCAGCATCAGTTGGGTAATCTGGACCTTGTATAATCTCGAGTAAATCTGATAGTTCCGCTTTAGGTTGCTCAATGAGATGTACACAAGCACTGGCTACTTCTCTAACATTATGTGGAGGAATATCAGTTGCCATACCGACAGCAATACCAGTAATACCATTAAGTAATATATGCGGTAAGCGTGCAGGTAAAGTCTTAGGCTCTTTCATCGTGCCATCAAAATTAGGCGACCAATCAACGGTACCTTGACCTAATTCTGCTAATAAAACTTCACTGAAGCGTGATAAACGGGCTTCGGTATAGCGCATGGCAGCAAAAGACTTTGGATCGTCAGGTGCACCCCAGTTACCTTGTCCATCAACTAATGGGTAGCGATATGAAAACGGTTGTGCCATTAACACCATAGCTTCATAACAAGCAGAGTCGCCATGGGGATGGAATTTACCTAAAACATCACCCACCGTACGGGCTGATTTTTTATATTTTGCTAATGCAGACAAACCGAGCTCTGACATCGCATAAATTATACGACGTTGTACAGGCTTCAAACCATCACCAATATGCGGTAAGGCTCGATCCATAATGACATACATCGAGTAATTTAAATAAGCTTCTTCAGTGAACTGTCTTAAAGGGCGTTGTTCAATCCCTTCCAAACTAAAGTCGATTGCATCTGACATGAAAATATTTTCCTAAAAAAGTTCGATTAATGGCAAGTTATCAAGCGTAACTTTTAATATTATTGTTCTAGGGGTAGCTTAGCTGATTATGCCTATGGAAAGAATACTTTTAGACGATAAATAGCATTGAAATGGGCATTAATTGAATTTTTACTTTCTTTCGGTGGAATAGCTACACACTTGATTGCAGCCTTCGGCTTTTGCTTGGTGCATAGCCATGTCTGCTGCGTGCAATAGACTGTCAAAGCTTTCACTAACATCTCGAATGCTTGCTAGACCTATACTGACTGTAACATGCACATTCTCGCCATTACTTTTACGTGTATTATCTTGAATTTTTTCCCGCATATGTTCTGCAATGGCTCTTGCTTGTTCAATATTTGCATCAGGTAAAATAGCCGCAAATTCTTCACCTCCAATACGTGCTAAAAAATCTCGAGAGCGCATGGTCTCACTTGCTAACGCGGCAACATGACAAATGGCTTTGTCGCCAACTTCATGGCCAAAATTATTATTTATCTTTTTGAAGTGATCAATATCAAGCATTAGTACGCTCAGCTCACTACCTTCGCTTATTGCTTGTTCCATAAAAATAGAACCGCGTTCAAAAAATGAACGTCGATTGGCCAAATACGTCAAACTGTCTGTTTTAGCCAGTAACTTTAATGCCCGTCGGATACTAAATTGTCGTAGAAGCAAAACAAATAAAACAATGACTGCTGCGATAAAAATAGCAATATTATAAAGTTGCTGCTTTCTATCCGATTCAGCGCGCGTTAATGCGTACTGCTTTATCTGATTATTTTGACCAAGCAGTTCATTTTCTTCATAATTTTTTTCAATATTATATTTATCATGCAGGCCTTTAACACGCAGCTCTTTTTGCTGTTTTAAGTGTGCAAAATATTTTTTAATATATTGCTTTTTACTATCGAAGGCGGCTTTTTCATCCCCTTGCTTTTCATAAATATTTGCACGTATTAAATAAGCGCTGGCAAATAAAGGATCATCAAGTTGACTTTTAGCCAGCGATGTTTCCAATTCTATCGCTTTATGTAAATAATTAATTACCGTCGACTCTTGTCCTGCAACGTTAGCGATATTGGCTCGCACAATATGTAAAATATATTGCTCTGCTTGATTAAACGTTAAAGCTGACGTCTCAAGTTCACTTAATTTAATCCTCGCGCCGGCTCTATCTTTTTCACTTAACATTTTCAGCGATATAATTTTTTCATTGATGCTCAAAGCAACGTTTGACTCTTGCGAAAAAGAAGCACTATCAAGCTTATTTAAAGTTTGTTCAGACTCTGTTGTTTCATCTGCGTTAGTCGCGATACTGAGAGACATCAGCAATAAATATATCGATGTAAGACTTAACGAAAGATATTTACTCATGATAACTGACCTTATTTCGACCAGAATGCTTAGCTTTCAATAATTGTTCATCTGCAGCATTTAGTAATGCTAAAAAGCTGTCATAATTTTGTTGATTAAATGTCGTAATACCAATGCTCACCGTCAAACGACTTATTTCTTTCGTTTGCCATGTTGCTTGTTCGATACTATGTCTTAATCTTTGCGCTACTTCTAACGCATTCTCATGTCCAGTATTTGGCAGTAAAACAATAAATTCTTCACCACCAAAGCGACCAAAAACGTCATTTTCTCGCATTAAACTTTGACCATGATTAGCAATTTCAATTAAGGCATGATCGCCAATACTATGGCCGAACTGGTCATTAATTTGTTTAAAAAAGTCGATATCTACCATGCAAAGACTAAAGTCTTGTTGGTGCTCTTTTGCTGCCAGAAAATACTTTTCGCCTAATTCAAGTAGTCGAGTACGATTAGCAACGCCCGTTAAATTATCGGTTCTTGCGGCAAGAAATAATTTTTTCTGCCCTTTCAAAACACGGTACAACACAGCGACCAAAAGCAATAAGCATAAAGCTAGTAACGCAACAAGCACCTTACGGTTATTTCCATCAAACGTCATTTTATCTAGTTGTAAGTTTTGTATATGTTGTTTTTTTTCTAATATGTTCTTTTGCCGTTGAGCTGCTGCACTTTGATACTGCAATCTTAGTTCATCAATTTTAGTGGTTTCACGTGCTTGGCTATATATCATGGCCTGAGCAAAGTATTGTTTTTGAATTTGATAGGCTTGATTATATTGCCCTAAAGCATAATGGAGCTTGGCACTTAAAAATAGAATGTTAACTGCACTGGTATCATAAATATCACTAGACTTGCCTTCGAGCAATTTATCTGCCAATTCAAGGTTCAACAATGCTTCCTGATAACGAGTCATTTTCTCTAATATGTAGGCCTTATCGATTATGTATTGAAGCTTTATCAAATGTTGCTCTGATTCTTTAACGTATTCTTCGGCTAGTAAGATATATCGATAAGCATTTTCAGGATCAGAATCTTCTTTGTTGAGCAATGCCCATGCTAAATTACGATAAATCCCGGCAATAAAATCATTGCTCGTATTCGCTTGTATTTCATTTTCTAATACTCGATAAACCGTTATAGCTTGTTCATAACGTTTTTGGTTCGCATGATTTATCGCGACATTATGCAAACTATTAAGTGCATAATTATACTTGCCTGCATTTTTATAGTGTTGGTATGACTGCTGAAAATAATCGTTCGCTTCGCTATCCTCACCGATATAACCATATAGTATGCCCAACTCCACACTGATGTCGCCCAAGAGCGCCTCGTCTGCTAACGAGTTAGCTAAGGTTAAGGCATGATTAAGTGTGATTAGCGATTGCTTATAGTTTTTTCTTAAATAAAATATTGCGCCAAGGTTGGTCAGACCTCGAGCCATTAACTTCGGGTTATTCATCGAACGGGCTACGTCTAAACCATTTTGATAATATTGAAATGCGTCGTCTATATCCCCTAAACTTTCCAGAGCAAAACCTTTGGTGTAAGCAAGCTCCGCAATATAAATACTCGGGTTATTCATTTGTTTAGCGAGCATGAGCCCCTGCTCCGCCGAGGCATCACTTAAACTATATAATGCTTGGTCGGCATACGCTGCCGATTGAATACGATAATAGTTAACTTGGTTCGAGATAGGCTGCGAGTCTAAGTCTTCTTGATGAGTATTTAATAACAGCAAGGCTGCTTTCGGATCGCTATCATTAACCTGCTCTGCTCGTGATAAAAGTATACTAAAATCACTATCCGTCAAAGACTGCAAAGCATTTGATTTACAAGATATTAACAATAAAAAAATGAGAATCGGGCTACTATTTTGAAAGATTAATTTAACAAAGTTTTTCAGCAAACTTCGTACTCCAAAAGCCCATGAGATAATTATGACTTACAGTATAAAACGAATTTACGTCAACAATAAACTGTTATTTAAACTAGTAAAAGAATAAATTGAATTATATTTAATTACAAAGATATTTAGTTTATTTTTCAGTCACATGCCAATAGCTTGCTTCTATTTTATGACCATCAAGATCAATGATAAAGCAGCCATAATAAGGTTCACCATATTCAGGCCTTGTACCTGGTGCACCATTACATTGTCCACCCATCGTAATAGCGGTTTGATAAAAGTCATCGACCTGTTGTTTACTTAAGGCAACAAAACCAAAGTGAACACCATTACCTGTTGTCGCCAACATTTTATCAAAAGGTTGCTGCAACCAAAACTCAGGATAGCCTTTACCATAGGCTACAGCATGCTCATATTCACTCACTAGCGCTATGCCTAACGTCGCTAGTACTGGTGTATAAAAAGCACGTGATTGCACGAGATCATTAGTGCCAATAGAAGCGTGGCATATACTGCGCAAACGGCGATGTTCGATCATTAGTTTTCCTTAAAAAGCAAAAAAGGCATAGTTCTATGAATCTATACCTTTATGATGAAGAGCGTAAATTACTTACTGTCAGTAATTTACGCTCTCTTTCTAGCAATAAGATGAAAAATAAAAAACTCAGTTTTTCTCAACTTATGATTTACAGGCTATTAATTGTTGAATACACCATAAGCTGTCATTTGCATCACTATTTTCCATAGAGGTATAATATTACCCTAGCCCTTATTTATTAACGTATTATTACTACAAAAAACTTTATTTTCAACAGAGAATTTAAAAGTATAAAAAAACAAAATAAACACCATATATTGTCACAAGACTTAATTTGAACACCATATAGTGTCGTAATTATTTAAATTACAGTAAAATTCATAAAAGTTATAGAAAGCTTTCTTCTATTCAGAATACCTAAAACTTCTTCCTGACTTAAAATTTAGTGCGTCTACCAACAACTTCTTTAAGCGATGATTGACTGCTGGTTCATCTAGATCAATATTCATTATTCTTTGTATTTTTGTATTGTCATTAAGCACTACATTTAACTCATTCAGCCCCAAACTTTTTTGCCATTCATATCTGTCAAAAAAATTAGTTACTTCTTTCTTAATTGCAGGCTTGTTATAAACAGCTTTAAGCTTAAATAGGTTAAAGTTATATCCGTATTCATTATTTTCTATAAGTTCTACTTCTAAAGCACCAACGCTAACCCCTTCATCCTCCAGAATATGGAAAGAATACATAGGGTCATTTGACACACCCTCGGTGTACGGAGAAATACCAGATAAAAGCATACTGCTCGCCCCTTTCTATATGGGCTATCTAGCTTATAGCTAGTTTCTCAATGATTTTTGTTGGTGACACTTTAGTTAACTCACCATCAATAGCCCATTCTTCACCAACTTGGAGCCAGGAGCCTTGGATATGACATTCCCCCATACTACCTATCATCAGTGTTTTAATTTTAATACTTATCGTTTCAGAATCTGGGCGATAGTTAACATAGTCAATTGGTACACGTGATGCAAAATAAAACCCACCTTCTCCCTCAAGCCAATTTAAACGACACATGCTACTAAATCTCCCATCTTCATCAGAACCTTCTAAGCTGATGACAAGCTCCTTAAATTCATCAACATATAAGCTTTTTACATCGATTATCCACTCACCGCCTTCCACTTCTAAATGGCCCGAATAATGAAGCTCTTTAGCCTGTGTTGTACTTAATTTTTTAGCATTTTGAATAATATCTTTAACCCCTTTGGGATCAAGGGTAACTTTTGTTGCTTGGTATATATTGGCATTACCAGCATGAATATATAAATTATCATTTTCGGCATTTTTACGTGATTTTTTGCCTCGCCCCCTAGCTTGGTATATTACGGTTAAAGGATATGGCTTATTCACAGATAAAGATTCCACAATGATTTTAGTGTACTCATTATCTTTTGGTAGGGTAGATAGAACTACGGCCTTAAGCTCAGTAAGTTGTAATAGCCAATTCTGAAAAGAAGAAAAATCACGTTCATTTATAGAGCAGTCCGTAAAGTTTAACCTTAAATACTCTATGTTAGTAAACGCCCATAGCTCTTCTACTTCTAGAGAATCACAACAATCCATTTCAAGATTTAATCCCTTAAATCTATCTCCATGAGCGCTGCTAGAAGATAACTCTTCAGGGCTAATAGGCTGTTTTGCGTTTGCTAAACTAAAATAAAGTTCAGGGGAATTCTCTACTAACTCATCAAAGTCTTCAATAGCTTTAAGGTCTGTAGGAAGTGAAGTTAACTCTTGTGTATTCATAATATAATCCTTTAAAATTAATTTTTTACATCGTCCTGAAGCGAGTTAGATAACCTAATTATGCAGCTCTATTCTTTTTAAAATTCTCAGCTTGCTCAAAGATCTCTTTATACACTTCATCGCGGCTTACAGGTGGATAACCAAACTTGGCTAGTAACATGATCAGGTCAACTTTAAGCTCAGCCTTAATATCAGCACGTTGGCTCCAGTCGGTGTACTTAGCCTTGTCATCAACCACGCCTTTAACAGCTTTAGCCAGCTCTAGTAACTTCTCTTCTGGGTATTCAAAGTCATATTTAACAGCTAGTGAATGCAGAATGTCGTAGAAGGCTTTTTCTTCTAGGTTAATACCCATATCTTCAAACGATCCCATTTCTGTTTTGAGATCTTGGAACATATTAATTATTTCATCAGAAAAATCTTCAAGTACACCACTAACTAAAACATCTTCTTCTTTACGCTCGTTATATTGGTCTACTAACGATTTAAAGCGCTCTGTAAAGTCGATAGCCTTAACTTTGTTTACTTGCTTAAACTCACCAATCGCTTTGGCTAACATCTGTTGAAGCAGTTTAATTTTGGTATTAGGTAGTTTGATTTTTTCAATTTTGGCTAAGTAATCATCATCGAATATATCAACGCCATCTTCGCCTTGACCTAGTTTGAATATCTCTTCCACGCCATCGCTTCTTAACGCCTCAGCGATCATCTCACGCACTTTGGCATTCATTTGGGCGGTATCAGGGGCATCGCCTTTCGTGAGCTTGTAAACAATAGAACGGACGGCCAAGTAGAAATGAATATAGTCGCTCTCTTGCTGTGATATTTTTTCACTACCACAACACACGTCATAAGCTGTTTTTAAGCGTTTAATTAACGCCATAAAACGATGTTCTAATTTCTGTGTTTGCAGTACAAATTCAGCAGCATTATTTAAGCAATTTAATTGGGCTACTGGCTGGCCAGTAAAATAAGGTGCTTCATCAAATTGATGTAACAACTTACCTAACAGATCTAAATGATCTTTTACTACGATCACTGATTGAGCAATATCTTCAAAATTACTTTCATCAGTTTTTGAATACTGCGCCAAGGCTTTATTCATCTGCGTTTTAATACCGATGTAATCAACCACTAAACCTTTGTCTTTACCTTTAAACTTACGATTAACGCGCGATATGGTTTGAATCAGGTTATGGCGTTGAACGGGTTTATCGATATAAATAGTATCCAAACAAGGAACATCAAAGCCTGTTAGCCACATATCAACAACAATGGCTATTTTGAAGTTAGACTTTTCATTTTTAAACTGGCGATCTAAATCTTTACGGTGATCTTTACTGCCAAGTAAATCCCATTGCTCTTTAGGATCATCTCCGCCACGAGTCATCACCATTTTAACGCGTTCCATCGGTTTTATTTTTTTACGCTCTTGCTCGGTTAGTATTACGCCAGCTTCACATTCAAGTATTTCAAACCATTCAGGTCGTAGCTCTTTTAGTTCTTTATAAAATGAATAGGCAATTTCACGCGCTGAGCTTACAAATATAGCCTTACCTTTAATGGTTGCACCTTCATCAACACGGCTTTCGTAATGGATTACAAAGTCTTGAGCTAGGGCATGAATTCGGTCAGGGTCGCCAAGAATGGTTGTCATATTCGCTGACGATTTTTTACTTTCTTCTATCTGATGTTCGTTACCACCATCATCTGCGCACTGCTGATAATAGGCTTCAATTTCAGCTAACTTGGCATTATTTAAAATCACCTTAGCTGCACGGCCTTCATACACAATACGTACTGTTATTTCATCCTTAACTGATTCAGTCATGGTGTAGCTATCAACTACCTGACCAAAAACATCTAGCGTTGCATCTACAGGTGTGCCAGTAAAACCAACATAAGTCGCGTTAGGTAATGAGTCATGTAAGTACTTAGCAAAACCATAAGTTCTTTTAACGCCTTTATCAGTAACACTAACTTTTTGATCAAGATTCGTTTGGCTGCGATGCGCCTCATCTGAAATACAAATAACATTACTGCGATCAGTAAGTACTTTAGTATCTTCAGTAAACTTATGAATAGTTGTTAAGAACACACCACCACTGTTACGACCTTGCAGTAATTCACGTAAATGTTCGCGGCTTTCAACGGTAATAACCGTTTGGTCACCAATATAGTTTTTGGCGTTGGTAAATTGTTGGGACAACTGATCATCAAGGTCAGTTCTGTCTGTAATTAGCACGATAGTAGGACTTTCGAAATCAACACTTTTCATCAACAAGCGCGATAAAAACTGCATGGTGAAACTTTTACCACAACCTGTAGCACCAAAGTACGTACCACCTTTACCATCACCTTCAGGCTTTCTGCTGGTTTTAATACTTTGATAGAGCTTTCTAGCCGCATAGTACTGTGGATAGCGGCACACAATTTTAACTTCAGCCTTTGAGGTATCAGGAAAAAAAACAAAATTTCGGATCACATCCCGCAAACGTGCTTTATTAAACAGCCCCTGCAACATAGTGTGCAGTGAATTAATGCCATCTTTTTCTATTGATTCATTGCCTGTTACTTTACGCCAAGCATAGAAAAATTCATAAGGCGCATACAAGCCGCCCATCTTGTTATTTACGCCATCACTGATTACACAGAAGGAGTTATAAACAAACAAAGCCGGAATATCTCTACGATAACGAGTATTTAACTGAACGTAAGCATCATGAATAGATGCTTCTTCTTCACGAATAGCACTCTTAAACTCGAACACCACCACAGGTATACCGTTAATATATAAAATGCCATCAGGAATGCGTTTTTCACCGTCAACGCCTTCGATTTCTAGCTGGTTAACGATTTTATAAATGTTACTGTCATTATTATTTTGCGTTAAATAAGTTTTGCTAGGCTCTGCAACTTGCAGCAGCTCTACCTCTTGAACTAGATCTAGCGCTAGATGTGGAAGTATTGACTGAACAACATTGTTGTAATCGACAAGTTGGATATAGAGATCTTTTTGTTTGTGGTCTTCTCTTTTCAGCAAAAAACCATCACTTAACCATTTACAGAAGGTTTTGTTACTGTCGTATAAATCACTAGATGGCAGAGATTCAATTTGTTTAATAATCGAATCAATCTCGCCACTGGTGATATTATCTTCAGCATACCTTTCAGATAAAAACTGGCGTAAATCAGCCTTGATCAATACTTCTGACTTATCGCGTTCAATATCAGAGCCTGGAACATAGGGAAAACCCTGTTCACCTAACAGCTCAATAAAGGCCGCCTCTAACTGCGCTTCTGTAAATTTCATAAAAATCCCTTTTACTTTATGCCTTGGCCGCCTTTATTGCATCAGTTATAGCTTTTGCTACAACTCCAATTGCGTGTTCATCAATTAATCCACTTTGGCTTTCCACTTCGTGAGCACCATTGAAAAATTTCTCAGACAATGTTTTCTTAAGCTCTTTTTGATCTTCTGGCTCAAGAGAATTAATGTATGGATCAAGCGCTTTGATTTGCAATGCAAACCAACGCATTCTTTTTTCATTTTCACGGTGTCGGTTAGATTGTTGTCCCGAATAGGCTGCACCAAAAAGTAATACACCTGTTAATGAGAAGCTTAATAAAAACTTATGCCAATCAAACTGTTTTGTAGCAACTTTTATAGGTGAGCTATTATCAGCTTTTAATTTAGCTGTAGTATCTTTTGTTGCTGTTGCTGCTTCCACAGCAATTGTTATCTGAGGACTAACAACGGGTTCTGGCAGTGCGTTAATGTTTTTGTACGCACTAAAAATCCACCATGCAGTAATGCAGATAAAGCCTATCGCAAATGTTCGCCACAAATTAGATTGAAATCTCTCTTTATCTGCAAATTGTGAGTAACCGCCTGAAATACTATCTCCAGATGCTAACTGGAAAAGCTCTTTTATTTCTTCATGTTTAGCCGTTGCATCTTTGTGAATCTGTTCTAAATTATCGGTGGTGCTAGTTTCAAGAGACTCTACTTCATCACGTGTTGTGCTAACTAAATCTTCTGTTTTTCCTCGAACTTCTGTATCAACTTGAGTTTTCCAGTCATTATAGCTTTCTGTTCTCTTCTCTTGTGCATCGGAAAACTGTTGCTGCCATTGAGATATTTGTTGATCAACCTCAACTCTACGTTGTTCTATTATTGTTTCAAGCTGAGATTTTTGTTTAGCTAACTCTTCAACTTTACCAGTTAAGCTAGTTAATTCTTCACTCAATGTTTCTTTCTTTTTAGCTAAAGCATTAACGGTTTGATCTACAGAACTTTGTAGTGAATTTATGGTGTCATTATGGCCTTGAGCTTTTGTGAAAGGTACAAGCCATGTTAAGTATTGAGTTACGGGACCTAAATTATTATTAGCATTAGCGATATGCTGCACATTACCATTTGAGCTAAAACTATTTATTTGATTCCAAATATTCTGATGTCGTAACTGCTGATTTAATGCATCTAATTGTGGTATTGAAACCAATTCAACATCCAATTCGCCAATTGACTTGGTGAGCAACTCTATTACATTTTTGAATCTACGAACCTCACTGATATCACCATCACTCAAATCATCTAATTCTATGTTTAGCCATTCACTTATTTGTTCTAATGTTTGATGAACAGCATGATTATCAAATTGCTCTTGCCAGCGACTCATTATGTAACTTCCTTGTTTATTGTTATTTCACCTGAAATTAGTTTTGGTAACAACGTATCTCGTAATTTTTCAAGCTGTTGTGTATTAGCTTCATTTGCGACAACCTTTTGGTTATTTACCCCTATAATTTCATCAAACTTTTGAAATAGTTCAGGTGACGGAGTGATAATTTTTAATGCGTTAAGAACTTTAGTTGTCATGCTTGGTACAGCAGACCCGACATTCATTGCTGTAAAGTCGAGTGTTTTTAAATGATAGAAGGTAAATTTCGCAACATTTTCTAACTTAGGAATCGTATAAAACATGGTATCAACAGTCCAAAACTTCTCGTTGACGTACATAAGATTAGTTAAAGTTCCTTTTCTTGGAATGAGGACAGATTCCCCTTCATAAAGAAATTTTTCAGCATTGCGCATCAAACCACCAGAGCCGTATACTGGGTACATTCCTTCATTTAATTTTTTATGATCTTTACCATATTTAACTTCGAGCAGATTACTTAGTGATTTGACATCCCAGCCTTTAGGAACCCAGCCACGGATACCAATCGTCGGTTCATCAGCTTGTACAAATTCGCTTGGAAATAGATTGCGGATATTGTCGGGTAGTGGTTTAAAGTCAGCTAGTTGTTGAGCTTGTTTACGATGCACTGCACAGTGTTTCAGTGTTTCTGGAAAATCATTTACATCAGTTCCTGCGGCTAAGGCATTGTCGATTACCGGATCAAAATTAACAAACCAGCTTTTAAATAACGCCTGCCCTATTTGTTCTAGGGTTTGATTGGTTTGTTGATTTAGTTCAATTTTATTATCTATTGAATCAAGTACTTTCGCTGCAAAATCTTGACTCTTTCTTTCAGGTAAATGAATAGGGAATTTTTTTAAACTTGTATAATTAAATACTGGTTGAACCGATTTTGAGTTCATTGCTTTTATTAGGTTGACTGTTTTATTCCAAGTAAAATAATAATATACAAAAAGCGGATTAGCTTTATTAGGATCTACGCTTAACCTCATGGTATTTGTCGATAATATATATTTATCATAGCCTTCACAGCCACTCAATCGACCAACTTTGCCTATAGTGCCCACTTTGGGAAAAATTAAATCACCAACAAAACAGTGACTTCTTGGTATAGAATTATATTTCTCTATTGAAACATGACGTTTAATTGACCAGGAAAATGTTCTCCCAGTGACATTCCTTCCTTGAACTACCAACACACCAGCATCGGTATAATCAGAGTTTTTCAAATTTGAACCAAAAGGAGCATCCCCCATTTCTAAGGCAATATCAGCTATTGTTGTGGAAACTAAATTACTTTCCATAACCCAACCCCCCCATATTTTCACAAATTTTCTTATCTAGCGACTCGGCCTTTTCCATTTGGCTATATAGGCTTTTGCTTAACTCGATCATTTTAGTTTCAAACGGTATACCATCATCCTCTATGTCTGCCGCACCTACAAAAGGACCTGGTGTTAATACATAATCGTTGGCTCTAATTTCATCTAAAGTGGCTGACTTGCTGTAACCAGCTTTATCTTCATAAGCAGCATCCTTCTCTTTGCCACGCCATGTATGATAAGTACTAGAAATATCAGAAATATCATCGTTGGTAAGTTCTTTGTTTACACGGCTGATCATTGAACCCATTTCACGAGCGTCAATAAATAGTGTTTCACCTTCACGATTTCGGTAGCCTCGTTCAGTATCCTCTTTTTTACTCTTGGTAATAAACCATAAACAAACTGGAATCTGAGTGGTATAAAAAAGTTGCCCCGGTAAGGCGATCATGCAATCAACAAGATCATTTTCAATGATTGTTTTACGAATAGTACCTTCACCGCCCATATTGGAACTCATTGATCCATTAGCCAATACAAAACCTGCGGTGCCATTTTCACTAAGCTTTGATATCATGTGCATGATCCAAGCATAGTTAGCATTCCCAACTGAGGGAAGTTCATAGCCAGCCCAACGCGGATCATCTACTAATTCGTTATCTGCACGCCACTGCTTCTGATTAAAAGGTGGATTTGCCATAATAAAATCTGCTTTTAAATCAGGGTGTTGATCCTTAAAAAAGCTATCTCCTGCGACATCACCTAAGTTGCCAGATATACCACGCACTGCTAAGTTCATTTTCGCTAGTTTATAGGTGGTATTGGTATATTCTTGTCCGTAAATAGAAATGTCTTTTTTGCTACCATTGTGGCTGTCGATAAACTTTAAAGATTGAACAAACATACCGCCACTTCCGCAACATGGATCGTAGATCTTGCCCTTAAATGGTTCGATCATTTCTGCGATTAGCGCAACAATAGATTTTGGCGTATAGAATTCACCACCGCCTTTACCTTCATTGGCGGCAAACTTACCTAAGAAGTATTCATAAACACGACCAACTAAATCTTCTTCGGTCATGTCACATTCGTTAGCAACAGTGTCGATGTTATTGATGGTATCAATCAAGGCGGCTAATTTACTGCTATCAAGCCCTAAACGAGAAAAATAATTATCTGGTAATGCGCCTTTAAGGGATACGTTGTTCTTTTCAACGGTATGCAATGCGGTATCAATTTTTACCGCAATGTCATCTTGCTTTGCTTGTTTTTGAATAAACGACCAACGAGCATCCTCAGGTAAATAAAAGACATTGTCTTTGGCATAGAATTCCACCATATCTACATAGTCAGCCATGCCTTCTTTAATTAATTTAGCATGTTGTTTTTCAAACTTATCACTGATGAATTTTAAGAAAATAAGACTTAGTACAATATGCTTGTACTCTGCTGATTCAACACTCCCACGCAGCTTGTTGGCTGCATCCCAAAGTGACTCTTCAAAGCCAAGTTCTTTAGCGTTACTCTTTTTCGCGATTGTTGTTTTAGCTGTTGCCATGTTCTTTAATTCCTAATTTTTATGCTGCAATTAATGGGAAGATGATTGAGATAACCATTGCAGCTATTGCTACCCGAAGTGTCGTGACTGCGGTTTGTTTGATATTTTTGCTTGCTCTACAGACTGATAAGACAGATAACTAAAATACGCATTAGCGTTTAGCTGCCAACGACAAAAATTATTATCCATATTAGTGTCATCAACAGTTGTGTATGTTATTAAGCTTCCTTCGCCATTTGGATCTAAACAAATGTCTCGCATAATTCGGGCGATACGGTGGCGGCCAATACCTTTTAACTCGTTTTTATCTGCTGATTGAGCACTGAATTCTTTCTCAAGCTTATTTTGTTCGAGAATGTATTCAGTAACTCTCAGTACATCAGGTTTTGTTTTATCTACGACTGACATTAACTTTCCTTGTATCCAGGAGCTATCGACAAACTATCAATTCCCTGTAATTCGTTTATGTTGTCGAGCCTAAGCTGATGTTCCTCGCCAACTAATGTACATTCTAATGAGCAATCTACGTTCCATTGCCGCATTAAGTAACCTAAAAGCGCTTCTCGCACGTTTAATTCTATTTTCCCACCTACCATCGCATAATCGAGTTCTATTGCTTTAAAATGCTTTATAGAGGGATGAGGCACTAATGTAATTTTGTGAATGTTGTTCCATTGTTGATCAAATTGTCTTCCCTGCATTGTCGCAATTGGCTTTTCAATTTCAGTAACATTATGTAATCGAGTACAAACAAAATCTCTAAAGGCTTTATTTTTTTTATCAAAAGCACGTACATGCCAGCGCTGGCCATTATTTGCGAGACTATGTGGAACAATAGTGCGTTTAGTTTCACCAGAAGACAATGAAACATAGTCACATGATATAGCTTGTCGATTGTTGATCGCACGCATGATGGTGGCGATAACATCTGAGCTTGGATGTATTAACCTTGTAGCATCAATACAGACATCAGATGGTGTAATGCCATTAGAAAAACCATCACCGAAGCCTCTACACAAACTATTCAATGTAGCCTCTGGGTTATGCTCAAATACGGGAATAAAGTCTGAAGTGCGGTAATACTGTTTTGTTTCGTGTTTGAGAGTGAGATTATCCGGAGCTAATTCACGGTACAAAGTTAGGTCACGCGAGCATGATGCTAACCCCGTTTTGAAGTGATTAACTAAGTCAGCACGTGATATTTGCCCGAAAAATTGCAAGCAGAAATCAATGAACGCAAGTCGCTCACGCTGTGCATAATTGATATTTGTTAAATCTACCAAGTGACATTCAACATTATTTTTATGTTTATTAAATAACACTTTAAATCGATTCAGAGAAACTTGCAATTAAAATGATACTATCATTTAGGTATTATCATTTTGATTTGATCTATTTCGATTTACTGCTTAACTAAAAGTAACATTCATGAAATCAAGATTTGAATATGTTACTTATTCGACCTTACCCTAAAGCTACTGATTCTTTACCTAGTTATTTATTGAGATTAACAGCCGCCAATGGCTATAAAAATTCAATGCAACTTTTAAGAACGGCCAACTGCAAACTTTTGAATAATAGACTACCGAGTAAGAAAATATTCTTTGGCGAATTTGATTTAGAGCGAGTAGCAATGTTAGCCAATATAAACACTTCTCAAATTGAAACGCTAAAGTTTAGACAAATTAGTAATACTCGATGTTTGGCCTTTAAACAGAACTTTCTTGTAAAAAACCTAAACCTTTCACACGTGAGAGTTTGTCCCTTTTGTTATGAAGAGTTAAAGACTATCCCTTTTGTAAATAGTCTGGCGGCCAAGACTTTCTGCACTAAACATATGTGTCCTTTGGTAACATTTCATCCTGTCACCGGATATAAATTGACATGGGCAACACATTATTTATGGCGTGATGTTACAAATTGGAGCGATGATTCACCTTCAATTGAAATTAGTGAAGCTGAGTTCATTTTCAATCAGCACATCGAGTTATTGGAAAATACTAATTTAGTCATTGAAATACAGTCGTTGAATCTCGCAGAATACTGCGACTTGTTAGGTTTTTTTGCCCATTTTCATCAGTTTGCTTTTTGTTCTCAAAAGAAAACCAGTGCTAAAAGTGATATTGAGTTTAGCCGCCAATTTTACTCTGCTGCCTATTGGTATATTGCAGAATGGCCTACTCGATTTTTTGAGATGTTAGCGCACTTTGAAGATAATCCTATGTCAGATAAACGATTAACTGGGGTTAGAAAATGCTTTCGTGATTTATATGATGATATCTACAGCCCTGAGAATAACCGTTCAGGTGCGTATAAGTTGCTAAAATCTGGTTTTGAAGAGTATTTACGCGACCATTTTTCTACTGGCATGCTAATGCAACCACTCACGCAAGTAGATCCGCAGGTAAAGGATAATTCAACATTCATCAGCGAATCACATGTTGCTGAAGTTCTTTGCTGCCATTTAGGAAGGGTGAAAGTGTATGTTCGTGAAAAATTACTATCGTCTTCTCACTCTTTAGTTAATGGCGCACGCTTATTTCTTCGTGCAGATGTAATGGAATTTAAGTCAAGGTTAAAGCGCTGCTTTTCTATTGATGAAAGTGCCGAGTTATTAGGTATCAGTGTTTATCATACTCGGCTGTTGCTACGGGATAATATTATCGAGCCACTGCTTAAACCAAATAATGAAACTAGAGACTGGTTAATTGAAAAATCACAAATTGAAAAGCTGGTTAATCAACTTAAATCATCCTCTGACCCTACAGTTAAAAAGTCTGATACAGCACATAAACGTTTTACCCTCGTAAAAGTTAGCTTTGGCCGCCTGATAAAATCAATGCTTAATGGCGATATTAACTTCGGATATATGTCAAATAAAAATAACCTACTATCACTTAAACAATTCACACCAAACTTTGATGCTAATGATAAGCCTTTCGATAACTTTCTATCCCCCACTGAAGCAACAATAGAGCTAAGTGTGAACATCAATGCTATTTATGATTTCATCAAGCTAGGCTACCTAGAATGTGAGAAGCTGCAAGTTAAACGCACAGCTCGCCCTATTAAAATGATACCTAAGAGGAGTATTGATAAGTTTAAATCACTATACTTGCTGACTAGGCAGGCTAGAAAGTTAAAAGGTAACAATATTGAGCTTATATCTGGTCCAAAAACCGATGGCTGTTGCGTGAATTTATATACAAAGAACAAGGGCTATCCACTAGCTCTACCAGCCACTATATGTAGGGGTTCCTAGATTTAACATTTTTGACCTTTTGTCTGACAATATAGTCATTAGCATCAGTAATTTTTTGAGCTGTTTTTAATACTCAAAAGATATTAGTCTACCTTCTTATTGATAGGCAGAAAAGCCACCAAAGCAGTCATTTAAGTGGTATATTGAACTATTATAATGAGATTAATGGGTCGCTCCTAACTTCCTAAAAATCAACGTCTAAAAAGTTTAATCAAACAAAGGTATAATAGAGAAAATTTTATCTCTAAAGTATATAGGGGAAAGCAATGGGCTATGGAGATTTTTCTGCTCCACTTGATTACTATTTATGTGATGATGTCTTTTGGAATTGGGATGCGGAAGAAGAACAAAAAGGTGAGCAAGATGAAATATATTCAGCGGATGAATTTAATCGATCGATATATGAGTTAAGGCTCCAAGATATTGCTGCTACCAGTTATGACAGCGAGGCTTTTAGAGCGAACCTATTCTTCAAAATAACGCACCAACAACTTAACTATATGTCAAACCGATATAGTTACTTAGAAAAACTTCCCCATGATTTTGCAGTAGTAGCCCTGCAAAAGAATATTTTAGAAGATGCTGCTCTTAAACATTTTGAAAGGATAGAAGTTAATCTATCTCTTAGGCATAGAGAAGAACTTCAAAATCTTTGCCTTATGCTTTATCAAAATACGGATGGTATGAACGTTTATCATAGAGTTGGGCAGATGCAATCTTTTATCCATGAACTTGCTGTCCAAATAAATGGTATCAACGCAGATATTAAGATAGAGGCAGAAGAAATGAGAATTTTTTTATCTTTTACTCGATTACATCTAGGCATTTCGGATTTGCGTAAGTCAGATTTAAAGGATATTAAAAGAGAGCTTACAGGTAATGATATCGAGACGAAATCAAAGCATCCATTTGTCCCTAACTATGTTTGGAAAGCTAATAAAAAATATACCCCTTCGTGGAAATTTAGGCATTTGAGAAGTCTTTTATATTATGCTGCCAAAAGTGAAAGGAGTATACTGAAAGAACTAATTTCTTTAAAACAACCATTCTCTAATGAGCAATTAATTCAATTAATGATTTCTAATTGGAAGCCATATGATGGATTTTGAATATAGAAGAATTGCTTGTGGAAAATATAGCCCTAATTTCCCAAAAATATCCAAAACAAAAAAAATCGTTAGATATGAAAATTATAAAAAATACAAATCAAATTATATTCCTATTCCCATATCAACTGATGGTAAATCAGTTTTTACAGGTGATAAAACTTATAAACTAGAAGAGTTTTTTTATTTACATTTATCCAGTAAAAACAATAGGTATATTGTACTCACCGATATGGAATATCGATTGCTCGTAAAAATCGCAATTAGATACAAAGCAAAAATATCTGTTTTAGAGAGCAATTTCCCTATATTTTCGGATATAAAGTTTAATAGTAATCTGAAGAGTAATCATAAAAAACTTCTAAGTTGTTTGAGCTACTTAAAAAACTTAGGGATCACAAAACATTCTATTTCGAAAAACTTTTCTAGTGAGCTATTAACTAAACTTCAGAGAAGAATCCGAAATAAAACATCTTTAGATATCTGTTTTCATTACGCTTATTACCCACCATACCAAGAAGTATTTAAATTTACAGAATCCAGAAAAGACAGAAGTATATTCGCTCTAGATTATAACTCTATGTATGCTTCATGCTTGCATGGCGATTTTGTAAAACCTAACTCTTTAACTTTTGAAACAATAAATAACGTTTATAAGAGTGAACCTCTAAAAAATGGTATTTATCATGTTTTATTATCTGAACCATCAACCGAATTTATTAAAAAATATCATCCTTTCAAATATACATCATTACTAAAACCTTTAGCTTTTTCTCTCGATGAAAAAGACGAAGTAGAAATATTACTTCACCGTAACGAAGTTGAATATTTTAGTAAACACTTCTCTAAAATTTGGATTGTTTCATGTTGCATATCTAGCTCTAATGTTGGTCACCCACTTTATCAACACAGTCTTAATCTCTACCGTAAACGAGCTAAAGCTAAATTAAAGGGCAAAAAAGAACTTGAAAAATTATATAAACAACAACTTGCAATGTTGCATAGTATGACTAATCCATCCAACAATAAGATGGTCGACTTTAATAGCCTTAAAGAGCTTTTAAGCTATGTAGACAATAAGTTTGGAATACAAATTGACCTAAATAACAAGGATGAATTAGAAGCCTTACAATATTCAAAATACTTTAGTATCTTAAGGAGTGGAGATTGCTACCGCCTTAAATTCATAGATATTGACAACAATAGTTGTATATATAGCTTCTCATCTCAAATATTAGCCAATGCTCGCTTAAAAATGTGCAAGTTATTAGAGCAGTTACACTCTATTCCAGAGCTAGATATTTGCTATACAAATACAGATTCTGTTCATGTTTCAATACCAATATCTAGTGAAAATAAATTATTTCAATTATTAGATAGTGAGCTTAATAGTGATCTAGGAGGCTTAAAGATTCAGGCGTTTGCTGACAAAGGGTATTGGTTTGATGTCGGAAGGTATTTTCTATTTAGAGACGATAAAGTTGTTCAATATAAAAACATTTTTCTCAATCATAAAGGCAACAGTAATCCATTTTTGCTTAATCGATTTTATATAGGGCATTTTAAAAGTAATAATTTTGAGCATGCTGTTGAATTACACAATGGGTTAACCTCGGTGCTAACCTATAGTAAAAAGCTAGAAAAATCTGAATTTTGCGAATCTATTAATTTCTCACGCTATAGATTTGAGCAGATAAGCTCATTTAAAAAGATGAATAACACCATTGAAAAAGAAAAATTGTCTAGTGGTACATTTAAACAAGAAAGTTATTTAATGCTGAAAAAATTCAATACAGATGATGCATTTTGTTATACACTTAATAAGTAGTAAGTGAGGAGGTTTCGTACCTATTGCTGCCCCGAGTGTTCCCTCGGATGGCAAAGCCATCAAGTTTGGGTTACCCCTTGAAAAAAGAGCTACCCTCGCTGGCTCAATTTTGAATAACTTCCTACTTATCATCACGAAGACTGTTTGTTAACTCCTTTCTATTTATTTTTTTAGCTAGTAGTAATGCTCCTGCCTCTCGATTATATAATATTGGTTGGCAACGAGAGTTGATTGACTAAAATAATATCAATAACCTTTATTTATTAGGTAAGAAAAACGTAACAAATACTGGTTCTTGTGTACTTTAGCTATTGATTTAAGACAGGTGTCACCGACAGTAATGAGCTTAAACTTGCCTCACAAGCGAGCAGACAATATTGGGCTAAAAGTCTCGCATCTTCATATAATATTAATGAATGATCACGTCTACTTTTGTGAATAGTTAAACTGTTTAGGATGGTAAATTCAAATTCGATTGAGCGGCACTATTAGTAGAACGTTTCCACCTGAACATAGAAAATTCACAGATTTCTTTGGGGATTTCAAATATTAGAAGCGAAAGCGTAAAACACAAACTAACGACATAACACAGTTATTGATGACAGCATTATCGCTATCGAACTTGCATAGCTTAGTTGTTGCGGTGAGTACTTATTGAACCACCGCAGCGAACTGCGGAATTAGCTATTTAAGCTAAGCCGCTACTTGATTTCTTCCCGAATTTTTTGCCGTATATAATTTTTCATCGGCTTCAATAATTAATGTTTTGATATCTTGGTTACTGTATTGAGCTAAACCCGCACTAAACGTCACATTCCCAACTTCAGAAAATTCAAAGTCTGATAATTCTATCACTAATCGCTCAAGTATCGCTTTTGATTGTGCAATATTAGTGTCATTAAAAATAATTAAAAACTCCTCTCCACCAAATCGACCAAAAGTGTCAGATTTTCTTAAAAATGTAGAAACAAATGATGAAAACGCACACAATACTTTATCGCCAACATCATGACCAAAGTTATCATTGATACGCTTGAAATGGTCAATATCTAACATGGCAACACATAGAAGGTCATTGTTTTTAAGAGACTTTATTTTATTTTCTAGATATAAAATAATACTTCTACGATTTTTTATTTTGGTTAGCATGTCTGTATGGGCAAATTCATTCAGTAATTTGTTTTTTTGGCTTTGTTTATAAAATAGAAAAGCAATTAAAAGTGTTATGGCTATTGATAAAAAGGTGATGAATATCTGTAATTCCTTAATTTTTTCATTGGATGCTAATTTATCGTTAGCGAGTAATAAATCTTTCTCAACACTTTCTTTTTTATTTACTTCTAGCTCTAGATTAAATTCAGCTAAGAGTAAGAGCATTGTTTGTTTTCTACGGTTTTCATCGAGCGAATTTTTGAGTAAAGCCCATTGATTATATGTTCTAGCCGCTTTAAGGTAATTTTGTAATTTAAAATAGCTGTCAGAGAGAAGATATAAATTATTTTGTTTTTCTGATGGTGCTATATAATCATTACTACGGAAGCCTTCTTCAAATAATTTTACTGCTATATCGTATTTTTGTAGGGAATAATATAGCTTCGCTTCAGCTAATGCTGCATATGCAGAATATGCAGAAGGTAGTGGTTGATAATCTTGTCGAATTTTGGACAACTGTTGCTTGGCCTTTTCAAAATCTTTTTTCTTAACATAAATGGCCGATAGTACAATTAAGTCCAGTGGGTTAATCTTTTTTTGTGCCGCTAGGGTATTTTCAGCTTTATCTAATTCGCCTAGCATCATGTGTGTCATCGCTATATTTCTAATTACAAGTGGGGAGCTATTAATTGCACTTGCTTCTTGGAAGTACTTCAAAGCTTGATCATATAATTCTAAATAAAAATATCTACCACCCAAATTATTAAGGTTACCTGATTTTACTTGCTTGAGGTTATGCTTATTGGCGTAATCTATGGCTGACTTAAATGAAGCAATCTCTTGAACTATATCTTCCTTTTCTTGATAAAACGTACCTTTTATAGTGATTGCTAACGCATGTTTTTCATAATCTTTTAGCTTCTCTGATAAAGCTAAAACAATTTTCAATGAGCTAGTAAAATCGTTTACAGAAGTTTGACTGTCAGCCAAAAGTATATTTGCATAATGCACTTCTAAAATTAGTGGTTCATCATCTATTATTGAAACCTTCTCAAGTAGCTCACTCATGAGACTTTGAGAACGCTTATAGTCACGTAAAAATTCATATGATCGTGTGGGTATTAGTAACTCCCGAATTTCATTTTCTAGATCCAATTTAGTCTCGCTAATAGCAATAGACGTAAAGCTCATGGTGTATAATAGAAAAATAGCGATTTTAGATATTGATGAAATAGACAACGTACAGTCCTTTGAATTATGAAAGTAAGACTAAGCTAGCCTTTTATTAAGAATGAATCATGATTTTATTTCTATTTATCACACAACCAAATGAAATATCAACTTATTATTAACGAGATGGAAATTATCAGCAGCCCAATGCTGAGTGGGACTAAAACCTAATTGGTCAAAACGTTTATTGATTAACGCTCAAAGTGAAGCTGCTCCTACTAAGCCTACATTCAATGACGCTATAATAAGTCATCGGTGCCTTATCTCATGCTTTGGTTGGTATGAATGGCGGACTGAAAATGTAAAAGATTAAAAGCGTTTTTTTCAAACACAAATGATGAGCCTTTTTGATGGCAGAAGTTTGGTACGAATCCCAAACACCTCAGTTCGTAACATTTACAACTGCACCAAATGGTAAATGTGCTCTGTATCATAAACGTATTCCAGTGATTGTATTGCCGCAGCGAGCTGCTAAGTTTGCTATTTCTGGTATTGTGGGTTTTAGCTTAAATTTCCAATCTATTTTGATCTACACCTGACATGAAGGATTAACCATATTACGCTAGCCAGCCTTCTGATAGCGGGCGCTCCCAGAAGATGAGTATATGGAATTCTGCGCGTAAGTCGTTCAGCCTGAGTGTGAACAATGCCAGCACAGCGGTCGATCACATAATTTCTTTGGTATGACTTCACAGCCAAATGCTAAAGGAAACACATAAAAATGTCCTTACGTAGTCTGTTTTTGTCCTTATTAACTTACTTTTTGTCCTCATCTTGCTCGATAAGGACACATTTAGTCAAAACATAGGGACAGAAAGCGAAGGTAAGGACAAACATCCTACCTTTTCGAATGAAACGATGTCCTTATTAAGTTATTTAGAGACACCTCCTTATGCACGAAAGAGGCTGAGCTACCAATAGTTAGGTGGCCAAATTAACTATGCCACTACAAACATTCAGAAGACGTTTGGGAAATCACCTTTAGAATACATACGACTCAGAAGGTTTTATATTGACCTAGGTAGGATTACTGTTTCGCATCCTCAATACATCGTTTTAGACTCGGCGTTGTCATTTAGACGTTAAAGACCAACGACATATTGAGCTTGCAGGAGAACAACTATCGACTAGCTCCTGAGCCACCAAAGCGGTCAGTCATGTTAGAAAAATTAACGATCCCTTTGTGCGCATTACTGACGTTAGCTATTGGTTGTTCTTTAGGTCAACTGATAGCCATAAGCGGAAGTTAGCTTTTTAGTTACTAACCCCAGTTAAGAGCCTTGAGCGGACATTAATATTTTTTTAATTAAGATCATGCTTATAGCTATTGAAAGACATTTCTATACCCCTTTACAGCTGCTTGCCTAACAGTCGCCTCTCAAACTCTACTTGCGCTTAAAAAGCTTGCTTTTGTGACAGTCACGCTTTACATTGCTGTGACAGTCACAAAGCGAGCTATCCAATGTCCTCTGATGAAGTAAAGAAACGTAACAACGAAAGACAACGTAAAAGACGAGCAAAATTGAAACTAGCTAACGAAAAGCCCTTCTTGGTTCGTGGTGCTAACGGCGAGTTTGACCCTCGTGTAAGGATATTTCTTGCTGTTAAAGAATTAGCTGAAACTGGCGAATTAAATGATGAAATCATTAAGTTGATCGCTAGAAGGGCTGAAACTGTTTTTCCAACTAAAGTTATTGACCGAGTATTTATGAATAAAGAAGTGTCAGATTACTTAACGCGTAACAGAATTAAGGAAGAAGAATATGAATAATACAAGTGCGTTTGATAGCGATTTAAACCCATTGTTATGTATAGCAAGTGATGAAGATTTAGCACCGCTTGTCGAGTATTTGAAAGATAAGTTTTCTGAAAGCTTAACGGATTCGAGTGCATATAAAGCTCACTCTCCTTCTCATAGTAAATACGCCGATGTGATAGCTGAAGAAATTCGTTACATGGGTGGTAACTCGCTATTGAATGTAATTCGAAGTAAAGGCCCTGCTTACCATGAGATAGCTTGTGATGTTGCTGATAAAATAGGTGCGAATTTCAACAAAAAAAATACAGTTGAAAGTGTTGAAGATGCCATTCTTGAAAAGATTTTGACCCAAGCCGTTGAGAATATGACGGAGGCTGAAAAACAAGCCCTTTACGAACAAGTTAAAGGCGCTGGCGCTTATTCTGTTGGTGGCTTAACAACTGCCGCGTTTATCATGCTGTTTCGCTCAGGTGGTTTTTCTTCTTATCAACTGGCAATGGTTGTCGCTAACTATGTAGCGAGACTCCTTTTAGGTCATGGATTGATATTAGCGACCAACGCAACTATTGCGAAAGTGCTTTCTGTTGTAACTGGCCCTGTTGGTTTGGCTATTTCAGGTGCATGGACAGCTATCGACCTTGCAGGACCTGCTTACAAGGTGACAATCCCTTGTGTTATTCACATAGCGTTTCTCAGAAAAAAACTAAACTCGCTAGAGTGCGGTAACTGTAAGGCCATTCTTAATGATAATACGATGAAATTTTGCCCTGAATGCGGTAGCCCACTACAAGGTAAAGCAAGTAAGAAACCGGAACTATTAGAAGACCACGATCACATAAAGGTTCATAACACCATTTACTTAGGTGATGATTCTGACAAACGTGATCATTTGCGCAAGAAGTAATTACCACAAATTTAATAAAAGCCGATATATTACAAAAGTAGTATCGGTACCTCTTTTTATATATTAACAAGGATTTTATCATGGCCGTTTGGTTTTTAGCACCGATAGCGTTTGTAGGTATAGGTGCAAAATACGCGTGGGATCACTTCAATCAAGATGAAGATGATAGTTCAAACAATCAGAGTCATAGCAATACTAAGAGCAGCACTGAGTCTCAACAACGTTATTGTGATATAAACACGGTTATTAAAGGTGTCGGCTATCCCGCTGTTGAAACAGCGCCAGCATTAGCACAGTTTAAATCAGCTAAACTCTCGCTTGGCCAAACCTTGTTGAATAAAATAGCCAGTCACTTACAAGGTTTTTACGCCCTATCCGCTTTGAAAAAATGCCAAATTGAGACATTAGCGGCCTCAATTGCACTACATGAAAGTGATACTACAAAGACGGGTAAAAGGCTTTTAGAAATTAATAGCTACTCTCGGAGAATACTTAACTTGGTGCAGAAAATTAACACATCAAAAGAAGATTTGTCGCGGTATATGTCTGTGTATGAAGAAGTTGCAGGAACTACATTTCAGAAAATGGGTAATTGGTTCAATAGTGATGATAGGAAAAAAGCAGAACTTTATGAGGTCATAGCTGATAAGGAGCGGACGACGTTAAAGGAGCTACAGCATAAGCTTTGCAATGAGCAAGAGTATCTTGAGAAGTCTGAGCGTTTTCATGAGCAAGTAAAAGCTTTTGATATTGAATCTGCTAAAGCTGCTCATGCTTATTTGAACGATGAAATAACCAAACTTGATAATGCTTTCAAACTTGGTGTTGAACAGCTTGTTGAGCAACTGTCTAACGTAACTTTCATCAGTGAACATGTTGAGATTGTTGGTTCATTACTTGAAAAGTTAAACAGTTCAAAACTCCAATCTACATTGGACATGAAGTATATCGAACAAAAATTACCAACCAACCCTATTATTTCTCACTCCCTCGTTGATTACTGTAACGCCAAGTCGATAAGGTTATTGTTGAGCCGTAGAGAAACGAATGAAAATAACAAAACGCAGTTGGAGCTGCAAGTTAAAACGCTTGATGAAGTCAGGACAGGTTTCAAGTTGCTCAAAAATGATTTAGCCGCAGCGATCCATTCTTTACCTGAGTTACAAAGCACGTTTAATGCTGTACATGGTGTATTGACTAAACCAACGACAGAAAAGCATGAGTTGAGCGACGTCTTCAAAGAGTACAATGCAGAGGTTGTAAGTACACTTGCTAATTTAGATACGTTACCAGCGCTTGTGAAAGCGTATGAAGAAACAGATTTTGATGCCAAGATAGTTTTTCGCAATGATGAAATAGCTAAGTTGCAAGCCAGTATTGTACAGGTAACTTCAAAAGTATTTGAAATAGAAGATAAAATCTCAGATCATATGGCTGATGTTAAAACGCTGGAGGGAGAAATAAGCAGCATCTTTAATGATATTTCGATCCTTGAAGGTTTCAATAATGAATTAGCAAACAGTAGTAATAAACGACTTGTTCATGAGAAAGTCGAGGCTAAATATGGCGATGGTAGTCCAAGAAGACTTATCGGCCAGTTTAAAACTAGAGTAGTCGCTAAGAAACGTCATTTGCAAAAGGCACTCGATAAAGTAAACGAAACAATCACCGGGATGCTAGTGCCTGTCTCTGATATTTTAATTGACGGGAGTAACTGTTGCTATATGGGAAGTGAATTCATTGGTTTGTCTGCGCTAAAAGCTATACTCCCTCAATTAAGCGAAATAGCACCTGTCAACGTAATCTTTGACTACGGTTTGGTGCATAAGCTCAAGTTAAACGCTGAATCTATAAACCAGGAACTTGCGATGCCCAATGTTGACGTTTTCGTTGCACCTCAAGGCGAAATTGCCGATAACTTTTTAAACACTATCGCAGATAGCAAGCCTGAATCAGTCATTGTATCCAATGATGGTTTTCAAGAGTTCAAAGGTGATAAAGGACGAATACGCAATCACATGATCACCAGAGATCGCATTATTATTCATTCACTTGATGTTTCAACGAGTTATTAAACCCACTGTAGTTTGTCCTTCAAGAATAGCCTCAGTTTGAGGCTTATTGAATTATCGATGAAGAAAGAAATGATACTACATTGTCAAGCAACCACTCGATATTAAAAAAAAATAAAGTACTTATAAAAAGCGAACGTCCGGTTAGTCGGATCACTTGTCGTTAGATAAACCAACCCTAACTTCAGCTAACGTATCAAAGTGAACATAAAATAGGGTTGTTTTGACCAGTGAATTAGGTCAGGTTTGTGGCAAAAGTGATCGTTCAAAGACAATACTCCACTGGCAGCTATGAGCTTAAACCTGCCCCACAAGTGAGCAGCAGGCTTCGTTTATATTACTCTAAATATGATTACAACTTAACAAAAGAAAGGAACCACAAAATACTGTAGATGGTTAAGCTAAGTTGATAGCCCTTCAAAGGACCAACTAAGCTTTTAGAACCAGTTAATTTACAATCATAAAAACTGGTCGTCTAGCACTTTAAAGCAACTAGGGGTAATTAGTTTTTTCTCTTACAGGTGTTCTATAGTTGATACTTCCTCCCCAAGCATTAATTTTTTCTTTGCAAGAATTACAAATTATTTCACCCAAATCTATATTAAAAATTTGAGCATAATCGTTGCTATATTGCTTTCCATCGCCCATGACATCTTCACCTTCAATTCTTTGGATTTTAGGAGAACATAAAATACACTCATTTTTCTTAACCATTGTTTCATTATCCATATTGACACCTACTATTAAATAGCTATTTTTTGACTAGTGAAATCAACAAATTTTTCAGCAAAAATTATTGAGTTATCAGTTGAGTTATCGGTTCTATATGCATGACAAAGAAATACTCGACATACCTCTTTCCAAAGTTCAAACCTGGACTCTAGCAACCAAGAAAGATCTATTTCATTTTTAAATTCTTTAACTAAGCCTATTCCGGTATCTAAATAATGTTCGGCTAAGTCGTTACTTATTACGGGGCCGTAGCTTAAATTAGCTTGGCTCAAGCTATATCCCAAAAGACATCGAGAGATAATGCAATGATGATGAGTTAGGTATTGTAAGCTTGATTGCGTAATGAGCTGGCACTCATGGTTTTCAATTAACACTCTGAGTCTTGGCCACATGGTTAAACGTTTAGCCGGATAAAACTGTATGATTCGTTCATAGTGATCATCAATATGCTTTCGAAGGTCGTCAGGGATGTTATGAATAAGCGATAAATGCATGATGACCTCCAATGATTAATCAATTAATGATAGGCGGCCAATACTACTTTTGGAAATACCATATTAGGCTAACTGAGAATTAAAAAGTCTTTCACAAAATCTTGTGATATAGTGAGACTAGAACAAGCTAAGTAATTGTTTTTATATATTTTAATGTTTATTATTCTTTTACCATCCCGGTCCCAAACTTAGTTATTATTAATTCAATATTTATCACTTTAATAATGGGCCTAGGTTTCTTTAGGAGCATGTGACTATAGTTAGTTTTAATAAAATCTATTAATAGTGTTTCATCAATATTAAATAGTTTTGAAATCCAGCTAAGCCCAACATTTAAATCTTCAAATTCATCCTCTCTTGATAAAAGTAAATTTTTCAGTGCATCAAAATAAAAAAAATAATCTGCATCTTGCATATATTTATTAACACCTCCAAATATTTTGCTTAGGTTTTTGATACCAATAGAGGAATGCGCATTAATATATTTTTTAATAGCAGACATTAATTCAGCATTACTTTCACTTAACAATGTAGATGCATATTGAAACTGATAAAGCTGGTCGATATTCAAAAATCTTCTTTGCCAATAATTTTTGCCAATCTCTTCTTCTAAACCCGTTAGTGGAATAAGGGCATTAAGTGATTTTATTTTAGGTAATACATCTTGAGAAAATATCGAAATGAATGCTTTATTGTCGTCAATATGTTCTAGGTTTTGGTAAATCACCTTACTATAAAAATCAGGTTCACAATGAACACTGGTAAAATTAACTAGTTTCTCTGAACAGTTTTGACATTTACCTGTTATAAATGAATCGGCTGTAAATTTTTCATTGCAGCTTTGGCAGCTATCAATTAATAAATGGTTGTGCTTGATACATACAAGGTATTGTCTGATAAACCAATAAGCAGGCATTGCTCCGTCATTGTCTTCGCAGCAATGAGGACACACCTTGAGTCTTGAGAAGTCAAAACTTTCTTTAAGATCGTTATAACAGCTCCACACATCAGGAAGCCATAAAACGGCACTGCAATTAGATGCTTCGCTTAGCCAAGTTTTTAGCTTTTCCCTATCTTCAGTTTTATATGAGTAAAGTGGTGCTACCTCTAATCGTAAGAATTCCTTTAAACGGTTACTCGTCCAGCCATTTGCTCTAGCAGATCTATAAACGTAACTTTGAAATGACTCACCTTTTTTATGGAAAGGTCTTATTAACATTTGCACTATCTTTTCTTCAGCGCCATTTTTAGTTCCAAATCTGAAAATTTGACTTTAGCATATGTAGCCTCTTTTACTCTAAGTGAATTTTTAGGAGCTTCTGCATTCCAATAAGATTCATTTTTTTGTTGCCTAGCTTCAATCGAATGTAAATCCATGTTGAAAGGATTTAATTCTTCGAGAATATCAAGGTTATCTTCAACAGCATCAGCTAAATGATCAATTGTTAAAAAATCAGCATCATCTAGGACTGCTTCAATCGCAGCAGGCATAATAATGCCCTCCATTAAATCTGAAAGGTTTCCTGAGGACGCTGCAAACAATTTGAAGGCCAACTCTAAGTCTTCCCACATTGAACCATCAAAATCTATCGGTAGCTCATCTTGTACAACTTCTAAAAACATTTGGAATTCACCAAATGTATCTAACGAAAAGTTTTCGAGCTTGAAGTTGCTTTTACGTACTCTGCGTTTTAATTGACTATTCACTTCAAAGATAGGGTTACACCAAGGCATACCAAAGAATGCGATAGGAACTTTCGACTTATTAATTAACCTCTTAAAAAACTCACCGATTTCCTTTAGTACTTCCTTGTTTGTTGTTTCAATGGCGTGCTGAAACTCATCAATAATAATTAGCTCAACTTTTGTTTTTTTTAATAAATCAACTAAATGATTAAGTAAAGCGTTAGCATCTCCCACTCCTTTAAGCGGGTCACCCAATTGCGTTAGTAATTCGGCAGCTACAGGCTTTGGGTGTTTCGCTTTTGGTAATTCACAATAAAGAACAGGAACAACAGTCCGCTCATCTTCCTCAGCTACTAAATTAGAACGAGGGTTGTTTTTCATGTACTGGGCTATAAAAGTAGTTTTACCTACTCCTGTTTCACCTTTTACCAGCATACAAGTAGGTAAATGCTCATAATTATCTATTATACTCAACTCACGAATTCTCTTCATTGTGTCGAGTATTGACTGCAAATTCTCCGATGGAACAAAAATGTTTTTTATAATTCGAATTTTTTCTATTTGTTCAGGTGTCATACTAATTTCCTAAAATTCCAGTTTCTTTTTCATTTTGTTATTTTTACCATCGTAAACTTCTACCTTACTTGTCTTTGATGCTGGTTTTGAAGGTGCATCAGGGCTTGTATTGCCAGACTCTACGTCATTGGTGGCAGTATGCTTTTCAATTTCTTCATGCGCAGAACCTTTAACCGAGTTATCTGATTGCTGACCGATATCTAGTACACGTGCTACAGCGGACGATGAAGCTATACTATTATTTTTTCTAGCATCAATATGATCTTTAATCATTTGCATTATCTGCATTTTTGCTACAGCTAATGCTTCAGTATTTATCTTCCCTTGAATGAATTTCTTATGGAAGTTTCTAATAATTTTATGCTGATGTAACGACAAGTTTTTAGCATACTTTTGATTAAGTGCTTTAACTTCGAAGAATCTATTTTCATGTGGATCAAAAACTTGAATTTGACCTAAGTTCTCTCGATCATATTTAAATAAAGTTTTTACAAAGCCACGTTTGGCTCTCAAGCTAGCTAACTCTTTGTTATCATATTGAATGAAGTAAAACCCAATACCGTCTTTAGTATTTGTTAGCTCTTTTTTTTCTGAAAGGACAATATTTAAAGCATCTTTGTTCATTATCCTAAGCGGAACTCGATCCGAGTCGTCCTTCCAACTTACACTAGGGATAATTCTCCCTTTTGATACTTTTTTCATGTGGTATACATCGATAACCCATTTATGAAAAATATTGAGAAACAATCCCATAGTAATAATGGCGTGCTTTTCGGGTTTATATGAATTTGTATCTACAATATTAGGGAATACTTTTCCTGCTTTATCACTTAGTAATTCGTCATTAATGGTTCTAAAATGCCGTTCAACTGTACCTTTATACCACCCATGCCTACCGGGGTTTCTCTGAATTCTGATATTTAACTCCATACAAGCATCGCTAAGAGCGATACTTTCAAAGTCTTTTCCTCTATCAGTAACTAAAACTTTTGGAAAACCATGGCAGTCCCACGAATTTACAATATTAGGATAATTTTCTTTAACGTACGTTTTTGGCAAAATAGCGTGCCTTAAGGCCCTCGCAATACTAAGGTAGCTTGGCTTTTCAAAGCCTATGTAAAAGCCCAAAACACTTTTTGATTTATAATCTAAAAGTGAGGTGATATATGGCCTGCCCAATATTAGTGAGCTTTTTTCATCAACAATAAATAAGTCAAGTTGAGTATGGTCGGCTTCGACTCTTTGTAAAATAAGTGAAATGTCTTGAGGCAATTTTGCTTGCTTAAATGCAATGTTAGTAGCTTCTTTACCTTCTCTCGCAAGCATTAACTCTTTTGGAGCATTCTTTTTAAGCCTTTTTATGAAAGCAGTTAAAGAAGGAACTGTTAATTTATTAGAATGCTCTTTAATAAAGCTATTTTTATACTCTATCAAAGTATCTAAATGATCATATGAACTAGCTATTGTTGGCCTCTCAAGCTTCTTGAAGTGTTCTATAGCTGCATCAAAATATTGCTCAATGTTATTTTCAACTTTGGGTTCATAGTTACCTTTTTGTGAATCAAGGGGGATCAAACCTCTAATACTATTGTTTGCTTCCTTATAGCTTTTAATCCAACGCTGTACACTACGCGCATGAGGCCGTTTCGTTATTGTTTCAAATGAGCCTTCCTCATATATCTCATCAATAACAGGATCTATTCTTTCTTTAGAAACAGATGGGAGAGCTTTATCTATAATGCCAATGACAAATTCAAATTTATCCCTCGCCTTTTGCTTTTCCTTTTCAGAATAACTACTAAAATCCTTAGCGTTAATATGATGAATTTTTCTTTCGTTAACATTTTGCTGCACGATAGTCGCTATGCCAGAAACAACTAACTCATCTAGTTCAGTGATCTTTCTTTGAGATTTAATCTGTGAAAAACAATCTGTCATTCTGATGTAATTAGTACCGCACTCAGTTATCTGAAATTGCTTTTCGGAATCCTCTGATTTAATAACTATATAGTCACCAACTTTATAAGTACCTATCATAACCGCCCCCTGTATTTCTAACGATTGATTGCTTTGATAAAAAGTCCTTCTCTAAGTCTGCTTCCAATACCTTGTCAAAAATCAATCGGTATACTTGTTCGAATTCCACATCCGTTGATTGGTTTGTAATTAGTTGGTTAATGGTGACTTCATTTTTGTCAGAAAAGACTTTAAGAACATGCAACAAGAATTGGCTATCAATATCAATGGTTCTTGCTGAATAAAGCATTTGAAGGTTTTCATAGTAGAACTGCTGCCTAATAGTTTCTTCAGTAATTACTTCGAAACCTCGCCCTTTTTTCGCAGCAGCTTTTGTAACGGCTGTTTGCCATTCACTAAAATTATCAATATTTTCTATATCGGAAAGGTATTTAACTTCAAAATCACAAATAGAGCCATCAACATAAAACACCTCAAAATCAGCGGTATACTTTTTAGCAGTACCTTCAAAAAAGTATGCAAGTCTTGGCGGTTGAGCCATATAACTAAGTACATTAGAGTCAAACTCTAGGTGGTAAACAAAATCGGCTTCTAATGGGCTTTCAGTATACGTAATTGGATCTAGCGATTTATCACCATTTTGGACATTGATGCTTTTTGACATCAAATGTTTAATTTTTCTTCTAGGTTCTGACTGGGGCATGGTTCTATAACTTTGTTTCAACTACTCAAAGTTATAGAACAAGATCGATTTCATGTCAAATTATGATTTAATAAAATGACAGTTTTTAGTTTAGCAATGACACCTTATGGTTTATCCTACATTAATCAAGTTCAATCATGTCGCCTTTAGACTGTAGCCAATCTTTACGATCGCCACTGCGCTTTTTAGATAGCAACATATCCATTAGTTCCATCGTTTCGGCATGTTCATCAACAGTCAATTGCACTAAACGACGAGTATTGGGATCCATGGTGGTTTCACGTAATTGTAACGGGTTCATTTCACCTAGACCTTTGAATCGTTGGACATTGACCTTTCCACGTTTTTTTTCTGCTTCAATACGGTCTAAAATACCGTCTTTTTCTGCTTCATCTAAGGCGTAAAAAACTTCTTTACCAACATCTATTCTGTAAAGCGGCGGCATAGCAACATAAACATGCCCGGCCTGAACCAAAGGTAAGAAGTGCTGAGTAAATAACGCACAAAGTAACGTTGCTATATGTAAACCATCGGAATCGGCATCAGCAAGAATACATATTTTGCCGTAACGCAGCCCCGATAAATCATCGGTATCGGGATCAATACCTAAGGCCACCGAAATATCATGAACTTCTTGCGAAGCTAAAATTTGTCCAGAATCTACTTCCCAAGTATTTAATATTTTTCCACGCAGTGGCATTATCGCTTGAATTTCGCGATCTCTTGCTTGTTTTGCACTACCGCCAGCAGAGTCACCCTCTACTAAAAACAATTCTGTTCTTGAAATGTCTTGGCTACCACAGTCAGTTAACTTACCGGGTAAAGCCGGTCCTTGTGTAACCTTTTTTCGTATAATTTTTTTGCTGGCTCGTAAGCGACGTTGAGCATTAGAAATACAAAATTCAGCCAATGTTTCTGCTATTTCTGTATGCTCGTTTAACCATAAACTAAAAGAATCTTTCACTACACCAGTAACAAACCCTGCACACTGACGTGAAGATAATCGCTCTTTGGTTTGTCCAGCAAATTGAGGATCTTCCATTTTCACTGATAGAATGTAAGAACATTTATCCCAAACATCATCCGGAGCTAACTTAACACCGCGTGGGATCAGGTTTCTAAATTCACAGAACTCTCGCATAGACTCCAGTAAACCTTGACGTATCCCGTTAACATGAGTACCACCTTGCACTGTAGGAATTAAGTTAACGTAACTTTCACCTACTGACTCCCCACCTTCTGGCAACCAAGTCACTGCCCAGTCAACAGCTTCATGTTGAGAACTAAAACTGCCAACAAAAGGTTCTTCTGGCAAGCTTACATAGCCTTTTACTGACTCTTTCAAATAATCAACTAAGCCATCTTCATAGCACCATTGATATTTTTTATCTTCATTTTTGTCATGAAACTTTATGGTGAGACCTGGACAAAGTACAGCTTTAGCTTTTAATAGATGTACTAATCGACGAGCGGAAAACTTTGCGGTGTCAAAATAACTGGCATCAGGCCAAAATTTCACACTGGTACCGGTATTTCGGCGTCCAACAGTACCTGTCTCTCTTAACTCTTCTACTTTATAGCCATTTTCAAAGGCCATTTCATAAATTTTACTATCACGTCGAACAGACACGTCTACACGTGTTGACAAGGCGTTGACGACAGAAATACCAACACCATGCAAACCACCTGAGAATTGGTAATTTTTATTGGAAAACTTACCACCAGCATGCAACTTACAAAAAATCAATTCTACCCCAGAAACACCTTCTTCTGGATGAATATCGATGGGCATACCTCGACCATCATCAATAACTTCTAGTGACTGATCTTTATCAAGAATCACGGTAATATTTTGTGCATGCCCAGCTAATGCTTCATCAACAGAGTTATCAATAACTTCTTGCCCTAAATGATTAGGACGCGCTGTATCGGTATACATGCCAGGACGATGGCGTACAGGGTCAAGGCCACTTAAGACCTCAATGGAATCGGAATTATATTGTTCGCTCATTTATTGTTTCTGATAGTCTGTAGAGATTGTCGATTGTAAATTGAAAAATAGCGCTATATTAGGCAAGGCATTTTCATAGTCAATAAAGCTATGATCACCACCTTGCTCTATCACCAGCTGGCAATGACGGTATTTTTCAACGGCTTGTTGGTAATCTAACACTTCATCACCAGTTTGTACCATGACCAAGTAATTATTTTTTGAAATATTTTCTTGTTCAAGTATTTTTAAATCATCGATGTGTTGCTCTATTACCTGATAATGCTCTTGTGTATAAGGATTGACTTGCTCACCTATATAACCTTTAAGTAATTCAAATGGCTTAACCGCTGGGTTAATAAGCGCTGCTTTTACGTGATATTTTTCTGCTAAGTAAGTCGCGAAATATCCACCTAAAGATGAGCCCATTAATAACCAAGTCGCATCCGGTGCAAACGCCATAATATCGACTAGCTGTTTAATGGCCGCACAAGGTGAAGAAGCAATTTGTGGACAATGAAAATTTATTTCTGGATAGTTTTTGGCAAAAAACTTTCGCGTTATTTCAGCCTTCATTGACTGAGGCGACGAGTTAAAACCATGAATGTACAATACATTAACCATCGTTAATTATTTCCTCATTATTTTATACAAAACACACCTGAGTGGTTATTGGCTTATTTTCAATCAAGGTAAAGACTCTATAGCCCGGTGGTTGTCCATTTGATTTAGCCGTTGATGAATTAACATCGAACTGTATGGACGTTGCCGGACAGCTATACAGGTTAATCGATTTATTTGGCAATGCTACAGACAAGGTTAATGCTTGGTGAACATGGCCACAACCAATCGCTTTTATTGAGGGATATTTCGCTAAAAACTGCTGAAAATCTATCTTGTTTACTAAACCGTGATCATCAATGAAAAAACCAACGTTAACCGGATGATGATGCATTAATATTAATTGTGATTTACTGTAGTCAATAACATCAGCAGCCTTATCAGCTTCGGTTTTAGTAAATAGACCTGAAGGTGTAGCGCTTTTACTCTCCAACAATAGTACTTGCCAATGAGAATTTTCGAAAGACTTGGCGTGGCAAAAAGGTGCTCGCGATAAATAACGTTTTAATAATAAATGCTCATCATGATTACCGGCAAGATAATAAACTGGCAGGCTAATTTCACACTCTGCAAAAGCTTCAATAAAAAGCTGATAAGAAGCTTCACTGTGATCTTGAGTCAAATCACCGGTAAAAACAATCACATCAATTGCCGATTTTTTTTTAATGTCCCAAAGTACTTTTTTCAAATTTTGGTAAACATTAGCTTGATGGTGTAAACCATTGCGATCAGCAAATAGATGGCTGTCACTAATTTGCGCTACAGTTAAGTTTTTTGACATACGATTCTTTTAGATTAACTTAAAATATTTTATTCATATTGATATGTACTTGACCTAATTTTAGGCACAACTGTAACCATTCTTTTAAAAAAAAGTTTATTTGCTGCTTCTCATCAGGTAAATGCATTTTATCATTTGGGTATTCGTATCGAGGTTTGATTTGTCTGACATCTTGATTGCTGATGACTTCCGCCATCCGAGCATCGTGATAAAGTCGGACAACCATTTTAGGGCGAAATAGCTCAGTTAAATTATAACCTTGAATATTTGCCTCTTGGTTAATCGTTAATAATGTCGTATATCGAGTAACTTCATTTACAGTTACTCGATAGCTCAAAAAGTCAGAGATAAAAAAACAGCGCTGTTCACCAACTTGCTCTTTATCGGCAAGTACACGCAGTAGCAACATGTAATTAATTTCACATAAAGCCATTAGTGTTGGTAAATGAGGGCGATATTTTTTTGTAACAACTGACATTTAGTTCTATCTCGCTTTCAGCTTATCAAAATTTAGAGCCAACCATTGTAACGCAATAATAGTCGCAGCATTAGGTATCTTTCCTTCGGCGAGTAATTTTTCAGCTTCTTTACGTGTAACCACATGGACTAAGATATCTTCACCTTCCGAAGCTAAGCCATAAACACCGGAAATATTTTGACTATCAACGCAAGCACAGTAAAGGTGAATACATTCGCTCATGCCGCCAGAGCTTGAAAGATAATCCATCACTTTAGTAACGTTTTCAGGCTGTATAGTTAAGTTAGCTTCTTCTTTAGCTTCCCTAATGGCAACATCTAGTGGCGCTTCATTTTCAGAGAACATTCCGGCAATTAATTCTAATTGCCAAGGTCCCGTGCTGCTGAGTAGCGCTCCGGGGCGAAATTGTTCAATCAATACGATAGAATCTGTCGATGGATCGTAGGGCAAAATAGCAACAGCATTCCCTCGTTCAAAAACTTCTCGTGTTAATACTTTACTGTAACCACCACGGTATAATTTATGACGAAATTTATATTCATCAAGTGCGAAAAAACCTTGGTATTTCCTTGTTTTTTCAATAATTTCTACATCATCAATATTAAAACGTAACAATGGTGCTTTCATTTGCTTCATAGACGAGCCCTTAGTGCCTTTTATAAAAGTTCAACCTGATTTTTAATACCCTAACACTTAACATTTTGTTACACTAGAATACCTCGGTAAACACTTATTTTATTTAGCTAATTCCTTATTCACGGTAAGATAGTTACAATTGACTACATATTAGCAAGTTCAATATTAAAGGAAGCGTTCCAAAATGAAAAAAACAATAACCGCATTATTTATTGGCCTTGCCTGTGCGACAAGTAGCTATTCAGCTAATGCCGAAGACTTATTATCAGTATATCAGCAAGCACAAGCCAATGATCCGGTTGTTCTTCGAGCGCATGCACAATTTTTAGCAACTGAAGAAGGTATTGAGCAAGCTCGTTCGGTTTTATTACCACAAATTAATGGCTCTGCTTCATATACTGATGGTGAAAATGAAGCTTTTGATGGTACAAATATTATCACCCAAACAAATGATAATTTTACCTATGGTGCAACACTCACGATGGAGCTTTATCGTCACTCTACTTGGTTACAGTTAGATAATGCTAAAAAACTCGCGCACCAAAGTGACATCGCTTATCAAGTAGCGAAACAAGACCTAATTGTTCGTGTTACCGAAGCTTACTTTAATGTTTTAAGTGCAAAAGACGATTTAGAATTTTCAATTGCTGAAAAAGCGGCTATTGAACGCCAATTAGAACAAACGAAACAAAGATTTTCTGTTGGCTTAACTGCCATCACTGATGTTCATGAAGCACAAGCACAATACGATAACGCTGTAACAGGCGAAATTAGAGCTGAAAATAAAGTATTTAATACTGAAGAAGCCCTACGTGTAATTACTAATATTTATCCACGCGACTTGAACATTTTAAATACAGAACGCTTTAGTACTTCTCGCCCTTTACCTGACAGTGCCAACGAATGGCAGCAAACGGCAGAAGCTAAAAACCTTGATTTAATTGTCCAAAAAATCAATATGGATATCGCAAAAGAAAATATTAATATTGCCAGATCAGGTCATTACCCTTCACTTGACTTAAATGGACGATTAAACTCTTCAAATGACAGTGATTCACAGTTTGTTGGTGTTAATCCTCCTGCATTAGACAGTCATTCTTTTGGTGTGACACTAACGGTACCAATTTATTCAGGTGGTTCAATATCAAGTAGTGTTCGTCAAGCGCAGAGTAATTATGTTGCTGCGAGTCAAGATATGGAGCAGTCTCACCGTAATGTAGTACGTAACACTCGTAATGCTTATAATACGGTTATTGCAGCGGTTTCTGCTATCAAATCTTTAGAGCAAGCAGTAGTGAGTGCGCAAAGTGCATTGAAAGCAACTGAAGCTGGATTTGAGGTGGGCACACGAACTATTGTTGATGTATTAAACAGTACGAGAAACTTATACAACGCAAAACGTAACTTGTCGTCAACTCGCTATGACTACATTCAAAATGTATTGGCATTAAAACGTGCTGGCGGTACGATTACAGAAAAAGACTTAGCAGATATTAATCAAGGTTTAACAGCGGTTCAATAATAGATAGAACCAATATCTTAGGTGTAATAAGTTAAAATCTTTAATAAAAAAGCAGCATTTATGCTGCTTTTTTATGTCTAAAATTCAGCTTTCCGAAAGCACTAAATACTACTCTTCTCGTCTGATCGCATTAATAATTTTCGTGGTGGAAATGCCATCTTCAAAATTAAGCACTTTCACTTCACCTCCTGCAGCAATCACTTCCTGACCGCCAGCAATATCTTCTACTTTATAATCCCCACCTTTTACCAAGGTATTAGGTAATATATTGGCAATTAGTCGCTGTGGCGTATCTTCACTAAAAGGTACTACCCAATCAACAGCACCTAAGCCTGCAAGTACAGCCATACGACGGTCCACTGGATTGACTGGTCGTCCAGGACCTTTTAAACGGGTAACAGAAGCGTCATCATTTACGGCAACAATTAAGCGGTCACCTAATTTTTGTGCATTATTTAAGTATGAAACATGGCCAGCATGGAGAATATCAAAACAGCCATTAGTCATGACAATATTTTCACCACGTGCTTGCGCTAATTCAACAGCAATTTTCAGCTGCTCTTCAGACATCATACCAAAACCACTTTCTTGGCCTGATGATAACTCTGCATTTAGCTCCGTTTCACTCACTGTCGACGTACCCAATTTGCCCACGACAATACCAGCAGCAATATTAGCTAAGGCGCTTGCTTGCGTAAATTCAGCTTTGGCTGCTATAGCAAGTGCTAACGTAGCAATAACCGTATCGCCAGCACCAGTAACGTCATAAACTTCTTTAGCTTGCGTCGGTAAATGAAACTCTTCTTGGTCATGACGTAATAACGTCATGCCTTGTTCACTTCGAGTAACTAGCATGGCCGTTAAATCTAATTCTTTCAGCAATGCTTGACCTTTGCTAACAATTTCAGCTTCGCTTTTACAATGTCCAACAACTGCTTCAAATTCGGCTAGGTTGGGTGTAATTAATGTCGCGCCACGATAACGAGAAAAGTCAGTACCTTTTGGATCGACTAATACTGGAATATTTTGTGCTTTTGCCACTTTGATCAGTGCTTGTACTTCTGACAATGTGCCTTTGTCATAGTCAGACAAAAGCAATAAATCATGTTGAGCTACTAGCTTTTCAACTTGGTCAATAAGAGGTTTTTTATCAACTTCGGCAAATGATTCTTCAAAATCTAAACGTAATAATTGTTGATTTCGGCTCAAAATACGCAGTTTTGTGATAGTTGGATGGTCAGTTGACTGAATAAATTGACAATCTATATTCATTGCTGACAAATGAGTTTGCAATGTTGTCGATGCTTCATCTTTACCAGTAATACCAAGTAAAGTCACTTGTCCATTGAGCGAAGAAATATTCAAAGCTACGTTGGCTGCGCCTCCTGGACGATCTTCATCTTGATGTATTTTAACAATAGGCACAGGTGCCTCGGGTGAAATACGTTGTGTTGGCCCAGACCAATAGCGATCTAACATGATATCGCCAACGACTAAAACACGCGCTTTTTCAAAAGCGGGAATATCTACTTTCATCCTGTACCCTATAACAGATATAATAACTAATATTGTATCACAAGCAATTCAATGAGTTGAAATCATCCCGTGAGTAAAAATAAAGTTTTACAACCAAATTTTAAAATATCGTTCCTATTACCTAAGTATTGGCTAACGTGGATTGCGGTATTAGTGCTGTACTCAATTTCTTGGTTACCTTACCGGTTCCAGTTATTTCTTGGAAAAATGATAGGACGTTTACTTTACAAAGTAGGCTCTAGTCGAAAAAAAGTTGCCTTACGCAATTTAGAACTTTGCTTTCCAGATAAGACAGATGCCGAACGCCAAACAATGCTCAAACGAAACTTTGAAAATACGGGCATTGCCTTATTAGAAACAGGTATGGGTTGGTGGTGGCCAAATTGGCGAGTAAAAAATAAAATAAAAATTATTGGCCTTGAACATATCGAAGAAGCACAAAAGCAAGGTAAAGGTATTCTCTTACTAGCCATGCATTACTTAAGTGTTGAAATAAACTGTCGTGGCATTGGCTCAGGTCATCCTATGGTGGTATTTTACCGACCACACAACAACCAGTTAATGGAATATTTTCAATTTCGTGGCCGTGGCCGATCGAATAAATACATGTTAGGTAAGCGTGATGTTAAAGGCTTACTAAGAGCATTAAAAGATGGTGAAGCTTGTATTTATTTACCTGATCAAGATTACGGACGTAGTCGCAGTATCTTCGTACCTTTTTTCGCAGTGCCAGAGGCTGCGTCAACGACAGGAACATTAATATTCGCTCGACAAAAAAACACGCAAACACACATGATCATTCCTACCAGAAATGACGATGGCAGCGGTTACACTTTAGAAATAAAACCTATGCTCGAAAACTTTCCAACCGGTGATGACACTGCGGACGTGCTCAGAGTGAATCAAGAGTTAGAAAAAGCTATTTTAGTTAAGCCTGAACAGTACATGTGGCTACATCGTCGTTTTAAAACTCGTCCAAATGAAGATGATCCATCATTGTATAAATAGGTATTGTTAGTTATGGTATAAATCAACCGGAAACTTAACTATAAGTAACGTATGAATTTTTGGCTACGAAATATTATTTTAGGCGCGATTCTAATTGCCTTGGCATCTGCATTATTGCTCAACCAAGAGTTATTATTTTCGAGCAACCAAGATTCGTCTGATGATTCAGTTGCAACATCAGCTGGCCCGCATCCTACCGACCAAGAAAAGCCTGTAGAACTCGAGCCTATAACAGAAATTGTTAGCTCAGATAAAAGTACAAACTCCGCCGCAGACGGACTTTCTCGATTTTATGCCAACTTACACGGTGACGATAATGAAAAAGGCCCAAAAGTTCGCAACAATATAGTCTATTTATCGGAGCCAAGCGGCGATTTAGCGCAAATATTAGAAGCAAAGCGTTTAATCACTAGACCATTGCGTAAAAATTGGACGGGTAACACCGAAAACCACCCATTTCGCCTAGGTGAAACATTATTTCAAAAGCTTTCTGAATATACTCAAGACAATGGCCTTGAAGTCATTTGGTGGCTCAATCGAGACTTTTTGGTTAAAGATGCTTTTAGAATTAATAAAGATATAATTACAACTTCTTACCAAGTAGGTAAAGCCATCGAAGGCCACTTTGAAAATGGCCTATCCATTTACTTTTGTTACCAACAACGCACGATTGTTTTGATTGAATACACCATTCCTTACTTAGAAAATGGATGCCTGCTATTGTCGAATACTAAAAACTGAAAAACATAATTATTTAGCCTTAGCAGTTAACAACTGTTCAACAATAACCATAACTTCACTGTGCTGTGCCTCAAATTCAGTCGTTGATATCATCGCGGCACTATTTTGTAAGGTTGCATGATGACCAAAATCACGTAGTTCACAATAGTTCGTTGTTAGGGCATGCTGCTGGTGCTCGGTAATTACCGCAATGCTTGCTAAATACTCAAGTAAACTAATATTGTCTGAATGACGACTCAGGTTAGGATGCTCTGCACTATGAGCGAGTACTAAATATTGTACGAGAAACTCAATATCTACTAAACCGCCAACGCCTTGCTTAATGTCGACTTCACTTACTGTAGATTTATCCAAATGTTGACGCATTTTATTACGCATATTTATGACGTCGGTTAGTAATATAGATTTATCACGTACTTTCATCAGCACATGACGTTTGATATCGGTAAATTTTGAAGCTAAAGCATCATGACCATATATAATTCTGGCGCGCACTAACGCTTGATGTTCCCAAGTCCACGCTTCACTTTCTTGATAATGACCAAAGGTATCGATATGTACCATTAAAAGTCCGGCATTTCCTGAAGGCCTTAAACGCATATCCAACTCGTACAAAATGCCGTTAGCCATACGGGTGTTGAATAAGTGCATCATACGTTGTGCAAGTTTTAAATAGAATTGCCCCGCAGATATTTCCTTCGGTCCAGTTGTCACTTCGGCAACATTTGCATCGTGTACATAAACTAAATCTAGATCAGAACTATAGCCAAGCTCAATTCCCCCTAATTTGCCATAACCAATAATGGCAAAACCTTTATCTTGGCTATCCAATTTACTGCTGGGTACACCAAAGCGTAACGACAATTGCTGCCACGCTAAATTAGCCACTTCTTCAACTACCGCTTCAGCTAGTGCAGTTAAATGATCGCTCACTTTCGTGATTGGCAAAATTCCGGTGATATCTGCTGCCGCAATTCGTAACTGCTTCACTTGCTTAAATTGGCGTAAGGCGATCATTTGCGCTTCTTGATCGTCTTCGGGCACCCTTAACATGGTTTCTCGTAATTCAGCGACGTAAGATGACAATAAAGGCGGCTGATGAAACAATTTCGGGTCAATTAATTCATCAAGTAAAATTGGATACTTAGCAATGTATTCAGCAACCCAGCTACTGTTGCGACACAAATGAATTAATTGCTTTAATGCCCCCTCATTCTCAAATAATAACTCAAGATATGCGGTACGTGTCGCTACCGTTGTTAACACTGTCAAGACACGTGATAAAGTGGCGTCGGTTAACTTGAGATCAGCTAAATGCCACAAAACAGTTGGAATTAACTTATCCAACACTAAACGACCACGATTACCCATACTACTTTTGATCATTTCACGACGAAAATCCCGTAGCGATTGCCATATAGTTTCACTATGCCAACATTGAACACCGTCTTTTTTATCAATCAGTTGAGGTGATTGTTCAATCCAAGAAATAGACTCTTCATCAGTCCATTGGCTATCCCATAGCGTTGTCCAATACTGATCAATGGCTTGACGATTTGGGCTTTCTTCTCCAATAAGCTCTTCAAATTGTTGATGAACGCCTTGCATATGCATAGCGAGATGGCTCAGGAAGCGGCTCCAATCGGGACAATTAACGTCAGCAAGAACGCATAATAAACGCTGCTGATCCAATTCATTATCTGGTAATGTTTGAGTTTGTTGATCGTTCAACGCTTGAATAATATTTTCAACTCGACGTAAAAATCGATAACTGTTTGCTAAAACGTCTGCGCTTGGCTGCATAATAACGCCATGCTTGACCAATAAAGGTAATACAGTTAGTAAATTACGATGTTGTAAATCACTTACTCGCCCACCTCTGATCATTTGAAAAACCTGCACAATAAATTCAACTTCTCGAATACCACCGGCGCCGAGTTTAATATTATTATTGAGTTGTTTCCGTCTAACTTCTTGGGCAATCATCGCTTTCATGCGTCGTAAGCTATCAATAACACTGAAATCAATATAACGACGATAAACAAAAGGGCGTAACATATTCGATAATTGCCCATGATACTTGCCTTCGCCAATGAGACGGGCCTTTAACATAGCGTAGCGTTCCCAATCACGTCCCTGATCTTGATAATAATTTTCCATGGCATTGAATGACAAGACTAATGGACCACTCTCTCCAAAAGGGCGCAATCGCATATCAACACGATAAACAAAACCATCCGCTGTTTTCTGATTTAACGCTGTTATTAATTTTTGCCCTAAACGAGTAAAAAATAACTGATTATCAATACTGCGCCTTAATCCTTCGGTCTCCCCTGCTTCAGGATAAACAAAGATTAGGTCAATATCAGATGAAAAATTCAGTTCTTGTCCGCCTAACTTACCCATGCCATACACCAATAGGCTTTGTATTTCGCCAGCACTATTTACCGGAGTGCCCCATTTATCTTGGCAAAGTTTAGATAACCAATTAGTGCTAACAATGATTAAAGCGTCAGCTAATAAAGACAGACGCTTTAATGATTCATCAAGTGTCATGCCCAATAAAAAATCACCCGTTGCTATATGAACCATCTCGACTAATCGAAAAAGCCTAAGACATTGATGCAACTGCTCTTCAGTCTTGCACTGTTCAAGCTCTTCTGATAACAACGCAATATAATCAGGCCTATCTACACAAAACAATCGATCACTACCAAAAAGCTCAACAACTAACTCTGGTGCTTGTAAAGCGCTACGAAGTATAAAGTCGCTTAACGTTAGCGCTTGTTGAAACAGAGCGAGTCGTTCTGGCGATAATTTATCGCTGATACTCACATGCTGTTGAGAAAACTGTAGCCAGCTTTTATCTTGTTGTTTGACAAGTACCGGTGGAAATGACAAATATGATGAATTAGACACGCTATCCTCGATAAATACGACCATGATAAGTTAGTAAAAATTAATTAATTTCACTGATATGCTTAAAACAATAGACATAATATGTCATAAGTGATATTAATGAATGATAACCATAGCATTTTTGAGGAAACTATGGCAGAAATGCAGCCACTAAAATCAATTATATTCTTGCTGATGTTCTTGCTCTCCGCTTGTGGAGACCCTATAAAAGAACAAGTTACTCAGCAAATCCCACTCACTGAACAACGTATTGAGTTACTTGGGCAAGCGCTCGCTAATGGGCAAGTGCGCAACGCTAATTTAATTCGTCAGTACGGCGAGAGGCTACTTCAAACAAAACCAGATTATAAACCGTTAATTAATGAATTCTTAAAAGATACTGGTACGCAAGGCCCTATGTATGTCGCTTTAGTTGATCGACTAAATACGGTAAAAAACCAGCCGCAAATGTTTAAAGATTCACAGGCGGTTTATGATGAACTTTTAAATCTTTATCAAGCTGCTGACCCCGTATTATTTTCTGACGCATTAAGTGATCCACTCAATGTTTTAGCCGATATGTCTGAAGGCACTTTACCGCGTGTTAATGCGATGTCAAAAGCACAAAGTTTAGCGGTAAATAAAGCACAAGATTTTGGTACTGGTGAACAGTTGATCGGAAACCCTGCTTACGGAAACTGGACTACTGGCTCAAATGGCATGTCGTTTTGGGCTTGGTATGGTATGTATTCAATGATGGGCGATGTTTTTGGCTCTCGACGCACCAGTTATAATGACTGGGGACGTAGCCGAAATTATAGTTATTATAACGACTATGGTAGAAAACGTTACAGTTCACCAAGCCAGCTAAGTAAACAAACAGATTTAGACACTCGTACTAAGAAATCATTTCAAAGCCGCGGTCAAAAGTACACTAGTGCGTACAGTAAAAATAGAACCGGTGCATCAAGTATTTCTAGTCAAAGTAAAAGTGCACAAACCAGTGCCAATCGATTTGCTAGCAAAACAAGTAATAAAAGCGCTTATGCGAAATCAAGTAAAAGCGGAAAAAATGCTAGCTTCAGAAACAGTAAAAGCACAACCTCACGCAGCTTTAGACGTGGAAAGTAGGGATAAATATGAATACATTTATTGAAATAACTGGCCTAAATCAAGAGCTATTAATTTTCTTAGCTATCGATATTACTATTGCCATTATACTGCTGGGCGCTATGCGTTTTATTAGTGGTTTATCAGCAAAAGTAAATTCGACAGACGAACTGGCCAAAGAAGACAACTTTGCCTTTGGTATTAGTGTTGCTGGTAGCGTTGCTGCGTTAGGAATTGTATTAACAGGTGCCATTAGTGGTGAAAACGCCGATAGTTATTTGATGGAAATCATTGGCATGGCGAGTTATGGTATTTTTGGCTTAATATTAATTAAAATTGGTCGTGTTTTTCATGACCGTTTTGCATTAAATCAAATAGACAAAAATGCACAAATTAAAGCCCGTAATATCACTGTTGGCATTGTTGATGCTTCAGGCGCTATTGCTACTGCCATTATCATACGCGCAGTATTACTCTGGGTATATGGTTTAGATATCAACACCTTTACTGCCATTACTGCTGGCTTTATTGTTTCACAAGCCATGCTAGTATTAGTGACACGTATAAAAGAACGTCAATATGCAGCTAACAATCAAAATAGCAGCATGCAAAAAGCCTTTGCTGATGGTCAAGTTGCTCTAGCCATTCGTTATGCTGGCCAAGTAATTAGTACCGCTTTGGCAGTAACAGCAGCTAGCCATTTCTTAACTTATAGCCCAGACACTTTAATGATCAACTTAGTTGGTTGGTTAGTCTTTGGTATAGTCATGACTTTATTAGTTGCCGTGCTAACATCAATTGCTAAACGTTTAGTACTAATGGGCATCAACTTAGTTGAAGAAGTAGACCAACAACACAATATTGGTGTTGCTAGTGTCGAGATGGCGATCAGCATTTCTATTGCTCTTATTCTTACCGCATTAATGTCATAAATTTATTAAGTATTTCAATTTAAATAATCAAACGTAAGCAATTACGTTTGATTATTTCCCCTTCAATGAAAACCAGATTAACCAAGCTAGGAATAACCAATGACAAGCACTAGAAATCGGCTTTGGGACGATATTCTTCTGATTTTAACTATGGCCGTTTTGGCTGGATGCGGGCTCATTTACGAATACCTACTATCCCATTATGCTGGTCGTGTACTCGGTATTATGGAAAGTACAATATACGCCATGATTGGTCTCATGATTGTTGCTATGGGTTTAGGAGCTTTCGCGGCAAGGAAAATTCAGTGTGCATTCAATGGTTTTGTTTGGTTAGAACTCACTATCGCCTTTTTAGGCAGTAGTTCAATACTTATTATTGGTGCACTTATCGCGCTAACACAAACCTTTCCTGAAATTATTGGCTCCATGTTTAACTTACCGCCTGACGCATATCCTCGAGGTGGGTTATTTAAACAATTGAGTTTTATTGCTTTTAACAGTCCCTATTTTTTCGGTCTAATTTTAGGCTTTTTTATTGGTATGGAAATACCACTCATTGCACGCATTCGTGAAGAAATACACCAAAAACACCTAAAAAACAATCTTGGCACTATTTACGGTGCCGATTATATTGGTGCAGGTATTGGCGCTGCAATTTGGGTAATATTTCTCTTATCTATCGATATTAGCAAAGCCAGCGCATTAACCGCGGCTTTAAACTTAACCGCTGGTGTCGTCTTTATATTATATTATTGGCAAAAGCTCACCTGGCGAAAAACCTTAATATCTGCACATGCTATTCTGTTAGTTATGATCATGGCGATATATCAATTTGGTAATGCCTGGTTAAGCCAAATGAGTAACTTGCTCTATCTTGATCAAGTAGTTTATAGCGATAAAACTCGTTACCAGCAGCTAACCTTTACCGAACGAAATATGGGCCCACATGATGGCAATATTATTAACTTTTATTTAAATGGCCGTTTACAGTTTTCATCCTCAGATGAGTTCATTTATCACAGTTATCTAGTAAGCCCAGTGTTAGCAGGTTCAGCACGTCATGATAATATTCTTATTATTGGTGGTGGTGATGGTTTAGCGCTACGAGATGTTTTGCAATGGCAACCGAAAAAAGTCACCTTAGTCGATTTAGATACTGAACTGATTGAGTTATTTAAAAATCCGCACGATAAATTGCCGCTATCACTTGCTAGCGCTATTGAAGACTTAAATGCGTCAAGCTTAAGTGATAAAAGAGTAGAGATTATTTCCGCTGATGCTTTTCTTGCTATCGACAAACTATTACAAAGCAGACAAACCTTCGACGCAATAATTGTTGACTTACCTGACCCTAGCCACCCGGATCTCAATAAACTGTATTCCGTAAATTTCTATGCTCGATTAAAGCAACTACTCGCTGGCGATGGTTTAATTGGTATTCAGTCGGCAAGCCCATATCATGCAAAAAATGCTTTTATTGCCATCGGTAAAACAGTACAAGCCGCAGGATATTCAACTGTGCAGCAGTACCATGACAATGTACCCAGTTTTGGAGAATGGGGCTGGACTATCGCGAATAAAATGGGCTCTGCACCTTTAACAAGACTGAAGCATTTGTCCGAGTTACCCGTTCCGCATCATTGGCTAACCTTACCGATGGTAACTAACGCATTTGAATTTTCTCGAGATTTTTATCAAGACAGTGAAACAGTACCCATTAATTATCTTGGTAGCCATGTTATTTACCAATTACATCAGCAAGCATGGCAAGATCAACAGGGATTAAATAATGCCCATTTACAGTAAGCGTAAATAAGTTAATATAATTTAGATAAAATCAAATTAGCACTTGACATAATATGTCATGATGCTAAATTAACCCAATACGACATAATATGTCGTTAAGTAAAAACAGTCTCACTGATTTTTACGCTACTTATTAGAACATGAGGAATAACATGAATATTCATAAGATAGCTGACTACCTGAATACCCTGGCCGATGATTCAGATACCGGGATGGTTTTTGATTGCCAACCAATTTCAGGTGAAGTTGATGTGCTACAAATCACCGTACTTGAACGTGAAGAGTTACCGATTTTTGTATCAGTAACCGATGACCAAATTCTTTGTATCACTTACCTTTGGGGTGAAGAAGAAGTTAAATCAGATAAGATTAATGAAATGCATGTGAGCATGTTAGAAATGAACATTCCAATGCCATTATCTTCATTTTCAAAAATTGGCGATAAATATGTCATTTTTGGTGCATTAGCCATTAGCTCCACATTTAATGATATCGAACACGAACTAGCTGTATTGAGTAACAATGCGCTAGAAATTATTGACGACATGAGTGATTACTTAGTTTAAGCAACCACCTTAGGAGATTATTATGAGTATTTTTAAAAAAATTATGACCGCAATTCGTGGTGGCGCAACTGAAGTAGGTGAGTCTATTATTGACTCAAATGCGACCCGTATTTTTGAACAAGAAATTCGTGATGCAGAAAACCATTTAACACAAGCTAAACGTGATTTAACGGGTGTTATGGCACAACAAATGTCATCTAGCAGAGACGTTGACCGTATCAAACGTGAAATTGTTGAACATGAAGGCTATGCCGTTCAAGCACTTGAAAAAGGTGATGATGCACTTGCTCTAGCTGTTGCTGAAAAAATATCAACACTTGAAAATGAGTTAACAACACAGCAACAATCACTTGATAGTTTCCAAGGTAGTGCTGAACGTTTAAAAGAATTGGTGAAAAAGAGTGAACGCCACGTTGCTGAATATAAGCGTCAGCTGTCTATGGTAAAAACCACAGAAAGCGTCCAAAAAGCAACGTCAGCAATTACTGATAACTTTTCATCAAGTAACTCAAAACTATTAAGCGCGAAAGACTCATTAGAGCGCATCAAAGCTAAGCAACAAAAGTTTGATGATCGAATGAAAGCGGCTGAAGTACTTGAATCAGAAAATTCAGATACTTCTTTAGAGGCTAAACTTAAAGAAGCCGGTATTGGCGCTAGCGACAACAACGCTAACTCAGTATTAGAGCGCTTAAAAGCTAAACAAAAATAATTCACTAATATTAATCACCGCTTTACATCCATGATGTTGAGCGGTTTTTTAGTTTATATTAGGGCTGTCATTGATATTAGGAGTAAATAGTGAGTTTTTTTAAAAATATATTCAAGAAACCAACACAAGAGCGCAAACTCAATAATGTCAAAGAACTCACCCTAGGTGATATTATTGTCTTGTCAGACAGCTTTGGTTTACCCGAAGCATTGCGAGCACAAGAATTTCAAGTTAGTGCAGTTAATAGTTATGAATTTGAGCTTAAAACACAAGCTGAATGGGTATTACAAGGTAATAACAATACTGAGTTGTATTTAACCTTAGACGTTGACGATAAGACCTACCTCAAATTTTCACTTAAAATATTGCATCAAGATGTGGAAACACTTTTTGATCTAGAAAAATTTGCTGAAGTTTTTGACGAACCTGGCCAAGCTCAATTAACTCGATTAGCTGACAGTGATAACACCTCCGGCTGGAGCAGTGAACTTTATCAACAAAATAACTATGCTCAAGTAGGTTATTTTCATCGTAAAGATTATCGAAAAAACGCACTATCAGCTTATGAAGGTAAAGACAGCGGCGAACAGTTTGAACTTTATTCTTTATTAGATGAAGATCAAGATAAAGGTATCGATATTGAAGTATGGCAAGATGGTGATACTGAGATATTTTTAACCTTATTTAAACCAACTACCGATATTGTCGATATGTATCCAGGAAGTTAATTGTGGCACGTAAATTACCCGAAAAATGGCAATCATCAATCAAAGCGGTCAAAGCGGTACAGGTGGCTTTTGATATGGATGAAAAAATTCAACTAGCGATTAGAAAGCAAGCATTAGAAGCGGGTATCAGTCCATCTGAGCAAATTAGAGATATCCTGGGATTGCCAACCAATAAACGCCCTAAACGTCCAAGGTTAACCGTTAGCTTATCATCTGACGATTATCAATTGCTAGCTGAAAAATATGATTTAACATCAGAACAACAACTTGAAATTAAGAAAAAATTAATGGATGATTTAATTCATTATGTTGATAAGACACTTATTGACTAAAATTGAGTTGAGCTCAGACAACGCTAATAAGAAAGCCAATAGATAATGGCATAAGAGATAAAAATGATAGTCGTTCAAAAAGCAATGGAAAAAACTAATTTATACCGAGTCGATGATTTCGGGGTAAAGAATTATAACTACGGCTTTATTGGCGTCATGTCTTTTGTTTTATTTATTAGCTTAAACTTAATACTCGGCTATATTACCTTTCAAGCTGAAGTAGGGCTTAAAGCCTCACCAATACAAAACTATACAGATGCTATTTGGCTAATGGTCATGTCATCCACCACTATTGGCTTTGGTGACATTTACCCAATAACCTTTATTGGCCGAGCATCTGTCTTTATTATGTTTATTTTAGGTATTGGTATACTGGGTGGCATGGGTGCAGTATTTGCTAATAAAATATTTGGTTTTGCAGATACCAATGTAAAAAACCGAGAGCTAAGAATGCAAAACTCACAAATCATTGCTCAAAATACGACAATAGCTAAAAAACTACTAACACTCGAAGAGAAATTAGATGCATTAACTAAAACACTTAAATAGTATGCGATTTAATCCAAATTTAAAAATTCAATCAACACCATACTATTTAAAGTAGATTGTCCGCTCAACTTAGTTGTACAATTAAAAAACACTATTAAGTGCTATAAGTAACGCTAATCTGATAGTATTCAAAATCTTGCAACGTATAATCTTTTAGATAGTGCAATATTTTTGTGCCATACTAACAAATGTAAATACGCTTAATAAAATAACAAACTTATTACAAATACTGGGAACGCATTATGCTATTAAAAAAATTAACTATAGTGACCTTAGTGGCCATTATTAGCGGCTGTGCCAACACATCCGCATTAGAAGAAAATATTGCTCGTCTAAATCAAAAAGTGGATAACCTATCTACACAAGTTAATAGCTTGTCGGCGCAAACAAAAGCAATATCAACAGATGTTAATGCATTAAATGCATCACAAGAACAAACAAATCAAGCAGTCAACGAGACACAAATGGCTGTAGAAAAAGCGAACGAACGTATTGATAATATGGTTGCTAGCTACAAAAAATAATGTCGATATATGTCAAAATAAAAAGCACATAAATAACTATTTATGTGCTTTTTTCGTTAATAATAAAAGAAAACACAAACATGAAATTTAGTTAACTATTATTCAATGACTAAGTATTTTATTCACGTAATCTTGCTATTTTAACATTAATGATTTTCTTGTATTTATCAATAAAGTACTAACAATCAGTAAGCTGGCATACCCTACTCACCTCCAATATAGTTGGGTTACCTGTCGTTTAGCGCAATGGCATTAACAACTCTGTCACTAATCCCTTAGGCTCAGCGACTTGCTCCATCAACAATGTTTTATTGTTTGGCAAATCTCCGACAAACTCTAATACGGCTTGGGTCACTTCAACGTTATTGGCTCCCCCATCTTCTGCCGTCAGCGGACTATGCACTTCTAATAATTTTTTCTTCGGTTCATAAGATAGTTTGATCGTTTGATCAATAATACGCACAGGTGTATTAATTTCAACATGCTGATAGAGCCACTCAATATCGTCGTCATACAAACGAATACAACCAGAACTTGCTCTCATCCCAATTCCAAAACGTCGATTTGAACCATGTAATAAATATACACTTGTACCTAAGCGTAAAGCATATTTTCCAAACGGATTATTTGGGCCAGCAGGCACTTCATCAGCCAACTTCTTACCGTGTTCAGCAAAGTATCTTTCTTTCATTTCAGCTGTAGGTCGCCAAACAGGATCTTTTCTTTTTTCACCTATATAGCTTACCGTTTTTGGGGTAGCTAGCCCTTGTCTACCAATACCTACTGGAAAAACATGAACCTTATCTTCATTCTCAGGAAAATAGTACAAGCGTAATTCAGGTAAATTAATAACAATCCCCTCGCGCTTACCAAAAGGCAGCAACATCTGACTTGGGATAACTAATTTTTGTCCTACCGTTGGTAAAAAAGGGTCTACGCCAGGGTTAGCTGTCATCAGAGCAAGAAAACCGACATCGTATTTTTCAGCAATCAGTTGAAAATAATCGCCTTTTTCTACCTGATGAAATTGCGCTTCACCAATTAACCTAGAACCTTCTGCTGGCAGCGAATAGATTTTCGCAATACTTAAAGGTGCGAATAAGCTACACAGCAATAAACTGTTGGCTATCGCTCTTGAGGTAAGTTTGCCTAAAAAGCATTTATTATTAAAAATCGTTTTATTTTCCATGGTTAAATTCATTTTGTTGTGCGACCTAACGCGACTCAAGCCAATATGGCAATAATGATATAGCTATCGCTTTAGTGTTATCTAACGCTGACAGCAAGCCCTCTACTTTTCCTTGTTGCCATTGCACAAGTTTTTTCGGGGGTTCAGATAGTTTTTCTAGTTGCAATTGAATTATCCACAAAGACTGTAGTTCACTAATACCTTGTTGTAAGTCTAACCATGGGCGACGAAATTTATCGCGTAAGTCATTATCAAATAAGCCCGACAACCAAGTGCCCGTTAATAAACTGCGATTTAAGAGTTTGCTTTGGGCAATGTATTGTTCGCAATTAAAGTTTGTCATAGTCTTCATTTCAGCACTGATCTCACCTAAGCTGAATTGAATTTTACTTTCAGCAAACACTAACAGCGATTTTTCATCTGTTTTACTGGCAACACTAGAATTTTCACTGCGTGATAAATAGAGTTGTAAGATGCTGAGTTGTAACTGATTAAAACGACTGCTATGTAAGAGCTGACAAACATCATCTGCATTTGGAAAACGACGTTTTTCAATTTTAAGCTGCTCAATTAACTGCTTACTAAAATCTAATTTTTTCCGATAATTACCGGTTTTATTAGTAAGTTCTTGTAGGTGTATCGCATTATCAATCCAAGAGAACAAATGTACAAAGTAGCTTAATTCATCCCTTATTAATAACTCATCTGGAGATAAATAATCGGAAAAAAGCCAAAAACCGTGACGAATTACCGCTAAATTTTCTTTAACTTGCGCTAGATCTAATAAAGTTTCCTTTGTTAAGTAGCGCTCAATACTATTTTGCAAGCTGGTGAGGCCACTATTCATTCCTAAAGTGAAAGCATTGTCGATAGAGTGAGTCTTATTGTCACAAATAAAATGTTCTTGCAGGTTTTTTTCAATTTCTGGTTCACTACGCCACAAAGCATAGCCTCGCGCGGCTTTACTTTTTAAACCTGGACGCAACATCAAGTCTTTAAATAACAACGAAGCTAAATTAAATAGTGCTGATTTGTCGCCTTGACAAAGTTCCAGTTCGATTTCATTAATTATGTCTCGTCGATCTCCACTAACAATCTCACCTTGGTCATAAGCTAGCTCAATCACATTCCCGCTAACATCGGTGACTAACCATGTACAACGTTTGAAATCGGTATTGAATAACGCAACTAATGTGTTTTGAATATGGCTAACTGATTGCCCTTGTTGCCAGATTTCACTTGGAAAAAGAGCTAAAATAGGATTTTCACTGTCAATATCAATATTATACTCTGGGCGACTATGTAAACCACCCACAACCTGCCCAGCTGTTTTGATCGTTTGTTCAATGTGATCATTACAACGACGAACCCTTAACCCCATATCGTGGTGTCGTAAATTCAAGTCTTCCGTATCAAAATAGCAATTAGCGAGCTGCTTTTCATGATAAGTAAATTCAATATTTTCCTGCGTCAATATTTTAGTGATTTTATCTGCATTATTCTCGCCTAACATTAAATATTTAAGCTCTATTTCGGTCGTCATACTTTTCCAATATTAGTTATAAATCAAGCTTGTCGGCTACAGCGACTGTATTTTTCATTCTGCTGTAACAAATCATAACCTCAATCTTACATGATTAGTATTTTATATCAAAAATCTCAGAAATCTAAGCGACATCACTTGCTATCATTCCTGCAAAGTCCTACTATCTTTGCCATTCTTTGTTTAAATGGCGCTATTGGTTATTTCATGATGAACATAAAACAAACATTCATTGCTCTATTATTTTTGACTCCCTTAATTTCTTTCGCCGAACAGGCTGATATATCAACATCTGTTGGTTATATTTCTGAAGATTTAATTGTTTATATGCATACCGGTGCAGGCAAGAATTACCGGATACAAGGTACGGTGAACTCCGGCGAAAAAGTGCAACTAACGGGTAAATCTAACAACGAATACAGCGAAATAATTACCGATCAAGACCGTACAGGTTGGATTGAAAGCAAGCACGTATCAACCAAGCCTGGTATGCGCTATGTTATTGCTGACCTCAATGAGAAATTAGCTAGTTTTCAAGCCGGAAAAAGTGCTGTTACTGATCAACTAAACGATGCAATAAGTGAAATTGACGCATTAAAGTCTGAGCGTAGCGACTTACAAAATAGCATTTCTGCACTCAATATGGACTTAACACAAACTAAGTCACAATTGAAAAATCAAGATACTAGCATTAAAAAACAATGGTTTTTTAATGGTGCAATTGTTTTAGGTATTGGCTTACTATTTGGTTTGGTCTTACCACGTTTATTTTCAAAACGTAAAACAAGTATGGAAAACTGGGGTTAACTTTTTAATTATATATTAAGAAATTACACTATAAATAACACATAGAATTGAAACTTATATTTTGAAATTACATAATTTATCTTACGCTTTATTTTTCTTTTGCTTTTTAACGTCCGCTGAACCTTGGATAGACACATCGAATATCTACCTCAGAACGAGTATTCAACAACTTGCTGATGCCGGCCATATAAAAACGCCGGTCACCACATTTCCATTGATGTGGCTAGATATAGGCCGTGATTTAAAACACATAGACTATTCCACCTTAAACAGTTCGGAAAAGCAGGCGTTTGACTACGTAAATCACCAATTTAGAATGGCTAGAAAAAATAGTAAAAAATTAGAATTCAATACCGCGACCAAAGATAAGCGTTTCACCAGTTTTGGTGAAGACTTTAGAGACAAAAACAATATAAAAGTTCAAGCTAGCTATATGACAGACTCTTTTGCTGTTGGCCTTTCATCAAGCTACACTTTTTCTCCGCAAGATAACGATAAAACCCGTTTAGATGGTAGTTATGTCGCAGGTTTTATTGGTAATTGGGTGTTTACCTTAGGAAAACAAGACCGGTGGTGGGGCCCAGGTTGGGACACTAACTTAAGTTTAACCAACAACGCTAGACCTATTCCCGCTATTTCATTATCTCGAAGATCTGCAACACCATTTAGCATTCCGTTTACTGAAATTGAAATCCCATGGACAGTAACATCCTTTATGGGCGTTATGGACGATAACCGTGTTATTGATAACACCTTACTTTGGGGATTTAGACTTAACTTTAAACCCCTGGATGGATTAGAAATAGGGCTTACGCGCTTAGCACAATGGGGCGGTAAAAATCGTCCGAAAAGCTTTGGAACATTCGCCGACTTGCTATTAGGTAAAGATAATTGTGGAGCTGAAGGGCTCGAAGATTGCGGCGAAAATAACGAAAATGAACCGGGCAATCAACAAGCGGGGTATGATTTACGTTATTCTTTTAGTCTATTAAATACCCCTATTGGCCTGTATGGACAATATTTTGCAGAAGATGGCGATAACAGCGGTTCTTCTTTAAGCTTTTTGACTGAACCCAAAATTCAAGTAGGCATAGATACTCATTTAGAGCTTTTTTCAGCGCCGACAACCATCTTCTTGGAATACACTGATACCTATGCTGACTGTTCAGATACAAACAGCAGTAGTGTCGGGAATTGCTTTTATGAGCATCATATTTATCAAACAGGCATGCGTTATCAGCAAAGAACCTTAGGTAATTTGTACGATAACGATGCAACAAGCGTGGTATTAGGTTTTATCTCCACTATAAGCCCAAACACTAATGTAACGACCAAAATTCGTCATTTACAACTTAATAAAGATAACAACGACAAAGCCCCTAGTAATATCATTATTGGTAATCCGCTAACAAAAATTGCGGAAGATATGATTATGGTTTCGACTAAAGTTCAGCATAGTTATAAAAACTGGCGCTACACGTTAGGTTTAGACCTCAGTAATTCTAAATTCGATAACGATATTGCAGATAAAAATCAAGCAAACCTTTTTTTTAAGGTTGAATATAATCTATAATTTTTCTAAAAATATTTGCTAACTTATATGACTAACATTACTCCCCTTCCAGTAATCAACACATGTCCCGTATATGTGGTAAATTTAGACTGTGCGGAAACACGTATGCAAAGTATGGATCAGCAACTATCCAATCTTGGTGTTTCATATCAACGCATTTCTGCGGTGAAAGGTATTGACTTATCAGCTAATGAAATAGAAAAAGTCTATTCGAGTAAATTAAATCAAAAAAACTTTCGCTACAATTTATCATTAGGTGAAATTGGTTGTTATATGAGCCATAGAAAGATATGGCAGAAAATGGTTGAGCAAAATATCGAGTTTGCGGTGATTTTGGAAGACGATTTAGTCGTTAATGAAAATTTTCTAGGATTATTATCTCAGGTTGACAGCTTAAAAAATTACGACCTAATAAAGCTTGCTGACAATAGAAATTTCCCTGCGGCAGAAAAGAAAAAAATTGCTGGTAATTTTGAACTGATCAATTTTAAAACCATCCCCAACTGTACTACCGGTTATACGATCAGCCTCAGCGGGGCAAAGAAATTACTGACGCGCGAATTATTCTATCGCCCCGTGGATATTGATCTGCAATTTTGCAAAGAATTAAATTTATCGGTTTACGGACTACAGCCATACCCTATTACAGAAAACCGTAATTTTGGCAGTGATATCGCGGCATTTAATGGGGGTAGTCATGGCAATAAAACCACAAATATATTCAGAAATATTAAATATCGGTTAGCACTGTGGTATTTGCGAAAAACGCATTTATCCGGGATATTATAATACTCAGTTAAACGTCTAAAGTCCTTATTAACTGAGTATTAGCCGTAACTTTAACGCTCAAATTAAATACAGTCGTCTGGATTGACGGTATTTAATAGCAACTAACGCTGCGCTATTTCAATTATTCCCCCACCATAGAAGTTAACTCTAGTAAGCTAAAAGCGCCAATAACTAAGCTTTTTGCGCATTTTAAACTGACGGATAAAATCGCTTGGGTGAGCAGCTAAATTTACTCTGTCTTCTATGGTTTTATCGATCGCAGCTAAAACTCGCTGGGCAGAAAGTCCATCATGATAAGGATGTACCTCACTAATAAAACGTTGAATATTATCCATTAACGCTTTTGGTCGAGTCAGTGCGTACTCTATGGCTTGCTCAAGTTCATCTGGACTTTGAATGTCAACTAAATGGGCCTTAGGGTCAATGTTTTTAAAGGTAACCACAGGTTTATGTTGTAATAAAAACATTAGCATTACCGATGAGGTATCACAGACCATGATATCCGCTTGCTTCAACAATGGAATAACATTGTTAGTCTCAACAAACGTTAGGTATTCACTTTCTATTTCTTTGAAGCTATCCACAATGTTTTTTGACATCTTTGGGTGAAACTGCACCAACCAACGCCAACGCCCTGATTCACTCAGTTGCTTTATTATAGGTAATAAGTGTGGTGCAGCACATAAGCGCTTTGAGAATGTTGAACAAAATAATACTGTTGGCTTTTCGTTATTAGGTAATGTCATAGTGTCACGACTCACCTTGTCCTGATGTAATGAGTTTTTTTTATCTACCCTTGTATCTGACGCAAACAAACGATCTAGCGCACTCCAACCCGTTTCAATGACGTTGAATCTTTTCGGTGAACTTTGTAGCGCTAAAAATCGTCTTGTTGATTCAGGTCCTTGCGTACAATAAAGTTCAAAGCAGCGTCTATCTTTGTAATGATCATTATTACCTTTCTTATCTAACTTCCCCGCATCAAAACCATGAAAAATAGCGACATTAATACCCGGTAAAAACGTTGGCGCATTATTAGCAGGGTATAATATCGCATCTGGGTTATAAGCAAATATTGCGCTGACATCGGTTAGTTGGGCTTCACCATCATTAAAAAGCGTTTTATCAACAGCGTCCCCTTCGACAAACCAAGCAACCTCATCTCCTCGAATTAAGGCTTGTGTTTGTATCGGCCTCAAAATGGCGAAACTATAATTTTGACTTATATAAAACAAATATTTTTTAGAACTCATATTGCTAGCATCTTTAATATAGATTTAATCATTATTGCTTGTTGAATCCGCTTTAAGTTGCTCTCGCGAAGACACTCATTAAACAATTTTAGTTATATTTTTTTAATAATATCACGGAAAAATAGTAAATTGATGAAGATTATTGACTAGCTTTATATAGCATACGAAAATTTGCTATAACTGAAGACCTAAAAGCTTAACAAAATGTTTTAAAGTTAACATTGACAGCTTGATAGAAAGTACGCTATTAATAAGGCACTAACTATTTATTAAACTATAAAATTAAGCAAAAGCAGAAATGAAACAATTAACAAGCATGATTCGAATTAACCTCCTCCTCGCATTATCCACGCGCGGCTAGGTTTTATTGCTTGAAAAATAAATAGACAACATAATAAAACACTAAACCCGCGCTAATCACCGCGGGTTTTTTTATGCGCGTTATTTAGCATATACACTTTTAAACATCAGGAAAGCACATGGACATTTCTAACGATAAAGTTATTATTTTTGACACCACTTTACGTGATGGTGAACAGGCGTTAAACGCGAGTTTATCGGTACATGAAAAAATACAAATTGCCCACGCTATCGAACGCTTAGGTGTCGACATTATGGAAGTGGGTTTTCCAGTTTCATCTCCAGGTGACTTTCAATCAGTGCAAGAGATAGCACGAACCGTTAAAAACTCGCGGGTTTGTGCTTTAGCCCGTGCGGTAGAAGCCGATATTAAAGCCTGTGCGGATGCCCTAAAACCTGCAGAGCAATTTCGTATTCATACCTTCATCTCAACCTCTGATGTTCACGTACAACAAAAATTGAAAAAAAGCTTTGCTGACGTGCAAGCGATGGCAGTACATGCGATTAAATATGCTCGTCGCTTTACCGATGATGTTGAGTTCTCTTGTGAAGATGCTGGCCGAACGCCCATTGACAACTTATGCCGCATGGTTGAGCAAGCCATTATAGCGGGTGCTACTACAATAAATATTCCCGATACGGTTGGTTACACCTTACCAAACGAATTTGGCGGCATTATCGAGACGTTATTCAATCGCGTGCCCAATATCGACCAAGCAGTAATTTCTGTGCATTGTCACAATGACTTAGGCTTAGCTGTAGCTAACTCCATGTCAGCAGTGCAAGCGGGAGCAAGACAAATTGAATGTACTATCAACGGCATTGGCGAGCGTGCAGGTAACTGTTCACTTGAAGAAGTTGTCATGATCATGAAAACTCGCCAAGAGTTATTAGGGGTGCATACGCAAATTAACCATCAAGAAATTGCCCGCACGTCAAAATTAGTCAGCCAGCTTTGTAATATGCCGGTGCAATTAAATAAAGCAATTGTCGGTGGCAACGCCTTTAGCCACTCATCCGGCATCCACCAAGACGGTATGCTAAAAGCTAGTAATACCTACGAAATTATGACCCCTGAAAGCGTCGGTATTAGTAAAACAAAGCTAAACTTAACCTCACGCAGCGGTCGACATGTTATTAAGCATCGTATGGAAAGCTTGGGTTATCAAGAGTCTGATTATGAAATAGAAACGCTTTATGCTGACTTTTTAGCCTTAGCAGATAAAAAAGGCCAAGTCTTCGATGATGATTTAGAAGCGCTACTTTTTAATATTCAGCAACAAGACCAACAAGACTTTTATCACTTACAGACCCTAAATGTACAAAGTGGTGGTAGTGAATTTGCTACCTCAAGCATCAAACTTGCCATAGGTGATGAAAACACTATTGTCTCAGCAACAGGTAATGGTCCCGTCGATGCGCTTTATCGAGCGATTAAAAAAGCTGTTGATATTGACTTTGAAGTAAGCGATTACAAAATTTCAAATAAAGGTGCCGGTGAAGACGGTTTAGGTAAGGCTGACATTGTCGTGTCGTGGCAAGGCCGAAATTTCCATGGTTATGGCTTAGATACCGATGTTATCAAAGCCTCAGGCAATGCCTTAGTGAATGCACTCAATGGTATTCATCGCGCTATTACTATTGCCGAACTGAAAACCGAACTAAAATCAGAATTCAAGCAAGAAGCCGCTATTGAAGGCCAAAGTAAAGTTTAATGCGATAAAATTAACTACACATTAAATTCATTTTTAACGTATATATTTAGGTTTAAAAACACTATGTCGAAGATTGCAATATTAGCCGGTGACGGTATCGGACCAGAAGTTATGGCCCAAGCAGAAAAAGTTTTAGCAACAGTTGCCAAACAGTATGATTTTGAAATAACTACACAGCATTATGATGTGGGTGGCTGTGCTATCGACAATCATGGTCAAGCATTGCCAGAAAGCACTATTAAAGGCTGCGAACAAGCTGATGCGATTTTATTTGGCTCAGTCGGCGGTCCAAAATGGAGTAACTTACCACCAACTGAACAACCTGAAAGAGCATCTTTACTTGGCTTACGCGGTCATTTCGGGCTATTTTGTAATATGCGCCCAGCACAACTTCAAAGTGCCATGTCACATCTTTCGCCACTACGTGCTGACATTTCACAAGCCGGTTTTGATATTTTAGTGATCCGTGAATTAACCGGCGGTATTTATTTTGGCGAACCTAAAGGTCGAAAAAATCAAGGACAAGCAGACGAAGCCGCTTTTGATACTATGATTTACTCACGTAAAGAAATCAGCCGAATAGCACACCTTGCATTTCAATCCGCTCAAAAGCGTCGTAACAAGGTTATATCTATCGATAAGGCCAATGTATTAGCATCGTCTCAATTATGGCGAGAAGTGGTTATTGACGTGTCAAAAGACTACCCTAGCGTTACGGTTGAACATATGTATGTTGATAACGCCGCCATGCAGTTAGTTCGCGACCCTGCTCAGTTCGACGTGATGTTATGTTCTAACTTATTTGGCGATATTTTATCTGACATCTGCGCCATGATAACTGGTTCTATGGGGCTTTTACCTTCAGCGAGCTTAAATGAACAAGGCTTTGGTATGTATGAACCCGCTGGTGGTACAGCACCAGATATCGCCGGCAAAGGCATTGCTAACCCTATTGCTCAAATCCTTTCTGCAGCATTAATGCTGCGTCACAGCTTAAATCAGCCAGAAGCCGCTACCGCTATCGAAAATGCAGTCGCTGAGGCACTAAATACGGGCAATTTTACCGGTGACCTATTGAGTGAAGACCAACGCCATAACGCCAAGTCAACTAACGAAATGGGCGATATTATCTGTCAAAACATAGTTAACAATCAAAAAAATTCAGGAGCACAATAAAATGGCGACTACTTTATACGAAAAATTATGGCAACGTCATATCATTGAAGAAAAAGCCGATGAAACACCTTTGATTTTTGTTGATCGCCATTTGATCCACGAGGTAACTTCGCCGCAAGCTTTCGCTAATTTAAAGTTTCACAATCGTGTATTACGTCATCCTGAGCGTACTATCGCAACCATGGATCACAATATATCAACACGCTCGATTGAAATTAACGCGGCAGGTGAAGGCGCTGCAAATCAATTAAGAACATTAGAAAAAAACTGTAAAGAGTTCGGCATTGAATTGTTTGGCATGGGCCACAAAAACCAAGGTATTGTGCATGTTATTGGGCCAGAGTTAGGCTTAACGTTGCCGGGTACTGTAATTGTTTGTGGTGACTCACATACCGCAACCCATGGCGCTTTTGGTGCCTTAGCGTTTGGTATCGGCACCTCGGAAGTTGAACATGTTTTTGCCACGCAAACTTTACGTCAGACCAAAGCAAAAACCATGAAAATAGAAGTCAAAGGCCAAGTAGCTCCAGGCATCAGTGCTAAAGATATTATCTTAGCCATTATCGGTAAAACTGGCAGTGCGGGCGCAACAGGATATGTCGTAGAGTATTGTGGTGAAGCCATTGAGCGCTTAACCATGGAAGAGCGCATGACCGTTTGTAATATGAGCATTGAATTTGGCGCAAAAGCAGGTCTTATCGCACCAGATGCAACCACTTTTGAGTACTTGAAAGGTAAAGAATACGCTCCTAAAGGTGAGGTATGGCAACAAGCGATTGAAGATTGGCAGCAATTGAAAACTGATGACGATGCAAGCTTTGATAGCTATTTAACGCTTGAGGCAAAAGATATTAAGACTCACGTAACTTGGGGCACAACGCCAGGGCAAGTAACGCAGGTTGATAGCGTCGTACCATCGCCAGAAGACTTTAGCGATCAAGTTGAGCGCGACTCATGTATCGCTGCGCTGAAATATATGGGCTTAACCGCAGGTACAAAAATTACTGACATCAGTATTAACAAAGTCTTTATTGGCTCGTGTACTAATTCAAGAATCGAAGATTTACGTGCTGCCGCGGCAATTGCGAAAGGCAAAACAGTATCGCCTAATGTTGACGCTATTGTAGTGCCGGGTTCTTATCGCGTTAAAGAACAAGCAGAAGCGGAAGGTTTAGCGCAAACATTTATTGACGCCGGTTTTGAATGGCGTTTGCCGGGTTGCTCAATGTGTTTGGGCATGAATGATGATGTATTAACTGAAGGTGACCGCTGTGCTTCTACCAGTAACCGTAATTTTGAAGGCCGTCAAGGCAGAGGTAGCCGTACACACTTAGTTAGCCCAGAGCTAGCTGCCGCTTCAGCCATTGCAGGACACTTTGTCGATTTAACCCAGTTTAACCAACAGACTCAAGGAGCATAACATGGAAAAATTTACGCAACATTATGGTTTAGTTGTGCCGTTAGATGCCGCCAATGTCGATACCGATCAAATCATTCCAAAACAGTTTTTACAAAAAACGACCCGCGTTGGCTTTGGTCAACACTTGTTTCATGACTGGCGTTATTTAGATACCGCGGGTAACGAAAACAATCCGGAATTCATCCTTAATCAACCGCAGTATAAAGGTGCAAGTATTTTGCTAGCTGGCGAAAACTTTGGTTGTGGCTCAAGCCGAGAGCATGCACCTTGGGCGTTACAAGAGTTTGGTTTCAAAGTTATTATTGCTTCAAGTTTTGCTGATATTTTTTATGCTAACTGTATCAATATCGGCGTATTACCGATTATTTTATCAGAAGAAATCATTGCGACATTGTTCCAACAAACAAAAGAAAAACCACAACACTTTGCCGTTGATTTAGCCGAAAGTACGATAAAAACCGAAAATGCACAATACAGTTTTAGTCTTGCGCCCTTTCACCAATATTGTTTAGAGAATGGTGTTGATAGTGTCGGGTGGACCTTAAATAAAATTGATATGATAAAAGATTACGAAGCAAAAATGCCCGCGTGGCAATAATTGTATGCCTGTTTTATTAAACATTAAAAGTGGTTATTAACTGCAGCGATTAGTCGCAGTTATTCGTTATTTCTAATCGTTATTTAACTATTCACAACATATGCGAATGGTTAAATAGCGTTATTATTTAGCATGATAGAAATTAAACTGCACTATCGGTTAATTCCAAGAAGATAACGCCGCCATGGTAAATTTTTCACCACGAAAACTCAGAATAACTTCCTGCGGGCGTATTTCACTCAGTAGTAACTCACGACCAATATAATCACCTTCATAACGATCTCGGCCATTCACTCGAACCCAACCTTGACCATCACTGGCATAAATATGCATTTCAAATGCTAATGACGGCACACCATCTTGAACCCAAGCTGGCATTTGTGTCAGCGGCATCAATTCACTACTTGCTGATGCTTCAACATTGCTTCTGCCTTCTTCCATTGGTTTGGTCTGCTCAATAGCTGATTGAAAGCTCGCGAGCAACTCATCAGAAACACCATCGGCCGCTTCCACAACAAAATTATTACTTGGTTTAGTTGCAACTCTTTCTCGTGTAGGTTGCTTCTCTTTTGGCTGAGGTATTATTGCTTGGTCTGTAGTTTGTTGAACCGCTAATGCTTGTTCGTTAACAATAAACGAGTCAGCATTATCCTTATTCGCTATAACTTCACTTACGTTAGCACTACTCACTGCAGCATTAATATTTTTCGCTTCAGTACTTTCAGCTATATCACTAATGATATTGCCATCCTCGTTACCCTTATTCTGTTGCTCCACATCGTTTTCAACAGCATCAGCTGCCACACTAACAGCTACGGGCAATGTTTGACTATTAACAGCACTTGTCTGCTGTTCAACAACGCTGCTATGAATAATCTGCTGAGTTCCCCACCATACCCCTACCGCTAAAAACAGACACAATGATCCTATCAATCCACCAGCCTTTACCCATGGACTTTGCCACCAAGGTATTACTTGAAATTCATCACCTAAGGCATCGTGAGCCGCTTGTAAAACAATTTTACGGTTTACCACCGCATTGTTGCTGTTATAGGCATTCATTAAAGAGCGCTCTGCTAGCAAGTTCATCAAACGCGGTATGCCGTGACAAATATTATGAATCGCACTAACAGCACTCTTATCAAATATGTTTCGAAAACACTTAGCTACTGACAGTCTATGCTTAAGATATTGATCAACCTCTTTTTTATTCAGTGGTAGTAAATGATATCGGGCTGTAATTCGTTGAGCTAATTGTCGTAAATCTCGACGCTGAAGTAATTGTTGTAATTCTGGCTGACCAATTAAAATAACTTGTAATAATTTTTTGGTATTTGTTTCCAAATTCGTTAATAGTCTTAACTGCTCTAGCACTTCAGGCTGTAAGTGCTGAGCCTCATCAATAATCAGCAGAGTATTAATATCTTCACTATGATTTTTAAGTAGCTTTTCTTGAATTTTATCCGTCAGCGTTTTTAACGTTGCTCCCGTTTTTCGATAACGAATTTTTAGCTCATCGCACAAAGTCGCTAACAGCTCTTGGCTAGAAAGCGTAGGATTAAGTATAAAAGCCGCTTGAGTATTCTCGGGTAAGTTTTCCATCAAACGTCGACTGATGGTGGTTTTACCAGTACCAACCTCCCCCGTTAGCAAGACAAACCCGCCAGTATCACCCAAGCCATAAGTCAGGTGATTAAGTGCTTCGCGGTGGCGATCACTCATAAATAAATAATCAGGATTTGGCGCAATGGAGAATGGTTTTTCTTCTAAACCAAAGTAACTTGTGTACATAGGAAATCTTAACTGGTGAATTGACCCTGTGAAATTAACCTGAACACGATCATATGTCAAAAATCAGTAAACTCTTGTGTTAAACTTTAATAATATTATTATTCTATATCATTCATTTTCAGAGGCTTATAGCTCCATAATGCAAAATATAACGCAGCAATTAAATTATTTTTTAGTCGGTGGCGCGGTGCGAGACGCCTTGCTCAATAGAGCGGTTGTCGACAAAGACTATCTGGTTGTCGGATCTAGCGTCGAAGAAATGCTCAGCCTAGGCTTTTTACAAGTAGGAAAAGATTTTCCGGTATTCTTACACCCTAAAAGCAAACAAGAATATGCATTGGCTCGCACCGAAAAAAAATCAGGTCAAGGCTACACTGGCTTTAACTGCAATGCCTCACCCAGCGTAACACTTGAAGAAGACTTACTGCGCAGAGATCTCACCATTAATGCCATGGCGATGGATCAAAACGGCAAGATACATGATCCTTACCATGGCCAAAAAGATTTAGAAAATCGTATCTTACGCCATGTTTCTGAAGCTTTTATTGAAGACCCTTTAAGAGTACTGCGTGTCGCACGGTTCGCCGCTCGCTACCATGAGTATGGCTTTACTATAGCACCAGAAACACTCGCTTTAATGACCGAGCTTAGCGAAAGCGGCGAACTACTGAGTCTTTCGGGTGAACGTGTATGGCAAGAAATGCAACGAAGCCTAGCGGATGATCATCCTGAAGTATTCTTTCAAGTACTCTTTGAGTGCCAAGCGCTAAAATCACTTTGGCCTGATTTACATGAATTATGGGGCATTCCAAATCCAGAAAAGTGGCACCCAGAGATTTGCTCAGGTGTACATACGATGATGGTATTAAAACAAGCAGTTTTACTCTCAAAGAAAACCAGCATCAGGTTTGCCAGTGTTTGCCATGACTTAGGTAAGTCATTAACAGAACAAGAAAAGCTCCCCTCTCATCCTGGCCATGAGACCGCAGGATTACCGTTAATAGAAGAGTTTTGTCAACGTTTGCGTGTACCTAATACACACAAAAGTTTAGCGCTAAAAGTTTGCCAGTTTCACCTGCATGCGCATAAAGTGTTTGAATTAAAACCAAGTACTATTTTAAAGCTATTTGACCAATTAGATGCGTGGCGTAAACCAGAAGAATTTGATGACTTTTTACTTTGCTGCCAAGCCGATTTTACCGGCCGTCTTGGTTTTGAAAATCGACACTATCAACAAAAAGATTTTCTCGATAGCGCATTTAAGACTCTCAGTAAAGTTACAGCTAAACCTTTTGTGGAACAAGGCCTTAAGGGCTATGCAATTAAAGAAGCAATAACTCAACAAAGACTCAATGAATTAACCTCATACAAACAAGCTTATACCCAAACCACTTGAAGATGCAGTTTCAGAGTTAAGCTAGGAAATCAGATCAAGGCGCAGCACGAAGACAATGGTTATTCCCTTATCAAGTGCTGCACAGCTTTTTTGCTCCAGACAAAAGCTAAGTACATACATCCATGTATGCAACGCGGAGCTGGTTTTCTAGCTTAGCTCCCTTCGGGCAAGGCGATAAAGGGTCATCTCCGGCGTTATTGATTTCGACAATGGAACAACCATTCTCTTCAACCAATGACTTGGTGCTAACCCGTTATCGACTTGCTGAATCCTGCATTTTCAAGTGGCTTGGGTATATATTGAACAACATAAGCTTGATTAGCTACGAGTCAATTGTGTAGAAAATAGAATAAAAGACATAAAAAAACCATATCAACTGATATGGTTTTTTGTATTAGGTTAGCTCTAAATTAAAATTTATAAGCCGCTTTCACGTAGTAGTAACCACCATTGTAATCAAATGGACCACTTTCGTAATAAACACCACTTACAACACCGTAAGCGCCGCCATCTTTTTGCAGTTCTTGCGCTTCAGTATCAAAAATATTGTTAGCACCGGCCGATAATGTCCAGCTATCATTTAAGAAGTAACTTACTGACGCATCAACTGTGTAAGAAGAACCAACCGTTTCTGACCAACCGTATGAGCTAAATTCATCAGGCTCATCTGCATGAGTTGCAAACCACTCACCAAAGTAGTTAGCACGAACAAGCATACTGATGTTTTCCCAGCTTTGCGCTACTGTGAAAGTTGCACGATGTTCTGGAATGCCTTCTTCTAAACGACGCACTTTATAGCCAGAAGTATATTTACCAGCATTATCAACTTCAGTGCTATTAAAATTATATGCAAGACTGAACTTAGTATCACCTTCTAACAACTCCATGCCGTAGTTAGCGACGATATCAACACCTTTAGTTGTGGTATCAAAGTCATTAGCAAAGAACGTTACTTTACCGCCTAATAATAACTCTGGGCTAGGATACTTACCTTGCAGTGCATCTACATCAGCTTGGGTAATATCAACTTTATCCGTTTGTGCAACACGGTCTGTTACTTCAATATTATAAGCATCAACCGTCATAAAGAAGTCACCACTTTGATAAACCATACCTACTGCGTAGCTTACTGACTCTTCAGGCTGCAGCTCTGTACCACCTTTTTGTGCTGATACAGGATGTGTTGGTGGGAATGTTGCCGATTGCACAAGTTCACCATTAACTAATGATGTTTGCGTATTAACTACATTAGCTTGACCTACAGTAGGAGCACGGAAACCTGTACTATGAGACGCTCGAAATGATAACTCATCAGTTACTTGATACTGTGCTGTTAGCTTATAGTTAGTCGTGTTACCAAATGAAGAGAAATCTTCATAACGTAACGCTGCACCGAGTAAAAGCTCTTCGGTAACATAGGCTTCAACATCGACATAAGCAGCAATACTTTGGCGCTTATTAATGCCTTGAGCTTCAGGAGAGAAGCCCGCAAAACCATGAGAACCAACACTAAACCCTTGTGATGCTAGAGACCCCTGCTGCCATGATGCTTGCTCACCGGAAACAATTTCAAAACTCTCTTGGCGCCATTCAAGGCCTGTTGCAACATTGACAGGTTCTGCTAAGCCCATATCAACGCCTTTAACTAAATCAACATTGAAAGATTTTTCTAATTGAATGTAAGAGCCGGCTTCAAAAGAAAGACCTGCTTGATCTGCATTCAACACACCCATTGATGGGTTTACGGTATTAACCAAAGTATATGTAGATTTATTTCGGCCGACAGAGCCACTGATATCATAGTGTGCTTCATCTAAGAAACCACCTTTAATTTCACCACGGGTTCCCATAACCAATGACGTATCATTAATATCGCCAGTAAACTGCGGCGTGTAACCGCCAGGAAGCAATTCGTTAAATGCGAAACAGTTATCATTATTTTGAATCCCAGAGATATAATTAGGATCATTTAAAACATTGGCTTGAGATGCATCAATAATAGGACAATTACCAGACATATTCCCCGTTAAATCACCGACTAACAATGGGTTATCAATACCGTCATAAGCATTTTCATCCAGTGCTAAAATGGCAGGATTTACACCTGTAAATACACCACCACGATTTTGCGGATTACGATAGTAGTAACCACCAGTGCCTGCACGATTTGAATAGTTACCAAACATGTAAAATTCTTTATCATTACCTAGATCCAAGCCGACATTAGCAAAAAGCGTAATATCATCTTCAATTTCTGGATTTCCCCAAGTCATCGCAGGATCGGCAACATGTGTATTACCCGCATCAATTAAGCCTTGTGCATCAGGACGTTGTACACTTCGGCTTGTGGCATCAGCTTCTTTTAATTGAAAAGAGAGGTTAACAAAACCATCTTTTGTAAATGGTAAGCCAATGTTACCGTCAACAATAGTCGTGTCACCATCGCCTTCATAATATGAACCATACTTAACTGAGAGAGAACCGCCGTCTGAGTCATCTTTAAGCACAAAGTTCATTACACCAGCAATAGCATCTGAACCATATTGTGCTGCAGCACCATCACGCAACACTTCTACTTGCTTCAAGGCAATAGAAGGTATTACTGAAATATCAGGACCTTGAGCCCCGTCATTTACACCACCACCTTGGAATGCAATAACAGATGCACGGTGACGACGCTTACCATTTAATAATATCAGCGTTGAATCTGAAGAAAGACCACGTAAGTTGACTGGACGAATGAACGATGCAGCATCTGAAATAGGTTGTTGGCGAACGTTAAATGATGGAACAGCTGCTTGCAACATATCTAGCATATCACTTGAAGCATTTTTACCGAGTTCATCACTACCAATAATATCAATTGGTACAGGTGACTCAGCCACTGAACGTGGTGCGGAGCGTGAACCTACCACAGCAATACGTTCAACATCTTTTAGTTTAACTTCTTTTTCTGCAAAACCTGCGGCAAAGCTAGGTGCTGTACCCAGTGCGATTCCCACTGCAAGAGCTATCGTACCTGTACGAAATTTAGTAGACATGTTATTTCCTTCCTAATATTTGAATAAACTTTATAGTTATCTATTTCTATATTGATCTAATTATTATTATTATTTTTATTTTTACCGATTTCGTTATTACCATGCTATTACGTTATTAAATAGTAGCTTGAATAAATCAAAAGGCTTGATTATTTATAAAACAGCTAGAAATGCTTTACAAGTAGTGTTTTAGTCGAACAATTAGCTTCAGTGAATAAAAAGAAACGATATGCGCAGGTATGCAAAGTTTACGTTTGATAGTGTTAAAATATGTAACCAATCTGTAACCTGCATTACATATGCGTTGCAGGAAAAGAATAAAACAGCCAATGTCCGAAATTATTCGTACTAAAACCTGACTTGTTTGCATATTTAATAGGCAAAAAAAAGTATAAAAAAAATGAACTTTTTTTATACAAGTTATTTTATAGAGGAAAAGTATGGTGAAAGAATCGCCCAACAAGTTAACACAATGTTAACCGCGCTACTTGTACTTAAAAATTCAATAGAAGAAATAAAGATATTTTTATAAAAAACACATGACTTTGTACTCATATACTTACAACATAGCGTGAATTTTAAGCAAAAAAAAAGCTCCACCACGTGAAGCTTTATTCAATAGATAACAATATTAGTTTAATCAGCGGCTATAACTGTCGCATTCACTTCACCAAAACCTATACGCGCAGCACCTGCTTTTTTACACCAACCCTTCATAATAACGCAATCGCCATCTTCTAAGAAAGTACGAGTTTCACCATTAGGCAATGTAATTGGCTCTGAGCCCGCATTCGATAACTCTAGCATTGAGCCTGCTTCTTCAGGTTTAGGACCTGATTGTGTACCACTACCAAACATATCACCTGAACGTAAATTACACCCGTTAACCGTATGATGTGCAACCATTTGCGCTACAGTCCAATATGAGTCTTTAAAACTTGATTGTGACAACTGAACTGGAGCTTGGGCTGCTTTACGCATAGACTCGGTTTCAATTAGAACCTGTAAACTTATGTCTAACGAACCAAAATCACGATTATGCTGTGACTCTAAGTAAGGTAAAGGTTGAGGATCTGCTATATCACGCGTCCATTCAACTTTATAAGGAGCAAGTGCTTCAGATGTTACTATCCAAGGTGAAATCGTTGAAGCAAAGCTTTTTGATAAAAACGGCCCTAAAGGTTGATATTCCCAACCTTGAATATCACGCGCCGACCAATCATTAAACAAACACATACCAAAAACGTGATCCTCAGCTTGCTCAATATTAATAGGCTCGCCTATAGCATTACCGTTACCAATGAATATTCCTACTTCCATTTCATAATCTAAACGTTTACATGGACCAAAAGAAGGCTCGGTTGCTGTCGGCGCTTTAGTTTGACCTTTAGGTCGCTTAAAGTTACTACCTGATACTTCAATTGAAGAAGAACGGCCATGATAACCGATAGGAACCCACTTATAGTTAGGCAATAATGGATTGTCTGGACGAAATTTTTTACCAACCGAAGTCGCATGATGAATTGAAGTATAAAAGTCAGTGTAATCACCAATTTGGCAAGGTAGTGCATATTCAACATCAGCTTGTGCAACTAAACAGCTTTCAACTTTAGCTTGTAACGCTGAGCCTTTTGTTAATGCTTGCGATAACGCTTTACGTAACGCACTCCAATAGCGTTTACCCATCGCCATAAAGGCATTTAATTGTGACTGACAACATTGCTCTAGTGCCATTTGCGCATCGCCATCAAAAATATTTAAAGCAAATAAGGCTTTTAAATCGATAACTTGATCACCTATTGCCACACCAACGCGGAAATCGGCTTTATCTGCTTTTAACTTAAAGCTAGCAAAAGGTAAATTTTGTATCGGAAAATCACTATTTTCCAGATTGGCAGACTCAAGCCAGCTAACCAAAGCCGGATTATGTGTTTCATTAAGTAAATTGGTCTTTGTCATGGGCTAAATAACTCCAGAAAATGAAATTCGTGTTTAAAATACACGTTAATAAATATGCTATGGCGCAATAATATAACAAGCGTTCATATAAAGGCTATGCTAATAAAATATACTTGATAAACAACTGTCAACAATATGTTGCACAACTTAGTTTACAGGTAATTATTTTGCTTAATGGCCTACTTAGACAACCTTAAAGCAATATAGTTAACAAAAAATAAGCAAAACACTATTCGCTCTAATACTCATTTGGTAGAATGCAGCCGTTTTATCACTATTTATCACTTTGCTTTAGGGCGAAGTCTACTTTCAATCTACAGCTCCTGACTTACTATCAGGCACGCTCAATGGGTCAATAACTACATGAATAACATAACCGTCTGCGCATTATATAAATTTGTCCGCTTAGAAAACTTTGAAGAAATAAAGCCTGCTTTACTTAAAGTGATGGAAGATAATGCCGTAAAAGGCACATTGCTGCTCGCTTTTGAAGGTATTAATGGCACTATTGCTGGTTCGCAAATAGGTGTAGATGCAGTACTCACATTTATTAACAGTGATACTCGCTTATCAGGCGTGTCATTTAAATGCTCATTTCATCAAGACAATCCTTTTCAGCGTACTAAAGTAAAACTCAAAAAAGAAATTGTTACTATGGGGGTCGAAGGTATCGATCCAACATTAACGGTTGGCACTTATGTGAAGCCTAAAGATTGGAATGCGCTGATCTCTGATCCTGAAGTATTGCTAATAGATACGCGTAATGATTACGAAGTAGAAATCGGTACATTTGAAAATGCAGTAAACCCTAAAACAGAAACCTTTCGTGACTTTCCTGACTATGTAGCAAAAAACTTAGATAAAACTAAGCATAAAAAAGTTGCTATGTTCTGCACTGGTGGCATTCGTTGTGAAAAATCGACTGCTTACTTGAAAGAACAAGGTTTTGAAGATGTTTACCACTTGGAAGGTGGTGTTTTAAAATACCTAGAAGACGTGCCAGAGCAAGAAACAATGTGGCAAGGTGAATGTTTTGTTTTTGATGGTAGAGTCGCGGTTAACCATAATTTAGAGCGCGGTCAGTATGATCAATGTTTTGCTTGTCGTTACCCGATCACTGAAGCAGAAAAATCTAGCGAACATTACATTCAAGGCGTTAGCTGTCACCGTTGTTATGATAAGTGTAGCGATGAACAAAAAAGTCGTTTCCAAGAACGTGAAAAGCAAATTAACTTGGCTAAAGCACGTGGCGAAGAACATATCGGTGGTGACATAAAGCAAGTTATTGCTGAGCGTAAAGCAACTAAAAATGCGAGTAAGCAAGCACAAAAATAACGGCTAATTACGGCTATTGATAAATACTTCCACATGAAATCATTAAAAAGCCTGCAGTTCAAGCAGGCTTTTTTACTTCAACTTACCTCAAGACAATAAACCTACAGAATAAGTTACTTAGACTCGCACTTTAAATTTTATGCAAAAAAAAACCTCAACAGTTACCTGTTAAGGTTTATTTTTTTATCAAAAGATAAAATATGGTGCCTTGACCCAGCGTCGCAAAAGCAAACTAAGCAATTGATAAATAAAAACTTAAAATAAAAGAAACATACGAAATGTTACTAACGGTGTTACTAAAATAAAAAGTCACTTGAAAGGTTTCTCTTTATGACCCAAGAAAAACCTTAACAATAATTAACCGTTAATCTTTAAAAAATTTAAATTTCAACAACGCTTAACGCGTAAAATTATCGGTTACTGATTGAATCATAAAAAGCAGCTGAAACACGTTTATCGACTGTAAATATGACATCACATTTACTACCTACCGCCTTAAATGAGAATTTATTCTTCGCCAGCAACGCTAATTTTTCTTTTGAGATTGTTAAGCCAAAATCTTCAAAAACTCTTCCACCAGTTAACGCATCACGATCTATTCGATTAAATCGCATTTCATTCCCTTGTTCATCGAAAGCTTCATCAAGAAAACACCAGTCTTCACTTCCCATTCGTCCATATATTTGAATAAAGCTTATTTTATTGTTCTCATATAATGCTCTATAATTATAGGTTACGCTTGTGTATAAACCTCCACCATCGGACAAATACGACTCAGTTGATAGCCATCCTTGCTTTTGAAATTCATCATATTTATAAGTAATTCCCTTAGTAACACTTTCTTCACTACCCACCGAAAAGTTATAACCGATAGTTGAAGCACAGCCGCTTAATAACCCAGCTATAATTGAAGCTAAAATAACTCTTTTCATAGATTTAATTCCCTTTAGTAAACTGTAATTAAAATAAATTATCATACCTCGTGGTCGTTGAATATCTATTCTTTAATTTTAATAATCAGGCATGAAATTATTACCAAATGATGTTTTCATCTTAGCAATTGCCATAGGCCAATACTGTTTTTCTAACTCGGTTATCTTATTTCGCTTTTGCTCAAAAGTTTTCCAGCGCATCCATTTAGGTTTAGGCCAGTAAGTAACTTGTTCAAACATATTATTAACTTCAGGCCAATCATAACCCCATAGTTCTTTTCTGAGCTTTCTAATGCGCCTCATAAGCCTTTCTTGTGGGCGCTCACTTTGGCTGGCGTAATGTAAGCCTACACATTGCCGACAACCATAGGCGTATTTGATCGCGTAAAGGCTTTGTCGTGACTTTTGGCAGTATGGACAAGTAATGTATAGTTTATTGCTTACGCTTTGATTATCGAGCTTTAAGGCGATTAAATGAGGTTTGCTGTTGATATTAAATGCTATGTAACGAGAACCACACATTTGTTCAGATAACACTAAGTTTTTATGTTCGCTACTTAGGTAGTCATTATCAAGCTTATAATTTCCTAATGAAGCAGTAAGCAAGCTTTTAAATATACTCGCGTTTATACGATGATACTCGCTTGTATAAGCCCTTATCTGCTTTCTACCGAAGTGCTGGCCTTTAGGCATGTTTATTTATTCCATGAGTTAAAGCGGAAATAAATCATCTTCGCCAGTTTCTCTACGAGCAGTCAAAACGCCAACTTGCTTAATAGGCGCACAAACAAACGGCATTAACTTTGTTAAAAAGTTTAACCTTTGAATAGGATCTTTAATTTCAGTAAGTGTCGCTGGTAGGTTGGTTAGTTCACTTTGTATAGCTTGGTTGATTAAGTGACGAATATCGCCACTCATGTATTTACTGGTAGGTGCTTTGTTCTCTTTTGTCATGTGAATAACCATACTGTAATAATTTCATTACAGTATATCATTTTTATCTTGTACGAAAAACAGGCTTTAACTAGGGTAGATATTAGGTTTTATCCGGCTAGCGCCATAATTTTTTGTTTGGTCTGGCTTATAGCCTTTGCCCCTTGCTTTAGCTAAGTAAGATATACGCCAGATAGCCGCCTGTATCGTCTCGTAATCACCGCGCTTTACATTGTAATAGCAGTTCTTAGGAAAGAATTCAGAGCCGTCTAACTGCCGCCATAGCTCTTTTACTTTGTTGTTAATCTCTATTGGGTAGTTAACCTTGTGACCGTCAATCATAAGCGCATAGTGATAATGCTGTTGTTTGGCAGTTTCTAACTCTCTACACCATATAAAGCCGACACGCTTTAAATTATATTTACGTTTAAGCCATTTATGTAATCTACGATTAAAGGCCGTTATTATCCCGTTATTTTCTGTGTATTCATAAACGCGTAAATCAAACCGTATTATGTGTATTTTACTATGATGACTTAACATGGCATCAACTTGGTCAATCATTGCTTTTAAGGAGTGCGCAATTAATCCACTTCCTTGTGAGTTTACCCACCAAGTTCGACCATTTACTGTAATTGCTTTGTCTTTGGTTATATATGCCATTAGATAGTTTACTAACTAAGATAACGCTAAAGGATATTATTAATTACCTGTAAATATTTGTTTACAGTAGTGCTCTGTAGCTTAGTGTTAGCAGGGTATTGATCAGTTAAAAATAAAAAAATTTAAGGTAAAAAACCTATAAATAAGGGTTTTTAACAGTCAATTGTTACAGGGCAACACTTAACAGGTTGGTAAATACTAACTATTGAAAAGCAGTTAACTTGGTTATACTCTGGTTGTTGGCTAGTGGTAGGTCGCTAAACTTATTCCACTAGCCAGTTTAAAAGAAAGCCCCTTTGTTAATCCTCTGAGGGCTTTTTACTTTCTATACGCTGGTGATATTCCTTATCTGCTTCAGCTTTTTCTTGCTTTGCTTGCTCCATACGTTTTACAGCGTTTCTAGTGCCATAATATGACCTGTCTTTATATTGCTTTCGGGCAATGGTTCGAGCGTCTTTATCTTGCTCCCAGTCACATGAAAAGTGCCTATCATCTAGCCAGTAAAATGTTTGTTTCTTACCGTTGTACTCGCCTTGTTCGGTATGAATTAACCAATGTTGATAATACTCCCCTGTTAATTGTTGTAGGTAAGCCCTAAAGCCGCCACCAAGCTCAGTACAAAGATGATCTCTCGCATGTTTATGACCATCATCAAAAATTGATAATAATCCATAAGCTGGACTAATTATTTCTGGTAATGCGCCATCAGGTGCGGTAAATAATAAATTTTCCATATTACCCCCTATGCCGCTTTGGTGCGTTGGTTGACTAGATCTTGAACAAGCTGTTTGATTTGTTCAGGTGATTGGCCTTGTATACGTGTTTGAATAACGGCATCTACTTCATGCTTGATATAAGCAACGGCACGATCACCAATAGATATTGGCGGAATGAATAACCCTGCTTTCTCATCAAGCTGTAATGCGGATTTTGATCTGGCTATTTGGATTAAAACTTCTGGTCTGCGGATTAATTGAAAGTGTTTGTTAATATTCATATCAGTACCTTTAGTGGTTTGTAGTAACTGATAAGACATTTTATACACATTATTAAAAATGAAAATATGGGAGAATTAATTATAATTACCCCCATATTATTTTATTTACAGTTTGGATTTTTTATTTTTTTCATGTCGCTTTAAGTCAGCGTTAAATTCATCTAAAAATAAGCTATCGTTAAATTCGGTCATAAACTTTAACTTTTCAGGTGGAAATTTGTCTGGATCTTTTATCTCTTCCGAGAGAGTTTGCGCATGTTCAAACTTACTTTTAACAGTTTTTCTATCTACATTAAGAAGTTTTGCTGTTTTATATAAAGAACCTTTGGTCTTAAAAATGTAATAAGCTATTTTCGCTTCCGATATGTCTTTTTTTACAGGGCTACCTCGCTTGGTTTTGCGTTCTTCAGTACTTAAAGGGAATGGTTCCATGCCAACAAGATAGTGTAATAAGGTCATTTTTACGTAGTGTTCTAATGGTGTTCTTGGGCTAACTTCTAAGTAATCAAATAGAAGTACACTAATATGGAGTTCTTTGCTTGTTGCATCTTTAATATCAGAAATATTACTAGCTCTTAATTCTAGTTTTTTTAGTTTTTCAAGCACCTCTTCAAGCGTCTCTTCAAGTGACATATTAAATCGCCTTTAAATGTTTAACTTTGCTATGAATTTTTTTAATACCTGCCCTTGCTTGTTCAATATACTCAGACCACCAAGCCATCATTACTCGCCTACGCTCTAAATAATCTGTACGGTTATAAGTTCTACGCACTTCGTTTTTATCTACGTGTGACAATGCGGCTTCGATTACATCAGGATCAAAACCCTGCTCGTTTAACGTTGAACTGGCGATAGTTCTAAAGCCATGAGCAACGAGTTTATCTTTATAACCCATTCGCTTTAATGCGTTGTTTACCGCTTCTTTATTGATATGGTCTTTTGAATTTACATGGCTAGGGAATACATATTCTTTATGGTGACTAAACGGTTTTATCTTTTCCATAATTGATAAAGCATAATCAGAAAGCGGAATGGTATGTGCCTTGCTCTTTTTCATCCGTTCGGCTGGTATATTCCATAACTTTTTTTCAAGGTCTATTTCTTGCCACATTGCGCCAGCCGCTTCGCCTGGTCTACACATAGTATGTAACTGCCATTCGATTAACAGTCTAGTCTGAATTTTTAAATTAGCAGCACTGATTGTTTTCATTAAGCTTGGGAGTTCTTCGGGCTTTAATGCTGGCAGGTTAACCACGGCAGGCGCAGAAAAAGCATCTTTAATACCTACTAACGGGTTGGTGTTTGTTAGACCAGTATTTACCGCAAAGGTCATTATTTTATTTAACTTTTGACATAACTTTTTAACGACTTCGGATTTGCCAGCTTTAGCTAATGGCTGAATAATCTCGATAACATAAAACGCTTCTATTTCACCAATTGGTTTTTTACCAATATGCGGCAGAATATAGTTCTCTAATGCGCTCCATGTATTAAATGCTGTTTTCTCTTTTACTTTATTCTTGTATAGCTCAAACCAAGACCAGGCTACTTTTTCAAAGGTATTGTTAAGCTCTTTTCTTTTTGTGGTGTGTTCTTTTTCTTTTTGGCTTTTAGGATCAATATCTTTGGCGAGTAGTTCTCTTGAGCTTTGTCGCATTAAGCGAGCATCAGATAATGATAAATCAGGATATGAGCCAAAACTTAAATTAGCTCTTTTTTTAGTGAAAGGTCGAAAGTAGTTAAATAACCATAGCTTTGAGCCATTAGGTTTTACGCGCAGCATTAAGCCATTGCCATCAGCAAGGTTATATTCTTTGTCTTTAGGTTTAGCTTGTTTTACTTCGGTATTAGTAAGTGGATTGGTTATTCTAGCCATTTTAGTAACACTACCTTTAGTAACATTTTGCTGGTGTTACTACTGATGTTACTAAAAAGTGTGGTTTTAATAAACTGTTATTGTTCGTTATAAACCTCTATATCGGCTAAGAGGCTTGTTTTACATGAACAAATTAGTTTTTAGTGGGTGTTACTAAACTATAATATGGTGCCTTGACCCGGAATCGAACCAGGGACACGAGGATTTTCAATCCTCTGCTCTACCGACTGAGCTATCAAGGCACTACCTTAATCAACACTGGCTTAGGTTACTAAGCTTTGTCTCAAAAGAGGCGTCATAATATAGTGAATTCATTATGCTCGCAAGCCATTTTGTAAATTTTTTCTATTAAAACATACGTTAAAATTATCAATAAAAAAGCCAGCATAAATGCTGGCTTTCTTTCAGGATGAGATATTTAACGTGTTAACTAAATACCGCTTTCATTATCCAGAAGAATATAATTGATAGACCAGCACCAATTGGTAATGTTATAACCCAAGAGATTACAATATTACGTACAACACCTAAGTTAATTGCTGCAATACCACGAGCCATACCGACACCTAAAACAGCACCAACAAGAGTCTGTGTAGTTGATATAGGTAAACCAGCACCAGAAGCAATTACAACGGTACATGCAGCAGCTAATTCAGCAGCAAAACCACGACTTGGCGTTAAATGCGTAATGCCTTTACCAATAGTGGCAATCACACGATGACCAAACAATGCAAGACCCGCAACAATACCTAAACCACCCAGTGGTAAAATCCACCAAACTAATTCAGCTTTTTTAGCAATTTCGCCACCGTTGTCAACAATACTCACCACAGCCGCTAGTGGACCAATAGCATTAGCAACATCATTTGAACCATGAGCAAAGGCCATACAACATGCCGTTACTACCATTAACACAGCAAATACCTTTTCAACATTGGCATAATGCGTAGTTTTATCGGCCTTTTCATCAAACTTAAGACGGGTAATAAAATACTTACCAATGAGTGCGACAATTATTGCAACAATAATCGCTAGGTAATAACCGCCAGCGCCACTAATTTCAAAATTATAAAAACCTAAATTTACATTGTCTAAACCAATGTGCTTCAAGCCCTTTTTAATCGTCACTAATGACAATACAAAGCCTGCTAAAAACATATAAAACGGGACATAACGTTTAGCTTGCTCTAGGGGTTTTTCAGTATCAAAAATTAATTTTTGTGCACTATTGAAAATAATAAAAGCAATAACACCAGAGATTAAAGGTGTGATGACCCAACTGCCTACAATACCGCCGACTTTGCCCCAAGCAACCGTATCAGGACTAACACCAATGGCCGCAAAGCCGATTATAGCGCCAACAATTGAATGCGTTGTGGATACAGGCCAACCTAAAATGGATGCAACTAACAACCAAGTCGCTGCGGCGAACAAGGCTGAAATCATACCGAAGACGAGTAATTCGGGAATATTAACAAAAAGTGCGGGGTCAATAATGCCTTTACGTATAGTTGATGTAACTTCACCACCCGCTAAATAAGCACCTGCGAATTCAAAAACCATCGCGATAATAATGGCTTGCTTGATAGTTAGTGCTTTCGAACCAACCGATGTGCCCATTGCGTTTGCAACGTCGTTAGCACCTATGCCCCATGCCATGAAAAAACCTACGGCAGCAGCGATCATGACTAACGTTGAGCCATTTGAGAGTAAAATATCCATGAATTAGCCTTATTTTCTAGCCAGAAGAATTTCTAAACGTGCGCCAACACGTTCGGCAAGATCAGCTAAGTCGCCAACCCAATCGATGATTTGATACAAAAACATCACATCTACGCAATTTAAATCTTTTTCAATATTTAGAAGATCTTTACGTAATTTAACTTGCATACCGTCTGTGTCATCTTCAATTTCATCAAGCTGACTGATCATTTTAGTTACTAGAGCAACTTCTCGACCACGAAATCCAGTTTCTAACAAGTCATCAAGTTCATTAATTGCATCGGCAGCTTTTTCTGCAGCATCAATACTACGTGCCACATAAGCAATAAATGGTTCTTGTAATTCAGCAGGAATAGTTAATTTACGACCAAATATACGTCCGGCGATATCTTTTGCACGGTTGGCAATTTTATCTTGTTGAGATAATAGCTCTAATAAATCGGCACGATCAACCGGCATAAATAAGCCGCCAGGAAGCTCTAAACGAATTTGACGCTTAAGGTCATCTGCATCACATTCTAATTTAGATATTTTTTTACGAATTTTACCTGCACTACTCCAATCTTCTTCAGTCACAGCTGCGAAGAAAGGCACAAGTTGACTGCAACATTTATGCACAATTCGAATGTGTTTTTCTAAGGGTTTAATTGGCGATTTTGCAAATATGCCAATAATTGAATTTCTGGCCATAATTAATTTCCAGGAGCTAAAGCTCTTTATTTGTTATTCGCCGCGGATATTAAAGCATTTGAAAGTTATTTCAAAGGCTTTATAACAAGATAGCGGCTGTTTATAGATCGATTAGTTATTATGAGTTCACTTAAAAGTATATACAGTATTTGCCAAACTATAGTTTAATTTGGCAAATACTCATATCATAAAATCAGTAGTTTTTAAGATAGGGATTCTAAATCTTCAGGTGTGGTGTGACGAACGGATTTACCTTTGACAAAATAAATAATATATTCACAAATGTTTTGACAACGATCACCAATACGTTCTAACGCTCGCGCTGACCAAATAACACTCATTACTTGTGGTATTGAGCGTGGATCTTCCATCATATAAGTCATTAATTGCCGCATGAGTGCTTCGTATTCACGATCAATTTTATCATCGCTTTTATGTACTTTCACTGCGGCATCAAAATCCATGCGGGTAAAGGCATCTAACGTTGCTTGCAAAAAGGTTAAAACGTGGCGACCTAAATTATCAAGATTCGACAGCAAATCTTTATGCTCGCCCGATAAGCTCTCTAAGGTTACATTAGCAATTTTTCCTGCTTCATCTCCAATACGTTCTAAATCAGTAATAGTTTTTACAATCGCCATCACTAAACGTAAATCGCCTGCCGCCGGCTGACGTTTTGCAATGATGCGCGTACACTCATCATCAATGCTGACTTCAGCGTTATTAATAAGATAGTCGTTACTTAATACTTTTTTGGCTAACGCTTCATCCGCATCACAAACTGATGTTAATGCCTCGGTTAATTGCTTTTCAACCAACCCCCCCATGTGCATAACATGATTAATAATGCGCTCTAGGTCTTCATTAAATTGGCCGGAAATATGACGACCAATATTTAAATTATCCACGGTAAAATCCTCTGTTTATCGTCAGTTTGTGCTTAACCGTAACGGCC
>JBAROR010000024.1:0-45696 GCA_049642265.1 Cognaticolwellia sp. | reverse complement strand
ACGACCACCTTGGTTACGCTAAACATGAAAAAGCTGATACCCCCAATAACCGCAACGGCTTTAGCGCTAAAAAAGTGAAGACCGAAGACGGTGAATTTGAGCTAAACACACCGCGTGACCGCGATGGCAGTTTTGAACCACTCCTTGTAAAGAAAAACCAAACCCGCTTTACCTCAATGGACGACAAGATATTATATCTCTACGGTAAAGGGATGACGACACGTGATATTGTCGATTCATTTGATGAATTCTATGGTGCAGAAGTCTCTCCTACCTTAATTTCTCGTGTGACCAATGCGGTAATAGAAAAAGTTGATGAATGGCAAACAAGGCCGTTAGAGCCTGTTTATCCAATCGTTTATATGGACTGTATTCGCTTAAAAATCAGAGAGGACAATAAGGTTATCAATAAAGCGGTTTATTAGGCGCTAGGCGTAGATGTCACAGGCCAGAAAGATTTATTGGGGATGTGGTTCTCTGAAAATGAAGGGGCTAAATTCTGGCTTAACGTACTCACTGAATTGAAAAACAGAGGCGTTCAAGACATCCTTATTGCTTGTGTTGATGGCTTAAAAGGTTTTCCTGATGCCATTAATACCGCATTTGAAAATACCCAAATACAGCTATGTATCGTTCATATGGTAAGAAATTCACTGAAATTCGTCCCTTATAACGATTATAAGGCGGTAACCAAAGACCTAAAAACGATTTACCAAGCGATTAATGAAGAGCAAGCCTTGAAAGCTTTAGATGCATTCTCAGCGCGTTGGGATGATAAATATCCCAGCATATCAGCCTCCTGGCGACGTCATTGGGATAACCTGAACACTCTTTTTATTTACCCTAACGATATCCGCAAAGCGATATATACCACGAATGCTATAGAGTCATTAAACAGCGTGATAAGAAAAGCGGTTAAGAACAGGAAGGTATTTCCCAACGATGATTCAGCTAAGAAAGTTATTTACTTAGCGATTACTCAAGCATCGAAAAAATGGACTATGCCAATAAGAAATTGGAAGTCGGCCTTGAATCGTTTTATGATTGAATTCGAAGACCGTATAGCAGACTATATTTAACATTGGTACTTACACAGATATTGTTACAGGGTCATAATTTGATGCCTTTCATTCTTTAATTTATCACTTAGAGCATCTATAACTTCTTTAGCTTGCTCAACTTCTTTATCTGATAACTGTGAATATTCTTCATCAATTTTCATTTTTTTACTCACAGCGTCCAATAGTTCTGCTTCTGCTTTTAGTTTGAATGCATGACCTAGTGTAGACCAAGCGGAATAATAGTTTTTAGTTGCTTTTGATAGTGACTTGAAACCTTCTAGTAATGGTCGAAATATGCTCATAAATTTCCCTTTTAATAAATATTGAATCGAATAAATTAACTTTGGAGTGATGATACGCCCTGGGTTTTAGGCACTACCTGAATTGTTTCTCCTACTATACTGGTGAAAGTAAATTATTGGAACTGCAACGTTGAAATTCGAATAATCTTTGTTATTAATATGTTAGAGCTTTGTTTTTACGCCAATCAACAATTAAATAAGCACATGTTACTTGGGAAACTAATAACTGAACAACGAGAGATTAAAATCCCTCGCACACAAAATTTCGCTGCGATGATTTAATTGGTGTCAGTGAAAGAACAATTATTATGCATTTACCAGGTTAGTATTCGTGGAGGGGCATTTTTTTTATAACTAAGTAAGACTTCAAAAACACTTGACTCCTTGATTTTGATTCTTCTTAAGTGTTGATTTATATTGTTTTTAAGAGAATTATCAATTGGCACGTTGGTAGAATTATAATCATATTCAATTGCTGGTAAATTAAATATGGTTTTGGTTTTAGCTTCATTGTTTAAATCTAAACATCGAATTTTTACTTTAATGTTTTGAGTTGCTTCTATATTAAATTGCTTTGAAAATTCTAGCTGTTTCTCAGATATATTATTTTGTTCTATTTTTCTTTTAGCTCGTGCAAAATATTCCTTATTAACTGACCAAGCAAGGTTATCATGATATTGAGTTGGCAAAATGGTGATCACTAAACCTGTTAACTTATCTTGGATAATAAAAAAATAGCATTCATCTTTGATGCTATAAATTAACCAGTGTGTTTTTTCAAAAACAAACTCTGTTCCCGCATCAACAGCTAATCCAAAATCTATTATATCCGCTATTTCACTTGGTTCTAAGCTCGTTCTTTGTTCAATTCGTTGCAATGCATGATTAGAGAAGTATGAAAATCTATGTCGCATAACCTTATCCTATTCTGTTTAAATGTAGATGCTTCCTATATAAACAAACATGACTTCAGCCGTAAAATTAACAAAATAAAAAAATTGTTAATTTTACATTACGCATGATGTTTGAACTTCTGATCTTAAAACTCAAACTTTATAGAGGTAGAACAAAATGACATACATATGAAAAATGGCAAGAATTAGGCTATCAAGTTAATGCGTGTTTCGGTCGGACCGATCAGTTAATTCAATGATCGAATAATACCGAAACGGGTGATCGGTTCAGTCCGAAGCATCCAGTTAAGAAAGGGCAGAAATCGGCTTATCGATTTTATGGCAATAATATGTTTATTCGTGATCAAGTTGTAAATACAGACGACGATGATGAAGAGAGTGAATACCATAACTATTGTTTTAATTGTCACTCTTGTGGTTGTGATAACAATTAATTTTAAATTAATTGTTAACTTTGCTATCAACATAACGTTTCTCTTTATGAACAGACAAACTTAAGTAATTAAACTGAAGTTATTTATTAAAAGAGAGACAATTATGCGTTATCAAAATACTGAATCGAATAGAAAAAACTGGGTGCCACAGCCATTAGGTAGAAAAGGCAATTTAAGTAGTTGGATTGAAAGAATGGAGCGAGCTTGTCCAAACCCAAAAAAGGGGCAAGTGGTATGGTTAGAAAATGATAAAAACTCAATTGGTTATAAAGTTTTGGGCTTCAAAAAAAATGGCTCTACCATTTGGCAAAGAGGTCAAATTATTTGGCATTAGAGTAAATAGCCTGTAAATTAATACAATCATCTATTTGTATAAAAACAACAGGCACCGCATGGCCACAAGCAACAATGAACTCGCGCATTATTTACTATTAATTAAAAAATCAGCATACAAAAAAATACAAGATGCTAATCGCGAAAACTTTATAGAAGATGTCATTCAAGAAGTGTTTTTAAAATTACATAAACAAAATTTTTTTGAAAATAATACATTTGATTCTGAAGTGAGTAAAAAGCAGATTTTCTCCTATATAAACCGGACCGTTCATAGTTGTTATATGGATCAGTTAGGCATACTAGGTATCAATAGGAAGCTAACAAAAGCAGAAAAATTATCATCAGGTAACAAGACTGAAAACATTCAGAATAGTGTGATAGAAGATGTTTGTGAAAGCGAAATAACTTTGGCTCCGGTTCAAACGCCTGAACAAGTTACTTTTGTAACAGAAGCTTACCATTGGATTAAGCAATGTTATAACTCGTTAGTTTCGAATGTAAATGACGCGAATAGAAAAACATTTTTTGAAGCTGCCTTTTGGCAACTTAGTTATTACAACATGCCTGTAAAAGCATTAGCTGGGCATTTGGGTTATTCGTCAAGTAACCCAACCCAAGAATTAAAGCGATTTGTCGAAAAGGTATCAATGTGTACACAGCCACATGGTGTTACGTTGAATAATGCGAATGAGCAAATAGAATTTTTACGCGAACAAATAGAGAATACTGAGGGCGGTTCATGAAACCAATAGATATTACTAAACAAATTTTAGCAATGCATGAAGACGAAGTGATGAACAACATGCTAGAAGAAGTAAAAAATGAATTAAAAGACACTATACCTAGCGACATACAAGCCACATTAGATGCATGTATGAAAAAGCTAAGTAATGAAGGTGACGTGACTCCTAGTAATGTTCTTTCCTTCAAGCCTAAAAGTACACCATCAATCATTAGCTTTGCTGAAACAGAGTTACTCGCCGCTTCTGGTAAATCATTGGCGGATTGGTTTTCTCCACCTATTAATTTTGCTGGTGTTGGCTTTATTCTTGATATACGTCGTGTATTCGGTACAAAAGACGAAATAGATTTGTACCTTTCACCTACAGATTCAGAAAGAATGAGTGCGTCTTTTGATGTTTATAAAGGAAAATCTCTAAAATTAACTATCACAAATAACGATAAGCCTTTATTAACTGCTGAGTTATATATTGATGATACAGGTCAAGAGGCTGAAGGAAGTGGACAATTAATTGATCTTGATGGTACACCTGTTCAAGGTAAAATATCTATAGATATTGAAGTAATAGAATAGATGGTGCATATCTTAACGAGCACACAAACTATTATAAAAATTATAGTGCGTGCACAAGTAACACGAGAAGCAGAGCAGGCTGTTCATGCAAGTCTTGGTCTTAAACTAAAAAAAACACTAACAACAGAGTCTTTTGGTGAGCAGTCTACATATTTAGACTCTGCTGCAATAGCTTCATTCACAGCATTAAACCCTATTGACAAGAAACATAAGTATAAAAGTAATATTAACTTACAAGCTATAAATAGTGATACTTTCAACTTTACTGGCGGTAGCAGTAGTAGTGGTTTAGGGTACTCTTTAGCTCTTTTTATTAGTTGGTGGCAGGACATTCTAAAAAAGAACGTTGTAAATAATTGCCCAATATTTGCTACTGGTGAAGTCAGTAATACAGGAGAGGTTTTTGAGATAGGGTTTATCGAAGAAAAACTTCAATCATTATGTGATTATGTAGAAAAAAACAGTGTTGTCAGTCCCTTTTATGTCTGTTATCCCCTTGCAAATGATAGAGATATTCAATCTTCTACTAAAGAACGTATTCAAAATATTGGGGGGCGGTTAATTAGTGCTAAATGCATTCAAACTATTTTAGAAGAGTTAATTGGAGATGATTATGACGGTAATCCAAATAGTCGATGGGAGCCTTTTAAAGGTTTAAATTCATATACCGCTAATGATTCTGTGCGATTTTTTGGTCGAGAAAAAACTAAAGATAAGATAGTTATCCATGTAAACAATGCTAAGAAGCCTTTGTTGTATCTTGCTAGCCGTGGTTCTGGTAAAACATCTTTGATTGATGCTGCTCTTATACCTGCATTCAAAAAAGAAGAATGGGAAGTATTAAAAATAACCAGTTTCAAAACCTTATTGGATGTGTACTTTCAAATTATACAATTTGTTGGAAGTGCAAATGATAAAATTTCGAGTCTTGATAGAGAGTCACTCATTTATGCAGAGTCAAGCCTCAAAATTGACGATATTAGGAATATCACCGATATAGCTTTGAAAGCATATAATTCACCTACAGATAATCATTTAATTATTATTGATGATTTTCATCTTGTATTTGATACAGATAATGAAGCTAACAAAGAGCTATTTGTTTTTTTATTAAATGATATTTGCAAACTGGGCATTAAAGTCGCTGCATTCTCCTGTCGTGAATATACAGCATATTTTGAAGAAAAAATTTCAACAATTACCCCTTTTCAGATTTCTGTTATAAATGATTTTTCCCTTAAAGAAATTGAAGAAATCTTAATAAAACAAGTGGAATGGGCTGGTTATAAATTTGAGGAACAAAGGGGAGTTAGATTATCGCATCAAATTGTTAATGATATTGCTCAATATGATGTTTCTATTAATGTAGCTAATTTCATCCTTAAGAAGTTATATGACGTAGCAAGCTTTGAGCAAACAAAAGTAATCAGCTTTGAGCATTACGATCGTTTAGGTAAACTTCCAGGAATATATACAACGCTTATCATTGATAATCTTCAATCAAAAATAATAGATGAAGAATTAATGTTCCAATTATTTGAGAAGTTTTATGATGAAAGTGTGAGACATTCTTTAGAGCAAGAAAATTCGTTTGAACTTGAAACTGTATTAAAACTAGGTTTAGTGAAGTTTAACCCTAGCCGTGGAGCATTTTATGCTCAAAAATTGCTTTACGAAACACCTTTCTATCAAAGATGGTGTAGTAGTGGTTATAAGTCTTGGTTTGAAAAAATAAAAGCTCCGTTTTTAGAGTGGAAAGTGCTCTTTGAAAAAGAAAAGGCATTCGATGATAGTTCCCTTATGAGTGATGAACAAAATAGTAAATTTAAGAGTAGTCGTGAAAAATATTCTGATTTTTATAAGCAAGAGAAAAAAGTTGATAATGAACTTGCTCTTGGTTCTACCTATAGTATGAACAATAATTATTTGAGCCTTTCTGACATAATTGCAGGAGAAAAACTTATCGAAACCAATGTTATTTCAAATGAAGATTTAAAACTTTATGTATACCTATCTCAAAGACATTTTTTAATTAAAACAACAGTAAGGTTCGTTTATTTGGCGTGTGCATGGTGGTTTTTTTATGCGAGATAAAATAACAGTAAAAAACAAAGGCAACTTATTCGTATTTGATCTTCTTGTCGTGGCTAAGGTAATTTATCTTGATGTTAATACAGTATTTATTACAATTACATTTCCCATTTTATTACTACGGAAACTGGCTAAAAAATGGAAAGTAAACTCTGAGAGAGAAAATGAAAAATAGTATAGATGACACATTTGTTGAGGTAAAAGCTTTATTGGATAAGCGTAACTATGAAGTTGCATATAAAAAACTTGATAGTGAAAAGTTAGCAAACCACCCAAAAGCATCTGCGATTAAAGCATTTTTAAATTACTGTGAATATGTGCAATACATTCCAAAAAATAAGGCATTAGAATCATTAAGAAAGCTTTCTCAAGCCAACTCTGATGAGGCTACTTTGCTATTAGCAAAGGCATATATGCTGCCGGGCATATATGAATCACTCCCAGTTGCTATACCTCATGTACTATCACTTGCTAAGGCTTTATATGAAAAAGAAAATGCACAAGGTGCGATTTTATATGCTGATCTTCTTAGAGCTAACAAAAACTATGATGACGCTTGGATTGTTTTGGAGAAAACTAAGTCTTTTGAAAATGTTGAACTGGCGTCTGTTTATACGATACAAAAGAATGTAATAAATGAATCGCAGAATCATTTAGATTATTTACCACTATTATTTGAACAGAGCGCTGAGGAATATCAAAAGGGGAATAAAGTAATATTTTCCGTATATTTACAGTTTCTATTAAGTAAGGAAAGCGAGTTTTTTAATCCTTCACTTGGGCTTCAAGTCTTAGAAGAAGGGATTCTGGAAAATAATTATGCCTGTAAGCTTTTGAAAGCTAGCTTGTTAGTTTCGCACGAATGGTACGTAAAAAGGGATTCAGAGGAAGCTGAACTCATACTTAGAAAGCTTATCGATGATGATAAGCATGAACAAACAGCTAAAGTCATGTTGTCGCAAATTTACATGAGTGACAAAAAATACCAAACTCCCGAATATGGCAATGAAGTCGTTCAACTGTTAGGTAGTATTATTTGGTACGGTAATTTGCACGGTCTCAATTTATTATTGGCAACAATTAAGCATTATCGCATAGGCGATAGTGCATATTTCTTGGATGCATTAAAAGCGAAAGCTAAATTAGAAGGGAAATACGGTAACAAGTTTAAAGTGTTTAATTTTTTCTATAAAAACATTGCACCACCTATTGATTTTATTTGGAATAAAAGCTTCCTTATAATAAGTTATATTATCGCTTTTATTTTTGCATCAGTGCGATTTTTAATCTTTTATATCCCAAATTTAATTCGACTATTTTTAAAGTGAGTTAAATATTGAGCTAAAACGCTCATTTAAATTCAAAATAGTTATTAACATTTTCCCAATCGGTAATATTTATCTGGAGGATGTTCACTCTAGGCATTAATAACTCTATAAAAGATGTATCGATATTTTTTGCACCTTTCATTAATTGGTACTCTATTCGTGACTCTTCAATAAGTTCTGCTACTGCCAGGATTTCCCCGTCAGGTTTTATTAAAGCAGTTTCATTCATATTGATAACACGTTGTGATTTTGCAAGAAGAGATTTTTCTTCCATAGAGAATAACTTACTTGCGTTTATCCTCTTCTTTGCCTTTAAGAATTGAAAGGGTAGAGAAAGTATTAGAAATGCTAAAACAAATGGGATAGATATAATATTTATTATCCAACCAATTAGACGACCAAGTATTTTTGCCATGCTTTATTACCTATTAAATTACATTCATCACTATCTAATTTAATTTACAGTCTAGGTGATGACTTTTAAGTTGTTTTTCGGGGGAGTACCAATCGAGTGAAAAATAGCCAGTTTGACTCATGGATGATACGCTCTTTACGAGAAAGTCGCAGGGTAATTGAACCGACAATCTCTCTTGTAATCACATTACTAGATTATAGGCTAAGTGCATATTAACATTGGTAACTCTAAAACATCGAAGCTTATCACCTAATAACCGATCAACATCATATTATTACGCAGCACTAAGCATTCCACCCTGCAAGTGAAATAAATTTATCAAATTTCACCATCCATTTCATCTTAGATTCAATCAATGTTCCTCCTTGCTCTTGGGGACACATGACAATCATTTTTACATTAGCACCGGAACTCCCATAGTTTGCAACCACCAAATTGTTGTGAAATTGATGTCTTAAGCCGCACACGCACGAATACTCATGGGCATTGTAAATATCCATGCGACTCTTTCTTTCAGAAAGTGTTATCATCCCAGCCTCGATCGTCAGGTCATGAATTGTTTCAACTATTTTCATTTAATATCCTTTTAATTAATTTTGAACAGTAATTATGTGTAGCGCTCGAATCGTTGCCTTTGATGATTACTAACTGAAGTTGTATTTTGACTCTATTTCATTAATCATTTGTTCTCTTTTAGCAAGTAATTGGCTGAAAGTTGAAAGGGATAAATCTTGGCAACGTTTAAAATACTTTTCCGCTAAATTTGGATTGGGTTCTAGCAGGTAGCCTGAATAATTTACGTGACTCACACCATCGTTATACATCTCTCCTAAATGAAAGGCTGCTTCAGAATGCCCCATTGAGCTGGCTTTTTTGTACAGACTTACGGATTTATCTATATTTATATCACCTGTTCTAAATGCACCACCAGTTCGCCAAATTATCGCGTCATTGAAATATTTTTTTCTTCGCGACTCGAACGTAAAGAAACGGTAGATTAGGTAGGGTACAGAAAATAAAAATAATGGAGGAAACGCTACGGATAATGCTATTAGTATTAAGTTTTTTAACATTATCTACTCCCTAGAATTGTCATGTTAAGTGAACCTAAACCATACTGTACCAACTCACTTTTTACAAGCAAGTATTAGCCAATTAAAGTTTTTATGTTGAACGAATTCAGTTAACTATACACACTTCCTCTCACTCAAAGCGGCTCCATATTAGAGCAATGTTCACTAAAGGATATAAACTACTCATTTTAGATTAATAAAAATAAAATAGCCCATTATACTTTTTCTGATTCAGGTTACACCTTCAAGTTTAAAAATATTAATATTTTTGTTAATTCTGTAGTCCTCAGCTCGTTTGTTTACATAACCAGTAAATAAACGAGATAAAAAATGAAAATATATCCAATATCAAAAAGAGAAGAAGCCATATCAGATAATGATTATTGCTATGGTATTGATTTAGGCACTACATTTAGTCTTTTAGCTAAAGTAGACTTTAAAGATGTTGATTTTGAATCAAGCAATAAAATCCCCGTTAATTTTGTAAAAATCAAACAAGAATCCCCCTTTCCGTATGACACATCTATTGAAGATGAAAAGGTCGCATCAATTGTTTCAATGGTTGATAACAAAATATATGTTGGCAATAACTTATATCACCTAAAAGGTCATCCTGAGTTTAACTATAGAGAAAACATATTTTATCAGTGGAAAGTAGAAATGGGAGTAGACGTAACTCCTATGTACCCAGATGCTATTGATCAACGATTAAACATGCCCTACAAAGTAGCAAGCCTAATTATGAAATATATGCAGGCTATGCACTTAAAATCAAAAGATGAAACCTTAAAAAACACAGTAATTACTGTCCCTGCATCATTTCAGGTTAATCAACGTAGAGATACGATTAAAGCGGCTAAAGATGCTGGAATAGAGTTATCTAACAGAATGCTAATTGATGAGCCAAACGCAGCGTTTCTTGGATATTTTAATCGACTAAGCGAAACCTCAAAACAGTCGTGGGCAAAAGATGTAACTAACAAAAACATTCTTGTTTTAGATTTTGGTGGTGGAACATTAGATCTATCTATACTTAATGTGAGTTTTAATAAGGAAACAGGGATTTGTATTGGCAATAAAGCCATTTCTCGCTACAACGATTTAGGTGGTAATGATTTAGACTTGCTCATCGCGGAACAATTTTTGTTTCCAAAACTACAAGAATCCAATGCTATATTCAAAAATATTACTATAAATAATATCCAGACAAAAATACTTCCACAACTAACTGTTATAGCAGAAAAAATCAAAAAAGGTATTTGTGAAAAGTTAAGTTTAAAAGCCGTTGATGAAGATGTTAGAACGCTTGAGTTAAGTAACATCAAGTATCAATTAACTAACTGTGATGTGAGTTACGATGATGCAACATATTGTTTAGATGATGTTGAAATTGACGGTGAAGAGTTTGATAGTATTTTTAGTCATATATTCACGGGTAAAAAGTATAGCTTTGGTCTTTGTGACAAAAGTTTAACACCAATTAGTCAATCGATAACTGATGTTATTGAAAAATCAGATCTTACACTTGATGATATCCGATACGTACTATACGTGGGAGGTAGTAGCTTTAATCCGTTATTAAAGTCATACGTTTGCGAAAAATTAATCAATGCAGAAGCGTTATTAACAAATGAACCTGACAAATTGGTTGCAGAAGGTGCTGCAATTTATTCTTATTTTTATCATGCACGAGGCGTTTCTTTAATTAATCCTATTACAAGTGACTCTATAGGTATTCGCATTAAAGGAGACGAGTTTCATCCGATTATAGAAAAAAGCCAACTTCTACCTGTTGATGTTCAACTTCCTAATTTTGTAATTCAATCAGAAACACAAAAAAGCATAGTTGTTCCTGTTTGTATAAATGGGATTGATTTTCCTATCGGAGAAATTCGTTGTGAGCTTAAAAAAAGTTTCCCAAAAAACGCTGAAGTACAAATAAAAGCATCTATTAGCCAAGATAAACTTTTTGATATAGCAATATATATTGATGATGAGTTTATAGATTCAGCTCAAATTGATAATCCATATAGCATTGGCATGGTTGGACAGGAACAACTTGATATAAGCGAATTAAAATTAAAGATCAATAAATCTAAACAGGAAGGAGATAAAAATAAAGAAAGACAGTCGCTTAGACAGTTGATATGGAAACATTCAGTTGTAGATAACTATATTGGCATGGTGGAAACCGCTGAAGAATATATAAGGCGTTTTGATGACCAAGATTCTTCTGTTTGGAACATGATCTACTGTGGGAACTCAGGGTTAGGCAGAGATACTATGGCTAGAAATGGCTTAAAGAAAGCAATAGAAATATCACCTACTGAACCTTCATATATTTATAACTTTTCATTAATACTAGAGCGAGAATCAAGCATCAAAGCTTTAGAGTTTTTAGATAAACAAGTTGAAGATGTTAAAAGTGATACAACGGTAATGTTAAAAATATTTTTACTTAAATATGACGTAAATAAAGTTTCAAGAACCTTGATAGAGCACAGCAAAACGGAAGCAAAAAATATAGTAGGAGAATATAAATCCACGCCATATATATTTTCATCATTTGATAAACAATGCCTATTACCCAAAGTATTTAAAATTGCAGGAGAGGCATTTTCTTATGTCACACCAAGCTCTACTAAACATATAGAAGATGAAAATAGTTATTTGCATGTTAAAGCCGAAGAGATGGAGGAATAATTATGTTCTTAGTACCTTATAACAAATTATCAGACGATCAAAAATTGATCATTCGTAAAGTATCCCGTGAAGATAAAAACTTATTCGTTGAAGGACCTCCTGGCTCAGGAAAAACGCTGATCAGTTTATATACCCTAAAAGATATGGTGAGAAGCAAAGCGATCAAACCATTGTTACTTATATATAACCATAGTTTATACGGATACCTTAGTAGTGCCTTAGAAGAAATGGATTTAACCGATAATATTATTATTGCAACTAAAGACATGTACTTTTGGCAATTAGCAAGGGTGAATAATATTGTTCCTACAGGCAATAATTACGAAGAAAAATATTCAAGTCTTTTAAAATCCTTATTAGCTAAAGATTTAACGCAAAATTTTGATATTACAGTAGTCGATGAAGTACAAGATTTGAGAAAAGAGGAATGGGAACTCGTTAAAAAGATAAGCAAGAGAATTACGTCTTTAGGGGACTTTAATCAAGGTATTTATAAAACAGATCTAACTAAACCTGACGTTGTACAAGGTGGGGTGACTGAAGAGTTAACAGATATTTTTAGATTCCATAAAAACATTGCAAAAACGGCTCAGCTATTCTCAAAAAGTAAAGAAACACTTGAAGATAAGGTGAGTAGAATTGAGCAAAATGACGTTCAATTACTAGATGTAGATAGTAAAGATGAAGTTAAAACAATTGCAGATATTATTACGTCTTTAAAGCATCAACATGGGCGAATAGGTGTTATATCCCATAACCATGAACATCTAAAGGACTTACAAAACGAGCTTCAAAGTTTAAATATTGAATCTGCATATTTTAGAGATAACAAATCATTAAGAAAACATGATTTTAGCACAGAGTTACCTTTGTTAGTTACCAGCCATAGCGCTAAGGGGTTGGAGTTTGAACATGTTATTTTGTTTGGGTTTAATGAAGAAGACAGAAACATAAAAGCACTCAGAAAACAGGGGGTCTTAGAAGATATTATCTATGTTTCGTTAACTAGAACGAATACTAATTTATATATTATTCGCAACTCAGAAACTATTAATGAATTACAAAAGATAGATGTTGAGACAAGTGATAATGATTTTACAATAGATGATATATTTTAAGGAATTGAAGATGACAAAAATTTATTTATCCCTTGAGGAAATAGAGTTATTGATTTTCAAAAAAATGTTATGGATATCACCTACGCGATTAAGTATAAAAAGAGCGCAGGGAGCTTATAGTGTTGCCTTGATGATAGATGAACAATATCTTCATTTTAGCAATGATAATGTAAAAATATTTATATCAGGAGTTCATAAATTTGAAATTGCTGAAGCAGATAAAAATTTATTTATAAACTACTACCATTTACCTTTGGGCTTACTTTTACTTAAAAAGCGAAAAGTTAGAGATATAGCTCAAAATTCATCAGGGCCACAAAGTACAACCCATATAAATAACATAGAGTTAAGCGATAAAATTAATAGTTTTACAGCCATTAGACGAGCTTTTATTAAGTTGTTTCATGTTGCTATAAAGAGTCGGGATGGCGAGTCATGCTTGGCAACAAAGTATATGACTTATTTAAACGCTTTTGAAAATTTATCTAAATTTCAATATAAATTAATATGTTCAGTTTTAAACTATAAAAAACTTCCTGAAGAAATTGTATCAATAAAGAATAAAAGCTTTTCATCAACATCTTTTTACCAGTGGATATGGTGGGGGAAGTTTCTTGTTGATAACTTATTGAACGAGGGGCTAAACGAAATGCAATTAGGGGAGCATAAAAACTGGTTAAAGAATTTTGACCCTGACAGTTTTCAAGGTGTTGATTCTGCCGTCTTAAATGTTCCATTTAAATTTGAACCTGATTTTCCAATTATTCTTGGTTATTACTTAGCGATAAACAACAACTTCGACTTAACTGAAGATAATCATGACTCAACAGAGAGTAAGTTAAAGCAATTAAATGAAGAATATAATGAGGAAATATTCTTTTGGAAGCAGTTTTTTCAATCGTTATTTGTAGATCAAATTGATTATGTATACCCAATACAAAACATTCAGTATGAATTTTATAAAATGGAAATGAATGCTTATAAAATTATTTATGACAAAAATGACCTAGACGAGCAGAGAGGTTTACATCCGATATCTTTACCTGAAAACTCTTTAGATACTTTTGTTAAGTCATATCATGCATTAAAAGATGGAATTGATGACAATGAAGTCAATATTGCAAGTATGGAACAAATACATGAAATATTTAATAAGTCGGCACTATTTGGTGACAATAGGAAAAATGCAGGATTCATTTTTACTAAACCAACATCAAAAACATTTTTAGCTAATTACATTCAAATAAATGATGACTCATTCACTCTTCATCAGAGTAATCAAGTAGAGCCTGTTGTGTATTATGAAAAACAGGATACTTCTTTACCTATAAAAGTCAAAAAGAAACCAATTTCTTCCATTATTAATCGTGATAAACGCGTTTTGTTTGGAGTGATAACAGATGAGAATTTTAATGATCTAATAGATACGTATGCTTACATATTAGAAAGCTCAGTTAACCATAATATTAGTGAAATTTTATTTATTTGGTTAGTAAAAAAAGAAAAATCTGAATTACACAGTGCAGCTTTTGAACAAGAGAAGAATGTTTTAAACAACAGGCTTGAAGTTTTATTTAATCAGAAAGTAAAAATATTCACTAAGAATGTTAATAATCACCATGACTCAGAGATCATTCGCGTCATTAAGCATATCGTTGGTGAATATAAATTAAAAGAAATTGAAGTTATTGATAGTGATTTTGGCTTAGAACAGGCTCGTTGGTTGGTTGAATCTACCTATGATAATACTCTAGTAGATGAAAAGATGGATTATTCAGTATTATCCCTTGGCAGTTAATTCATTTATTTTCAAAGGATTAAAGTGGTTTTATAAAATCATAACAATTAATTTAAAATAAATTGTTAATTTTACTCTTAATAGATCGTTTCTCTTTATGAAGACACAAACTTAGGTAATAAGACTTAAGTTAAACAATATAAAGAGAGCTTATTATGTATAACTATCAAAATGAAATTTCAAAGAAAGACGCTTGGATTGCTAAACCATTAGGAAGAAAAGGGGATTTAAATAGCTGGGTTGAAAGGATGGAAGCTGCTTGTCCTGACCCTGAATTAGGGCAGGTTGTTTGGTTAAATAATGATAAAAAATCTACCGGTTATAAAGTGTTAGGCTTCAAAAAAAATGGAGATGTAATTTGGCAAAGAGGACAGGTGATTTGGCATTAGACACTTGTAATAACCTAACAAAATACACTAAGTTTTTATAGGTGACAATGAATTTTTTATTATTAAAACTAATGGAAGTTTATCAATGTAAAAGGCGACAATGAAATGACTAATTTAGAAAAAACTGAAGCAACAGTAAATAATGTAAACAAATCCATCAATGCATATGATAATGAAGTTGAATGGTGGAGAATAATGATTTCACTGGATGGTTGGGCTGAAGTTTATGCAACAGAAGCATTCGACTGTGAAGTATCTGACTATGCTCCAATTCTGAGTACGAAATTGGAGCTACTTAAGCAGTCTATTGATAGCGGAAATAAGATTTTTGAAGCTGATATTGATAGTTTAATTACCAAGTTTGGTCTTAATCTCCAGGAGTCTAAATTGCATTTAAAACTAGAACCGATATTAGTATAGGCTGGATTAAAGACACCGCCATTGCCAATCGTCTAAATCATGTGGCACAAACTAATTTAGCAATAGTAAAACCAGGAATATAGGATTATGAATAAGACGTTTTTCCTTATCTTAATGACATTATCTTTACTTCACTTCTTGATTGGTTGTAATAGCAAAAGTATGAGCGAAGACAAACTTAATCACTCAAGGATGCAATGCAACTTATCTAACCCCAATGTTGGTACCACAAAAACGTTTACTCTGTGCAAAAAACTCGCTGAAAAAGGGAATGCCGATGCCCAGTATTCATTAGGTGGAATGTATGAATTTGGCGAAGGTGTTGAAAAAGACTTAACACAAGCTTTTCAGTGGTATCAAAAAGCAGCAGATCAAGGGGATGATTTTGGGCAATTTAACCTAGGTCGAATGTATGAATTCGGCAAAGGTGTTGAAAAAGACTTAACACAAGCTTTTCAGTGGTATCAAAACGCAGCAGTGCAAGGGAATGATGGTGGACAAGTAGCACTAGGAAGCATGTACCAAGTTGGCGAAGGCGTAGAACAAGATTTAACCCAAGCTTTTCATTGGTATCAAAAGGCAGCCGAGCAAGGAAACTTTTCTGCGCAAGGATTGTTAGGATACATGTATAGATTTGGCGCAGGTGTTGAAAAAGATTCAATACAGGCTTTTCAGCGGTATCAAAAGGCGGCCGAGCAAGGGAGTGCTTATGGACAATTTGAACTAGGTCAAATGTATGGATTGGGCGAAGGTGTTGAAAAAGATTTATTACAAGCTTTTCAGTGGAATGAAAAGGCGGCCGAGCAAGGAAGTGTTCGTGGACAATTAAATCTAGGTCGAATGTATGAATTTGGCGAAGGTGTTGAAAAAGATTTAACACAAGCTTTTCACTGGTATCAAAAGGCGGCCGTTCAAGGAGACGTTAACGCCCAAAGTTATTTGAGCAACTTGTATTTTATCGGTATAGGTACCAAGAAGGTTGCCGAAAAATCTACTTATTGGCTTCAAAAGTCTAATGGAGGGGGTCTTAGAAAAATTAGCCTGATTCAGATTGAACAAAGCTTTGACAGAGAATGAAAAATGACCAAATCGATAATCACAGACGCTTTTGACCGAATGCCAGAAGAGGCTTCCGAAGCAGGATGGAGGGAGTTTTTTTTGCTGGTTGAATCTATTGCAATGAACGGAAATTTTGAAACACAATCTGAAGCACAAATGACCATAGCTATATTGTATGAAAATGGCGTGGGTGTTTTGAAAGACATAGAAAAAGCTATAGATTGGTATATCAAAGCCGCAGAACTGGGACTTGCTGAAGCGCAGTATTTACTTGGAGAGCTTTACGATAATCACTGTTATATAAATGAAAACTATCAACAAAAATCTGCAAACTGGACAGAAAAAGCGGCGGAAAAAGGGCATGTGCAAGCCCAGTATAAGCTTTCGTATGTTTACAATTATGGTCGTGGAGTACACAAAGATCATAAACAGGCGATAAAATGGTGTAGGAAAGCAGCAGAGCAAGGTTATGTGTCCGCGCAAGTGGAGCTTGGTAACCAGTATTCGTATGGTGTCAATCTTGCGGAAGACCTTTTCAAGGCTGTTGAGTGGTACAAAAAAGCAGCAAAACAAGGGAGTACTGAAGCTCAATGTTCTCTCGGTGAATTATATGAAGGCGGATGGGGTTAACCAGAATTACCCTCTCGCATACTCATTATTTAATGCATCAGCTATAAACGGATGTGATGAAGGCGCTATCCTTAGATATATGCTTGAAGAAAAAATATCAGCAGAACAAGTTGCAGAAGCGAAAGTGCTGGAAGCACAGTGGCAATCACACAAAATTTCGGGTGGTATTTGATTATGAGTATGTAGGGGCGGTTGACTTTATTCAACAAATAGAATGAATTAACGCCTTTCATCCGCTTTAATGGTTTAGTCGTTCTTTCTTTATTGGTAATGTTACCTTTATTGAAAAAATTTAATGACACAATACGGAAGTTAACAATGCTCTATATATTAACCAGCACAGAAACTATTCTAAACGTTGATGTTAGAGTACAAGAAAGCCGAGTCGGTGACTCAAATGTTGAAGGTGTTTTAAACCTCAAGCTCAAACAAGCATTAACGACTCAATCATTTGGAGAGCAGCAAGCTTATTTAACAGCCTCAGCTACAGCTGCTTATGTTTCTTTTAACAAGCTAGACCAGCGACATCGTTTTCGCGCAAGTGTTAATTTACTTGCTTGTAATAACGAAACTTATAATTTCACCCAAGGCAGTTCAAGTAGTGGTTTAGGCTATGCGTTAGCCTGTTTTGATGCCTGGTGGCGAATAAACTTACAAAAAAGCAGCTATTTTACTTATCCCGTATTTGCTACAGGTGAAATCTTAACTTCTGGTCAAATCAAACCTATCGGACATATCGTTGAGAAGCTTGAATCGACGTGTAAATATGTAGAGCAAAACCAAGACTCTATTTCATCCTTTTATCTCTGCTATCCTCAAGATAACGATAAAGACATTCCTGATGCGCTTCGAAAACGTTTGGAGGATCTTGGCGGAGTCCTCATTCCTTCTCAGCGATTACAGTACACATTAGGTCAGTTATTAGGTGACGCTTACGATGGTGACCCGCTAGGGCGCTGGCACCCATTTAAAGGCCTAAAAAGCTTTGACTATGAAGACAGTGTACGTTTTTTTGGTCGAGATAAAGACGTTGAACGCTTATACAGTGATATAAAACAAAACAGTGGTTTGTTAATTGTTTCTGGTGCTAGTGGCACGGGCAAATCTTCCTTAATCAAAGCGGGGTTAATTCCCAAACTAGAGCAAGAGCATGATGAGCTACATTGGGCGTATTGCACACCTAATTCTTTAAAAGAAGGCCAGGGTGTTTTACGCTTTATTCTCGAACAATTATTGATTGCTTGGGATATTAAAGACCAAAATATTGATGAGCTAGTCTCAATGCTTAATCACTCCATTGAAGAAGGGATAACGTCTTTATCTTCTTTAGTAACCTCTGATACTAAACAGTGTTTATTGTATTTAGACCAATACGAGGAAGTCTTTAGTCAAAGCGAAAAAGATATTGAAAGTATTGGCAGTGAATTAAGCATCATTGATGGTTTAGCCAAAGCGCTCCCTCCATTAAATATTGTTTTAGCCATTCGAAATGAATACTTAGGCCGCTTATTAGATAACCAAGCGCTTCGCTCGCCGATTATCTCTAATGTTGCTTCACAATTAACCTCACAAGAGTGGGAAGCCATTGTTCATGAGCAAGCGTTGTTTTCAGGGATTACCTTTGAGCCGGAAGGTGAAAATAATGAAGCACTAGATACCATTATCATCGAAGAAGCCATCAAAACTCCGTATGCATTGCCGATGGTGAGCTTTTTACTTGAGCAGCTTTATAGCAAAGTTACAGAGGAAAAGACAAACACAACAGTATTACAACATAACCATTATCAAGCACTAGGTGGATTAACAGGGGCTATTGCTTATCGTGCTTCTACGGTTTTACAAGAAAGTGAGGCATCAGAAAAAACAACATCAACCTTCTTTGATTATTTTGTTGGGGTGAACCCTGAAGGACTACCTTTTGCAAGATGTGTTGAGTTAGCTGATATTGTCTCTAACAAACCACTTTATAGCCTTGTTAAAGGTTTTATAGATGCGAACTTAATTGTAAGTGTAGCAGCAGATGCGGACAGCTCAGCAGTAAAGCTTGCCCATGACAGTTTGTTTACCCATTGGGATGCTTTAAAAAAATGGATTATAGACTCTAAAGAATATCTTCTATGGCGCTATGGTATTGATGGTCAATTTACGCGCTGGCAACAAGCAACAGCAAACAATAAAGACTATTTATTAAAAGATAAGCAGATACTAAAAGAAGGTAAAGCTTACCTTAAGTTAAACCTTATTCGTGACTCAAAACTGAATGAATACTTAAGTACCTCATTAAAACAAAAAAGTAAAAAACAACTTAGCGTGTTTTTTGTGTTTATTATTCTTCCACTGCTCATTATAGGTATTTATCAATGGGATAAACATAGGATTAAAACCTATTACTATTCAGCTGTTGGAGAAAGGTGGAGTGTGCCTTTTGGTATTAATGAGCTAACGGATGAGCAAGTTAGTCATCGGACATTTAGCTATAAAATGGAGTATCAAGGTGGAGTATTAAAACGCTTAAGTCATGTTAATAGCGCAGGTACATTAACAAAAGATGAGAGTAGAGAAAAAAATGCCTTATGGGAATATCAATATACCGAACAAGGAAGAGTTCAATCAGTCACCGTTAAAAGTGACATCATTAAAGAAGTAGAAACGATAAATTTTCAGTTTAATGAAAACAATCAAGCTATGGCATCGTTTAATAAAAGTTTTGGTAATAAAAATTTTAATCAAATATCAACTAACCAACTATATTGGGCCATGAACAATTTCGGTACTGTTGTAGACACCAAAACAAATTCAGATATTTCACAACATTTGTTAACTTATACTACAGAAGGATGGTTATTAAAGCGTGAATACCAGAACCCTTATGGAACACCAACACCATTAAATAATGAACACTATGGAATTTCATATTCCTATGATGTTAATGGCTTAAACAACACTTCATTTTTATTAGACAAAAATGGAGATTTATGGGGTAATTACAAAACAGAATACATTTACAGTTTACTTGGTCAACCTGTTGAAATAAAAGAGATATATAAAAATAAAAGAGTGAAATATAATAACTTTACTTATGATGAATGGGGGAATTTAACAATTCTGGGCTTTTTTGATAGTGAGATAAAAAATGATTATGAAGGAGGTGTCGTTAGAACACATTACGAAGTAAATTTAGATGGGAGTATTACAAAGCTCTACTTTACCAATATTAGTGGAAATTACGTAGCTAGAGAATACGGGGTCGCAATACAAAAAATGACCCATGATGAAAATGGTCGTATTGCAGACTTGACTCTTTTTGATGAAAAAGAGCAACCAACTTATGGGAGTTATAAGTGCCATAAAGGGGCATTTGAATATGATGATAATGGCAATGTCACTGGTTTAAATTGTTACAGCGCACAAGGAGACTTGAGTCTAAATGTTTTTGGCTGTGCCACTACTAAAACATCGTGGAATGAAAATAACGATATTGAAGAGGTTCGTTGTTTTGATCAGCATAGCAAACCAACTCTAATGGATTATTTTCAATCAGCATTCTTGAAAGTTACATATGATGCGTTTGGTAAAAGTAATTCTTTATCATTTTATGGTGTTGATGGTAAGCCAACGCTTAACAATGAAGGTTTTGCAAAAGTAGCTGTGAAGAATAACTCTAGAGGTCATAAAGTTGAAGTTAAATTTTTTGGGAGTGATGGATCCTTAATTCCTGGGAAAGATGGTTCCGTTATGAATAAGTACAAATACGATGGTAGGGGAAATTTAATTGAACATTCTTTATGGGGTGAAGATGAAAAACCAGTTTACATTGATGGTGCTTCAAAGTTTAAGATTAAATATGATGATTTAGGGAGAGAAATAGAAACTGGATATTTTGATGAATTTAATGAACCTGTTATTAATGAAGAACAAAATTATCATAAAAAAGTCACTAAATATTCTTTTAAGGGCAATTATATCGCATCAATTAATTATAAGGATGAAAATGATAACTTTATTCATATCTTGTATAACAAAACGCAACAGAAAATTTATCCAATAAAAAATACAAAAATATTATCTACACCAGAGGGGGCTAAAGTTTTTATTGATAATCAATTTTCTGGAGTCACACCTTTTCATAAGTATGTACCTTTAGGTAAGCATGAATTAAAAATTGTTAAAGCAGACTATCAAGAGCTAACGAGCATCATCAATATCACCCAAGATGAAGTTCATTCATCAAGTTTCACCTTGTCTATTATTGCCAAACCTGACGTTATTGATGTTCAAACCATAAAAGAGAAAGCTAGCGGAGGAGATTTAGAATCTCAATTTCAACTAGGGGTTTTGTATTTAAAAGACAAAACAAAAAGACATGACGGAATATATTGGTTAAAACAGTCGGCAAATCTAGGTTATTTGAAAGCACAACATCAATTAGCGAATGAGTATTTTATTGGGAAAAATATTGATACCGACAATGACCAAGTTATAAAGTATTACCTTATGGCAGCAAAACAAAATGATTTAAGGGCACAGTATCAGTTGGGGAGAATATACTTTGATGGCCGTATACAAGGCAAAGACTTTGAAAAGGGAGTTAAGTGGCTCTTAATGGCGGCAAATGGAGGTTATGTAGAGGCTCAATTTTATTTAGCGAACGAGTATTTTGCTGGAAACAACATTGTTCTCGACGATGAAGAAGCTTTAAAGTATTTCTTAATGGCAGCAAAACAAAATCATTTAGGGGCAAAATATCAATTGGGGACAATATACCTTTATGGCTGGGGGCAAGACAAAGACATTGAAAAAGCCATTAAGTGGCTCTTAATGGCGGCAAACGGAGGTTATGTATCGGCTTTCTCGCTCTTGGGGGGCATTTATGGAAATGAAAATTATAGTGCATTTAAACAAGAAGCAGCTATTTATTGGTATGAGTTAGGTGCAGAGTTGAGGGATGAAGCCTCATATGGAAGGCTAGGCACCGCATACTTATTTGGTGAAGGTGTTAATCAAGATACAAAGAATGCAGTTCTGTGGTACATAAAAGCATTACAATCAAAAGGTAGGGTTGTAAGGTCAGATGCCGCATCTTGGTTAGGAACTATTTATGAGAATGGCTTTGGGATTTCATCTGACTTTGAAAAAGCAATTTCATTTTATAATGAAGCTATTGAAATCGATGGTAATATCACTGCGGTATATAACCTAGCTAATATGTACCTTCAAGGGCTGGGTGTAGAAGTCAATTATCGCAAAGCAGTTAAGTTAATGAAAATTGCTCATAGCAAGGGTAGAAAAGATGCTACTGAGTGGTTGACTCGAAACGGTGAACTATAATATCAGCACGGCTAGCATTTATACTTTGAATAAGAACTCAGGGGGAAGCTTAATCCTGAGTTCCCTCACATTACAGCTCTTTTCTATGCCGGGAAAACTATTGAGCATTTAATATCAAATTTTACTTTTATTTCTATTTATCCATTTAAATATCAGAATTGACCTTATCACAACTAACAATACTTGATGAATAACCAGTTACCTCGCTGCTTGCGGCAGGGTGTTCATATAAGTTAATTTAAAGCTCCCTGGCTTTTTCAAGTCATTTAAATATTAAATTTAAAAATTTTGTTAATTCTTACTACTTCAGTACGTTTATATAATTGAACCCAATAAATGTGGAACGATTATGATGAACTCTGAATATTTTAATGTTGAATTAATTAGCACTACTTCACCAGCATACAAAAGAAATAACAGAAAATATAAAAGAATAAGTGACAAAGTTCGTCAATATAAGTCTGTTGATCATTATGCATCTAGCTATAACAAAGCGCTCTTGAAATGGGAGTTTGTTGTTCAAAATATATTCTCTTCAATATCAAATGAAAATAAAAACAGAATCCTAAAATTTACCGATAAAACATCAAATGTAAGGTTTAGAGAAATCGACTTTATAGCTGAGCCTACAGCAAATGAACTTATTTTTTGTGAATTAAAATTAAAAGAAAAATTTAATGCGGAAATAGGAAAAAAATCGTCAGGTTGGGCGCAACTTAATAAGTCAATATCTATAGCAAAAGAAAGCTTTAACACACTTAGAGGTCTTTCAATTTGCGTGGATATGTCACATATGTATGGATTAGATACTGAGGCTACTGAAGATGATTATTGTCAAATAGCTGACCTTGAGAAATCATTAGCATCTCCATTATTGGGGAAACGGACTTTGTGGTTAAGCTCAATTGAAATATCAAATCTGGCAATACAAAAGGGATTGTTGACACATTCTGATGTTACAGAAATTAAAAAACTTCATGAAGAATATAAAAATCCTCTATCTGTTTTGAGTGACGAAGCAGACCACATAAGTAATAACCCCTTTCAAAACTTAGCTTCATTATTTGATAACAGTGCTAATAACACTTCACTTGAAACACTTCATTAATAAATTAGGAAAAATCATGGCTAGCAAAGGCATTAACAAAGTAATTTTAGTCGGGAACTTAGGTCAAGATCCTGAAATACGAGTATTTCAAAATGGCGACTCAGTTGCCAATATCACAGTAGTAACATCTGAGGCTTGGAAAGATAAAAACACTGGAGAGCAGCGGGAGAAAACAGAATGGCATAGAGTTTCTATGTTTAAAAAATTGGCAGAAATAGCAGGCCAGTACCTTAGAAAAGGAAGCAAAGTGTACATAGAAGGCAGATTAAAAACGCGTAAATGGCAAGATCAAACAGGTAATGAACGATATGTTACTGAAGTGCATGCTAGTACGATGCAAATGCTTGCGAGTTTAAAAAACTTTGAAAATAGAGGTGCTGCTAATAACCAAAATGTTAATCAAAATAACAACAATAATTATGCAAAATCTGCTAGTCATCCATCGCATATCCCTTCAAATTTGCCAACACATAGCTCAATAATGTCAGGGCAAAAACATGTTCAGCCACAGAGTATCCCTCAGATAGATGATATTGGTTGGGATGAACCACCTTTCTAAATTTGGATAATTTAAACCAGTTTGCTTTTTTGTTTATCAAACATTTTAGCTTCTTAATAGATCTAGGTTTTTATCGTCCAGCCTCGATCTTAATAATCACAGGACGTAGAGTATTAAAAATGAAAAATATATTTGCAATTGTTTTGCTACTGTCAACTCTTACTGCTTGCGGTGGTTCAGGAGCTGATTCAGTTTCTGGCTCATCACAAAATCAAGCCCCTGTAGCTAATGCAGGCATAGGTCAAAATGTTGTTACAACATCAGTGGTTATACTTGATGCTAGTGCGAGTTCTGACTCTGATGGTGACACACTGTTTTATTCATGGTCATTAACATCATTACCTGAAAATAGTGGTGCATCATTAACTAATTCAACGGGAGCTTCACCTACTTTTACGACTGATATTGATGGATCATATGTTGCTCAGCTTATTGTTAATGATGGTACAGAAAATAGTGTTGCTGACACTGTGACTATTGTTGCAACAACCGCAAACTCTGTTCCTGTTGCAGAGGCAGGTACAGATCAAAATGTTGTAACCACAACTATAGTGACACTAGATGCTAGTGCAAGTTCTGACTCTGATGGTGACACCCTATCTTATTCATGGTCATTAACATCATTACCTGAAAATAGCAGTGCATCATTAAGTGATTCATCTAGTGCTGTACCAACATTTACGGTTGATCTTGATGGCACATATGTCACGCAACTTATCGTTAATGATGGCATTGAAGATAGTGTAGCTGATACTGTAATTATTGTTGCAGAAACAGCAAACTCTATTCCCGTAGCTAATGCAGGTAATGATCAGAATGTTGTTACAACATCAGTGGTTACACTTGATGCTAGTGCAAGTTCAGATTCTGATGGTGATACATTAGCTTATTCATGGTCATTAACATCATTACCTGAAAATAGCAGTGCATCATTAAGTGATTCATCTAGTGCTGTACCAACATTTATGGTTGATCTTGATGGCACATATGTCGCGCAACTTATCGTTAATGATGGCACCGAAGATAGTGTAGCTGACACAATAACTATTATTGCCGCAACAGCAAATTCTATTCCGGTAGCTAATGCAGGCATAGATCAGAACATACTCGCTGGGAATATGGTGTCACTTGATGCAAGTGGAAGTTCAGATGCTGATGGCGATCTCCTATCATATACTTGGTCTTTTGTATCAAAACCAACTGGAAGTAGTTCTGTACTTGATAATGAACAAGCAGAAACTCCAAGTTTCACACCTGATTTGGATGGTAGTTATGTTTTTAGTTTAATTGTTAATGATGGTTTGGAAGATAGTATATCTGATAATGTTACAATTGAAGCAATACAACCTAAAGTCAGATTATATAAAGATAGTGGGAGCTTTTTTGGAGGAACCTTTAATGAGGTTTCATTACCATACTCATCAAATGGAACGGTAACTGCGAGTGTATCAGGTATTCCAATCCCTACAACGTACTCATTGGACACTTTTAAATTGCTAGCTGAAGGGCAAAACTTTACGGTTATCAATGTTACTGTGACTGATAATACGACACAAGTTACTCCATATTTTACAGTTATATCTGATGATTATGAGTTAGTTGATGGTACGGAAGTTGAATTTGAATTAATTTCACCTTTAACTAGAGGAGCTACAGTAACGCTTCATTTTAGCTTTGAAATTCAAGAAACAGGTGATACATTTTCTTCTAGTTATACATTTACTAGTAATTAAAACAAAGCCTACAAGTTGTTTAAATGGAAAATAACGGTTGGCTATCCAACTGTTATTTTCTGCTTGCCAAACGTACCGATTCAAAAGCGAATTTGAATTCAGCACTAATCAGTTAGTGCTGTTGTCTTTAATGTAGTAATAATAACCTTCAGGCATCAAATCTCGTCCTCCCCAATGAGCTTGTAGCAGTCTTAATCTTTTGTGAAAACATGATTGTATTTATGATAACACCACCCAAAATTCGCTATTGCTTTGTCCGATTTGTTTAGCTCAAATTTTCTTGTGATTAACACTAATTCGTGGCTGTGATTGAGTTTAAGTTTATCTTCATAAGTCAATATCACTTATGCGCTTACTAATCATAACTTTTAATAAACTTTAACTTAACGTTTAAATTGTTAAGGGGCTATTAATTTCTTATTAATTATATGGTTAAATTGATTTTTAAGTATCTACAACATGCATATTTGTGAAAGACCAATTATGCACAAGGATCTTTAGTATCCATCATTAATGTTATTGGTAAATATTGCCTTAAATCCTTAAAATAACACTCTGTTTTGTTGGTTGAGGTGATGGCATGAATACTATTATTAAAGACTGGATAATCGTTTCAATCAAAGATACAGATAAGCTTGTAGGGAGAGTGTTATGGGATATTGTTGTTGACGATATATCCTGCCGATTTTTTAAGGATGATTATGTATGTTCGTCTGAAATCGTTAATGTTCATAGTTACAACCAATTAATCAAAACTAGTGACGGTAGCTTGTATCAAATTATTGGATATGGTCACCGAACAGAAATTAAATGTGAAGAATTTGAGTTATTGCGACATGGCTTAACCCTAGCGAAATTAAGAAATTTCGTGACTCACCAGATCGTAAAGTTCACTGATGTCTAATTAGGTTTGATGAAAATTCATCAACTGTTTATAACTCCGAGAATATTGTAAAACTCATTTGTCTTCGTAGATACTTTGAGATCATTGATGAAAAAGGCGACGCATATCAAGTTTTATCTGATCTTTTCCAACGCTGAATTTTTGTTCGGATGAATATGCCCATTCATTGTAAGACATATCTTACAATGCTGTAGGATATTATGCTTTTAGCCTGTGTATATATCTTGAGGAAATAGTAAAAGCTACTGTTTCTATTACTATTATTTACATTTTGTAATATTTTAACTTAAATCTAGTTATTTTATTTCAAATTACTGGCTTTGAAAAATCAACGTTTAGTCTATTATTATAACTGTCAGGGAGACAAAGGGATTACGAGTAACGGTAAAGGTATACCGAAAGGAAGCTTAGTATAGCTAAGAGATAGGATATCTCGCAAGGATAGATGGATAATTGTCACGGAAAAGTCGTCAGGAAGATGAGAATAGACAATTGATGTAGTTAGGATAACTATTACTATGGAAGTGTGGACAGCAAATGATTTGCTAGAAAGGCTATGGACAGCTCTTTAAGGATGAAGCGGGATCATTAAATATTTATGCAGGATGCATATAAGCTAGTTATAGGAATGCGGTTCATTGAACCGCATTTTTTATATCCAAATTATCTTGTACAACAATAAATTGAGATTCAAATCCTTGATTTTGATATGGGCTAGTTTTAAATAACGAGTACCTCATTACACTAATATTGCGAAGCATCATCACCAAGTACTTCCATCATTTGCTATTCACTCTTATCATCAGTCATTAAACTGTAAAAATCACACGAACTATTTAAGTTTAAACTCATTAATACTCGACTAAATTAACATAATAATTAGACTTGCCTAACGCTGCTTGACTACCTTTTAAGGAAAAGTTATGGCCACAGAGTGAAAAATTACTTTTAAATGCGATATTTTTAATTAATGCCTTAGTGTCTAATGGCGAAAAATAAGCGTAATAATTGCTATCCACGACACTGACTGTTGAGGTACGAATTTTTGTTTTTGTATCAAAGGCTATATTTCCACATTTTTTATCACCCATGGCTGTCGCTAGTGCCCAAATTTCACTATTGCCACTAATATTAGCTTGCCAATGAATAACCAGTGCATTGTCAGAAGAAAACATAATAGAAAAGTTATCTGGTAATGCTAATTGATGTTTAAAGCTTGCTGTTACTTCTTTGCTGGTGCTTGTTGTATCTATAAGGGGAGTGGTTGGCTCTTTATCACTAAACATCATTGAGATAAGTAAGGCTAATATTAATGCAACGAAAACAACAACGGCAGTAAGGCGCGCATTTTTACGGCTTAATAATGTTAATCGAATGGCTTCGCCAATATCGACCTGTTGCGTATTACTGTCAGTGTCATTGGTTGTTGAAGTTGAGTGCTCAATGCTATCAGACGGCGCTACGTGATGACTTTCATTAGTCGTCGGTTGATGATGATTAACATTACTATTGTTCATTGTCGGTTCAACGCGTCGGTTTTGACGTGTATTTACTTTTTCAACTTGCTCTAAATCAACAGGACCGTTGTAACCCAAGATGTATTTTCTTTTGTTTTTACTGGGATAAGTTACCAGTAATAACGTTATGCACAAAGGTATTAATAGTAACCAATTGCTGCTGTCATGGTTAAGGAAAATCACTATTAAACCAACAATTAAAAAGCTGGCAGCAGGTGCTGAAACCCATTTTTTTGGTAATAATGCATCATTAATTCGGCGCACAGTCGACGCTAAGCACGCTGATGAACAAAGTAACAATATGGCAATGGAACCTAAGGTATAGTTGTTTAAGATTTTATTTAATAAAATAAAAGCAATAAAGCATGCGATATTAATCGCAGCAAAACGTTGTCGGTTATCAAAACCATGCCAGCAAAATAATGATTTAATCAGTTGCACAAAACCTCCGAGAATAAGCTAGCTTCGTCTTGATTGACACTAGCTTGAAAATAACAAAAAATAAATTTAATGAGAAGAGGGGAGGGTAACCAATTTAACCCGCAAAGTCAGTTGTTCTCATACCTTTCTGCGGGTTTATTTTATGGGGATTAGTTAACACGATAAGCGGGAGTATCAATATTATCTAATTTGTAACCTCGCAATATCATTGTGCCATGATAAGTCGACTCACCATCACCACTAAACTCAAGATCAAAATGGCTAAGCCAGTGTGGTCCGAAACTTTTAGAAAATCTAAATCGGCTTGATAATCGTGCTATCGCTAAAAACTGCAGGTTTTCTTGCTGACAATATTTAGTTGCATGGGAGCGTGCGTATTCAGCAACTTTTCGTAAATAAACGAAGTACCAAAAAAGCAGTCCAACAAAAAGTAAATAATAAATATTTTCCATGGCAATACCTATTTTTTAAACAACATACCAATGGCTTTGGCCATATTTGGGCTGCGTTGAGGTGATCGAATAGCTTGTAATAGTACGGGGCGTATCGTAGGGATTGCAACTAAATCTTTAAATATTGCGGAAAACAACCCCTCGCTTTTATCGTCAATGAGTTGTTCTAGATAGTCAGTTAGTAGCTTTTCGTTACTCAGTATTGGCCATAAACGGCCAGCAATAATAATGAGCATGTCTTCATCTAATACGTTATTAACAATTAATTTAGTTAAAAAATCTTGGCTTATAGGGTGTTCTGTACTCGATGCTAGTGCACGTAATAAGGCTAAGGTAACGGTATTATTACTTTGTTCTTGTTGGAAACGTTCTATTATTTTTGCAATGACATCTGCAGATAAAGTACTGTTTTCTAATGCTGAGCATAAGGGAATAAGGACTTGTTCGGGTAAAAAAGCTATGGCGTTAGATAAAGTATCGTTATTGTTATCTTCACTTAACCTAAAAGCAAAGTCGGATAAACCTTGAACACCAACCTCATGCCACGCATCCCAACCGCTCTTACCTGATAAGTAGCTTTTTGCCGGCAGATAAAATTTACTCGCAGCATGTTTGAGCGATGTCGATACAACACTATTTATCGCTGCTAACTTATATTGAGCAGGAGTAAAGTGATAGGGGTTTTTTTTAAGTAAAGCTTCTTGTTTTTCGGTAGGATTTACTGAGAGGTTCTCACCTAATGCTTCAATAATAATAGCAATAAAATGATTTCTAGCGCCTTGATTTAATAAACCGCGCTCATCTAATGGCAGTTTTATAAACCATAAATAAGGGCTAGTCGATTGCTTTTGCCAGAAGGAAATCGCAAGTAAAGCATGACCTTGAATTGGATACGGGTAGGGCAATTGAGCAGCTTCGATTTTTTCGAATTTATCTTTTGATATTTTATCTATTCGACGACCAATATCGTAAATGCGATATTGGGATTTTGACAAACTTAGTAGCGCTGAAATTGAAGAAATAGTGTCAGAAGTTGTACTCATAAAATAATACTACCGCGATTAAAAGTAAGTTGTGATGGCGCGACATTATAGGGATAATAGAGGATTAACTCCACCGTTTATCTTTTTATATTACAGTTGAAAATTAAAGTATTTATAAATAATCTTTAAATATTTCATGAAAAAATATTCTTATATAAGTAATCTATATTAGCGTTTAAAACCGTATGTTTTGGTTTCTATAAAGTTAGCCAGAAGCATGGAAATAATTAATGTTATTTGGCTTATTAATTAGTCAGTTTCGATATTTTTAGCACAATAGGGAATAGTCAGTGGTTTATCAAATAGTAGTTCTTAATATGAAGAAGACTTTATTAGTATGACAATTAAAAATGCGGGTACGGTTATTATCGATAAACCGGTATTGAAAATTTTGTACCAAGACGAGTATCTTGTAGCTGTTGATAAGCCTGCAGGGCTATTTGTTCATCGTAGTTTTATGGATAAAGATGAGATTTATTTTGCCTTACAACTCATTCGAGATCAAATTGGCCAATATGTCTACCCTTTACATCGCCTTGATAGACCGACTTCTGGTGTGCTGTTATTTGCCTTAACACAAGATGTTGCTCGCCTAATGGGGCAAGCATTTAGTGAACGAAATATTCAAAAGACATATTTTGCCTTAACGCGAGGGCACTTATTAAATGATGGTGTAATTGATTACGCTTTAAAAGAAAAGCTTGATGATTTAGGCGATAAAAATGTTAGTAGAGATAAAGAAGCACAAAGTGCCTTAACAAAATACCAATCAATTGCTACGGCCTCGTTACCGTTAACGTTAGGGAAGTATTCAAGTATTCGTTATTCACTAATTAAATGTCAACCACACACGGGACGTCGCCATCAGATCCGCCGGCACCTTGCCCATTTACGTCACCCTATTATTGGTGATATAAATTATGGTGATAATAAGCAAAACCCCTTCTTTGGAGAATATTTTGGCTTTAAGCGTTTGATGTTAATTGCTAAGAAAGTAGAATTTATTCATCCTATAACAGCAAAACAAATGACGGTTGAAGCTGAATTTGATGAACAATGGCAACAGCTGTTTAATGAATTTAAGTGGGAATTTTAAAGCGATAAGTTTTTATATTTATCTAACGATCAAATTATAATGCTTCTTTGGCAGCATGTTCCGTTAACTAGTCATCACTTACTGTTACTCGGGACCACTAATTTCGATTGAATTGAAATCTTGCGCGATTAGTCGACTGTAATTGCTGTCTGTTCTTACTGCCGTGTAATCATTATTTTTAGGTCCTTTAACTTCCACAGCATTAACAAAATAAGGCGTTTGATAACTGCTACGCTGTTCAGCGAAAGCTAACATCATTTGTTGATCTTGGCTCACCGCACGATTTAATAAGCTCATCATTAGATAATGATCAGAAACAAAAGACTTTTTTTCAATAGCAACTTTAGGTGTTGAGCTACAAGCCGAAAGTAATGTAACGATTAAAGTAGCAGCCAGTATAGATAAATTTTTCATAATGCTTGTGATAATTTAGGGGACTTGTTATCACTAATGCAAAGGTTATTCCAAGTGTTATTTTGACAATGTAATATTGTCTTTTTTACTGAAGTGGCGTTTTAATTTACTGATATTAAAGGTAAATTAATGTTTTAAAAACATCTAGTATATTATGTTTTATATTGAAGGTTACTTTTGAAAATATCTGTGGTGTTGTATGCGAAGATGACGTCAAAAAAACAGCGCTTAATTAACTAGCTGATATCAAAGAATATAATGTTGTGTGGTGTGCATAATACCACCACACAACAAAGTGTTGTTTACACTAACAATTTAACTACTCTTCGGATACTGAGCGTAATAAAGCATTGATGCCCACTTTAGCACGAGTTTTAGCATCAACTTTTTTAACTATTATCGCAGCATATAAGCTGTATGTTCCGCACTTTGATGGAAGGTTCCCAGGCACAACAACAGAGCCAGCAGGCACTCGACCATAATGAGTTTCACCCGTTTCTCTGTCATAAATACGGGTACTTTGGCCAATGTAAACGCCCATTGAAATTACTGCACCTTCTTCTACCACAACACCTTCGACAATTTCAGAACGCGCACCAATAAAACAATTATCTTCGATGATAGTCGGTCCTGCTTGTAAAGGCTCTAAAACACCGCCAATTCCAACGCCACCAGATAAATGCACATTCTTACCAATTTGTGCACAAGAACCAACAGTCGCCCATCCATCGACCATACAGCCTTCATCGACATAAGCACCAATATTGACAAAACTTGGCATAACAACAACGTCTTTACCAATATAGCTACCCGTGCGTACTGAGGCGCCCGGGACAACTCTTACGCCGTCAGCAACAAAGTCAGCATGGCTATAATTGCTATACTTCATCGGAACTTTATCGAAAAATTTACTCTCTGCACCGTCTATAACTTCGTTATCCCAAATGCGGAAAGATAGGAGTACTGCTTTTTTTAACCATTGGTGTACAACCCATTCACCAGCAATTTTTTCGGCAACACGTGCTGAACCATCATTTAACGCAGCTAATGCGTCCAAGATAGCTTGTTTCACTTCAGAAGATACTGTAGCAGGAGTAATACTCATACGCTCTTCGAACGCTTGTTCAATAATTGTTTGTAATTCTGACATTAGGATGTTCCTAGTTATTCAATTCGTAAATTTATCGTGGGCTATCAGCGCAAAGTAGAGTTTCTAATGTTATTTTCTGCTCTTTTGTCAGCGCTTTATTATCATTGTTTGAAACGGTAAAAACATCTTCAGCTTTTTCACCAAAGGTCGTTATTTTAGCCGAATGTATTTGTATATTACATTTTTGAAAAATAGCGGCAATATTAGCTAACAAGCCAGGGTGATCTAACGCAACTATTTCTAACATAGTACTATTTTTAGCTGCACCTTCTATAAAGCTGACATGTGTTGGTACTTTAAATTGGCGGAAACGTTTAGCTAAAGGCTTTGGTTTAATACGGATTTGTTTTGAGGCAAGTTTGACACTTAATGAACGCGCAATAGTTAACGCTCTTGCACTGTCATTAATCGCCTTATTCCTATTATCTAATACAACAAATGTGTTTGCAGTATAGCCAGATTTATTTGTGGTGATTTTCGCATCATGGATCGAGAGTTTTTTCGCACCAAGTAATGAGACAATATTGAAAAATATATTAGGTTTATCCTGTGTGTAAACAAATACCTCTGTACCACCGCGATAAGGTTTTGGGCTAATAATAACCAAAGGTTTAGCTTTGTTATGGGCCAATATATGCTTAAAGTGCCAAGCAATTTGCTCAGGTGAGTAACGTAAAAAGTAGTCAGCTTTGAATTCTTTAAGTAGCTGTTGTAAACGTGTTTGATCAACCGTTTGTGCTTTTAAAATTTCAATAGCTTGTTGTTGGTTTTCTCGAATTTTAGCTCTTAAGTCGACTGGCTTTTCGAGACCACGTCTAAAGGCTCGTTTGGTACTGAAATATAAATCTTCGAGTAAGTTTGCTTTCCAACTATTCCATAAACTTTCATTGGTAGCACGCATGTCGGCAACGGTTAAACAGTACAAATAGTCTAGATGAGCTTCATCACGTACAATTTCTGCAAATGTTTTTATAACCTCTGGATCAGATATATCTCTGCGCTGCGCGGTTACGGACATTAATAAATGTTTTTCAACTAGCCAAGCGATCATTCGACCATCGTGATCACCTAGCTTATGAATTTTAGCAAAGTCTAACGCGTCAATCGCGCCAAGTTTTGCATGATCGCCACCACGACCTTTAGCAATATCATGGAAGATACCAGCAAAATAGAGCAGTTCTGGTTTGCGTATACGTTGAACTATTTTGCTACATAAAGGGTATTCATTGTTATATTTTGCTTGGCTAAAACGGTATAAGTTTTTTAATAAACGGTAACTGTGCTCGTCGACAGAATAGGCATGAAATAAATCAAACTGCATTTGACCAACAATGTTTCGCCATTGTGGTAAATAAGCGCCAATAATTGAGTGACGATGCATTAATGTGAATGCTAAGCCTAAACCTCTTGGATGTTTAATTAAGGCAACAAATATTTCACGACAGCGTGCGTAGTCAATCATACCTGAAACTAAACGTCGGCGAGCGTTACGCATTAAACGCAGGGTTTCAGGGTGCAGGTCAGTAATTTCTTTATGTTGTGCAATCAGTAAAAACATTTCCATGATCATGGTTGAACGCGTAAAAACTCGCTTATTACAAACCTTTATTTGACCATCGATAATGACAAAATCATCATTAAGAATAATTTCTTTACTGTGTTTTTTTTCGTTTAAAATAGCATATTCAAAATGCTGCAATAGCATTCTATTAAGTTCTGAAACTCGCGATATAATACGGAAAAAACGTTTCATCATGCGTTCGATAGCAAGCTTTCCGCCATCACCAAAACCCATTAGTTCAGCAACATCAGCTTGATAATCGAAAAGTAAGCGGTTTTCATTACGGCCAGCGATAAAGTGCAATGCACAGCGCATACGCCATAGGTAATCTTGACACTCAAGTAATTCAAAGAATTCATTGCTGGTCAAATAATGATGATCGATAAGTTGTTCGAGGGTATCTGCCATAAAGTGGCGCTTGGCAACCCAGCCAATGGTTTGGATATCGCGCAAACCACCAGGATTAGATTTTAAATTTGGTTCTAGGGTGTAAGATGCACCGTGGTATTGCTGGTGACGTTGATATTGTTCATTTCGCTTGGCAATAAAAAACTTTTCCGAGGTCCAGAATATATCTTCAATTAACAAAGGTTGTAATTGAGATACTAATGCTTCATTCCCACAGATTTGTCGCATTTCCATTAAGTTAGTTGCGATAGTTACATCGTCAATTGCTTGATTTAAACACTCTTTGATACTACGAACACTATGGCCAATATCGAGTTTTACATCCCATAGTTGCGTAATAAAAGCCGATATTTTTTCAGCTAAATCATCGGCTATTGTATCTTGGGTAATTAGTAATATATCAACATCTGAATAAGGGTGAAGCTCTCGACGTCCATAGCCACCCACCGCAACTAAACTAATTTGATATTCATCTAAATGATGTTGGCACCAAAGTTTGGTTAAAATGAGGTCTACATAGAAAGCTCTTGCTGCAACGAGTAAGTTAACCTCGCTAATGGGAAATTGCTCTTGTTGCCACTGAAGAAATTCACTACTTAGTGAACAAATTTGCGCACTCGTTAATGAAGGGGCGCTAAGAGCGAGAGCTTGACAGTAATTTTCTGGGATCGGAGGTGTAATATTCAACTATAAGCTCTCACATTTTATTAATAGCGCGATTAATTTTACTTTAGAATAACCCTAATGTTTTGTTAACTAACGAGTTGCTAATTGTGTAGTATTCTCGCAATGGTATCATCTTTACGTAATGTTAAGATTTCACAACCCGTTTTTGTAACCACAACCGTGTGTTCCCATTGCGCTGTTTTTTTACCATCTAAGGTATATACTGTCCAGTTGTCTTCCTTGTCTAGCAAGGTGTTTGCTCGACCTAAATTAATCATCGGTTCAATCGTAAAACACATGCCTTCTTGCATTTTTTCATTGTCATTATTTTTATAATGAACAATTTGTGGTTCTTCATGAAACTCTTTGCCTATACCGTGACCACAGTATTCTTTTACGATGGAATAACGACCAGATTTTTTGATAAACTTTTGTATCGCTGTACCTATTTCTCCAAAAGTATTACCTGGTTTTACTTTTTTAAGGCCGACATATAAAGACTCTTGAGTAATACGACAAAGACGATTGTCTTCTGCAGAGGTTTCACCAATTAAAAACATTCTACTGGTATCGCCATGGTAACCATCTTTGATCACAGTAATGTCAATATTAATAATGTCGCCATCAACTAACGGTGTGTCATTAGGGATACCGTGACAAACCACGTGATTAACCGAGGTGCAAATCGATTTTGGAAAACCGTGGTAATTTAATGGTGCTGAAATAGCACCTTGAACTTTGTCGGTAAATTCAGCACATAAAGTATTAAGCTCGTCAGTTGTAACACCAGCTTTAACATGAGGTTCTATCATTTCCAATACATCTGCAGCAAGCTTTCCCGCAATTCTCATTTTTTCAATTTCTTGCTGATCTTTAATCGTAATTGTCATAAAACCTCAAACGTGACTAAGTAAATAATGTGATATAGGGTAAATTAGTTATCTACTTAATTATATGTCTAAATCAAGTCACAAAATTAATGTTGTAGATAATTAATAATTGTTTGTAATTTTACCTGCTTTTTTTTACTTTTCCCAATCGAAAAATACTCGAATTAATAATTAAATGGAAAATTATGAGTGTTTAGCAAGTAAATAAATATAAAAATATAAGCATAAAGAACGGTTTGTTGTTACCAACTCTTCTTTCTATGCTTAATTAAGTAATAACAGATAACAGCATGAAACTGTTATCTGAAGCCTTATGATAACTTTTCTAATTCAACCTTTACGGCATCAACAATCGCGTCAGGATTTTCTAGATAAAGGTCATGATTTAATAATACTAAGCTTTCACCGTAGGCTAATAGCATGGCCGGTATCGCTTGGGTGCCAATGATTTCTTGAATCTCAATAATGTCATGGATAGCAAATTCAGCATCTTTAGTGAGCTTATTTGATTGGAGGCATTTTGCTGGAGGAGATAATTTTAGCTCATCAATAATATCCATAACGCTTTCTTTATCAGTGAGTTCATTTCCTAATACAAAGTGCGCATGTTGCAATTTTTTTAGCAATTCAAATGCTGACTGTGCTGATTTATTCTGTACCCAAGCCATTAGGTTCGCCACTAAGGTCGAATCTTTTGGATAATTTAATGTATCTATGTAGTTTACGCCAAATGGTACCTGACTAAATTCTCCAACGGCCGTTAGCGTTGGTGGTGATACTTTATTGTCGCCATCATAATAACCGATATGCATAGCTCTAAGGGTAATAGACGGGTATGCACTTAGCACCTTTTCGACTAAGACGGTAGAAGCATAGCTCCACGGGCAGTGGCTATCGTAGATGTAAAAAAGTTCTGCATTTTGAATATTCAATGACATGAGTTAACTAGCTATATGAAAATAAGTGGGGTAATTTTAACGTGCCAGAATTAAAGATCCTAGCTTTTAACAAAATAAAATATTATTAAGGTTAAATTGACGCTTTAAACTGGTTAATTATTTGCCTTTATGGTATAAAGTGCGCCGTTAAATTGTTTGTTTAAATCTTTAATAGATTTTCTAAATATTTTTAGCCTTAAAAGCGTATTGAAAAAATTCAATACATTAAAACTAAACTCACATACATCTAGCAAAGATATACCGGGGTGCTCAGCGGATTTACGATAAGTAAAACGCACTAAGGGTCGTGTATATTGGATGTATGAACGCTTAACCCCACAAAGGAAAAAACATGCCAAACGTTTCTATGCGCGATATGCTTAAAGCCGGTGTTCATTTCGGTCACAAAACCCGTTACTGGAACCCAAAAATGAAATCATACATTTTTGGCGCTCGTGATAAAGTTCATATCATCAACCTTGAACAAACTGTACCAATGTTCAACGAAGCTCTTGCTGTATTAAGCAACGTTTCTTCGAAGAAAGGTAAAGTTTTATTTGTTGGTACTAAACGCGCAGCAAGCGATGCGATTAAAGACGCAGCAATAAAATGTGATCAATTCTACGTTAATCACCGTTGGTTAGGTGGTATGTTGACTAACTGGAAAACAGTTCGTCAATCAATCAAGCGTTTAAAAGATCTTGAAGCTCAAAGCTCTGACGGTACTTTTGAAGCTCTTACTAAAAAAGAAGCTTTAATGCGTACTCGTGAAATGGAAAAACTTGAGAAAAGCCTTGGTGGTATTAAAAACATGGGTGGTTTACCTGATGTTTTATTCATCATTGATGCTGATCACGAGCACATCTCTATTAAAGAAGCTAACAACTTAGGCATTCCAGTAATTTCTGTTGTTGATACTAACTCAAACCCAGATGGCGTTGACTACATCGTTCCAGGTAACGATGATGCGATTCGCGCTGTGACCTTATACTTAGATTCAGCTGCTAATGCTGTTCTTTCTGGTCGTGAGCAAAACATCGCAGTACAAGCTGAAAAAGACGGTTTTGTTGAAACTGAATAAACTCAGTTTTACATAACGTTTTAAACTGCTATTGCCACAACAGCTTACGTTGTTGTGGCAAATACTGAATACATTTATATTGAGGAAAATTTCATGGCAATTACTGCTGCACAAGTTAAAGAATTACGTGAACGCACAGCTGCGGGCATGATGGATTGTAAAAAAGCTTTACAAGAAGCTGATGGCGATATGGAACTTGCGATTGAAAACATGCGTAAGTCTGGCCAAGCAAAAGCTGCCAAAAAAGCAGGTAACATTGCTGCTGAAGGTGCTATTTTAATTAAAACTAACAACGGCGCTGCTGTTTTAGTTGAAATTAACTGTCAAACTGACTTTGTTGCAAAAGACAATAACTTCTTAGGTTTTGCTAACGAAGTTGCTGACGCTGCTCTTGCTGCTAAAGTTACTATCGAAGAGCTACAAGCTCAATTCGAAGAAAAGCGTATTACGCTAGTGACTAAAATTGGTGAAAACATCAATGTTCGTCGCGTAGAATACATCGACGGTGCTGCTTTAGCTTCTTATAGCCATGGCGCTACTATTGGTGTTGTTGTTGCTGGTGAAGGTGATGCTGAAGCACTTAAGCACATCGCTATGCACGTTGCTGCAAGCAAGCCAGAATACATCAACCCTGCTGATGTTCCTGCAAGCGTAGTTGAAAATGAACAACGCATTCAGTTAGATATCTTAAAAGCTGAAAACGATGCACTTGAAGAAAACAAGAAAAAGCCAGTTGATTTACTTGAAAAAATCATCATTGGCCGTATGAAGAAATTTACTGGTGAAATTTCTTTAACAGGTCAAGCTTTTATTATGGAGCCAAAGAAAACTGTTGGTGCTATTTTAAAAGAGAAAGGCTTAACAATTTCTTCGTTTGTTCGTTTAGAAGTTGGTGAAGGTATTGAGAAGAAAGAAGAAGATTTTGCTGCTGAAGTTGAAGCACAAATCGCTGCAGCTAAGGCTTAATTCGCTCTTGCGAATTGAGACAAGCTAAAGTATCTTTCATAAAAAAAAGCGCCTGAGGGCGCTTTTTTTATGAGCAATTTTTACAACGATTAAAAATACCATGGCTTGAAACTTTGTATAGCTTAAAATTGTCGTTTAAATAATGTACTTTTTATCCTAGGAAAACGATAAATAGCTTCTACTTTAGACTTTTTTCATATTTGACTTTCGAACCGTGGCTAAACGTATTAAAATATCCGAGGTCGATCAGGCCAGACTTATTTTAATTTAAAATTCTTAAGGAATGTTTATTACATGAGCATCAATCCCAAACCAATGTATCGTCGAATCCTTTTAAAACTTAGTGGTGAAGCCCTAATGGGTGAAGAAGGTTTTGGCATAGATCCAAAAGTATTGGATCGTATGGCGCAAGAAATCAAAGAATTAATCGAAATGGGCATTCAGGTCGGCTTAGTCATTGGCGGTGGCAATCTATTTCGTGGTAAGGGTCTTGCAGAAGCAGGTATGAACCGTGTTGTAGGTGACCAAATGGGCATGCTGGCAACCGTAATGAATGGTTTAGCGATGCGTGATGCTTTACATCGTGCTTTCGTGAATACGCGTTTAATGTCAGCAATAGACCTTGCTGGCGTTTGTGACCGTTATAATTGGGCTGAAGCGATTAGCTTATTAAAATCTGGTCGTGTCGTTATATTTAGCGCCGGCACAGGTAATCCATTTTTTACTACTGACTCAGCAGCGTGTTTACGCGGCATTGAAATTGAAGCTGATGTAGTATTAAAAGCGACAAAAGTTGATGGCATTTATTCAGAAGATCCCGTTGCTAACCCAGATGCAACCTTATATAGCCATTTAACTTATCAAGATGTATTAGAAAAAGAATTACAAGTGATGGATTTAGCTGCTTTCACGTTGGCTCGTGATCACAGTATGACGCTACGCGTTTTTAACATGAATAAACCGGGCGCGTTAAAATCCGTCATTATGGGTGGTGTTGAAGGTACAACGATAGATCACGCTGAAAATTTAAATTAATTAGTGCAGGAATAACATAGTGATAAACGAAATAAAACAAGACGCTCAAGATAGAATGGCGAAAAGTATCGACTCATTAAAAATTAGTTTGAACAAAATACGTACTGGGCGAGCACATCGTTCATTACTCGACAACATTGTTGTTGAATATTACGGTATGGACACGCCACTTAGTCAAGTTGGTAATATTTCTGTTCCTGATGCGCGTACACTAGCAATTACTGTTTTTGATAAAGGCATGATTGGCGCTGTTGAAAAGGCTATTTTAAAGTCTGATTTGGGACTGAACCCATCATCACAAGGTACGCTAATTCGTATACCTTTACCGGCATTAACTGAAGAGCGACGTAAAGATTTAGTTAAAGTCGTTCGTGGTGAAGCTGAAGGCGGTAAAGTTGCTATTCGCAACATTCGTCGTGATGCAAACTCTGATATTAAATCATTGAATAAAGAAAAAGAAATCAGTGAAGATGAAATGCATCAAGCTGAAGATGATGTGCAAAAAATTACTGATACATTTATTAAACAAGTTGATGATGTTTTAGCCGGTAAAGAAAAGGAATTAATGGAAATTTAAAGTTTTCATTGCTTAATCCATGACGCCGTAGATAATGACTACGGCGTTTTTGCATATGCCAGTAAACATTCAAAATGTAACGTTAAGCTTACGATGGAGATTATGTGAGTAAAACAGATAGTCAAACAAATCAATTGTCAGTAGAAGCAACGAAAATACCTCAGCATGTTGCCATTATTATGGACGGTAATGGCCGTTGGGCACAATTGAGAGGTAAAAAACGCGTATCAGGCCATAAGTCTGGTGTTGAATCGGTGAGAACATCAGTTGCTACCGCAGCAAAGCATGGTGTAAAAGCTCTGACTTTATTCGCTTTTAGTAGTGAGAATTGGCAGCGTCCCGAAACTGAAGTTAGCGTTTTGATGGATCTGTTTATGTTTGTTTTAACCAGAGAAGTTAAACGTTTGCATAAAAATGGTATTAAATTTAATGTGATAGGGGACTTGAGTAAGTTTTCTGCTAAATTGCAGAAAATGATCAAAGAGTCTGAAGCATTAACCGCTGAAAATACCGGTATGGTACTATCAATTGCTGCCAATTATGGTGGCCGTTGGGATATCACCCATGCAGCAAAAATGTTGGCAGGAAAAGTAGAGCGTCAAGAAATAAACGCAAATGAAATAACTGAAGCGTCTATGAATGAGCAGATGAGTTTGGCACAGCTACCCGAGTTAGATTTATTAATTAGAACAGGTGGCGATTATCGTATTAGTAACTTTTTATTGTGGCAAGCAGCTTATGCCGAGTTATATTTTACTGATGTACTATGGCCAGACTTTAACGAAATAGAATTTACGAAAGCGATTACATTGTTTGATCAACGTGAACGACGATTTGGTCAAACAGGTGAACAAGTAACTAATAAAAACTAAAAATACTTAAGGGTTGTTGAACTTTCAAGTTAATGCAATATGACAGAATAAAAGTTCAATAAATCCGTGCAAAAATTAAGGAATATCGTTTGTTAAAACAACGTATCATCACGGCATTAATACTCGCACCAGCTGCGATTTTGGCTATTTTTTACCTATCTCTTATTAACTTCTCAACAGTAATGTTAGTTGTTATGGCAATAGGTGCTTGGGAGTGGGGTCCATTAATGGGCTTTGACAACAAACGCCGTCGCTTGGCTTTTGTCTTGGTTACCTGCACTTTAATTGCCACATTCTGGCACTTTTTACCGATTGAACAATTATGGCAAGCGCCAAAAGTCCTGAGTGAACAAGTCAATATTGTCTTATGGTTGGCCGTTGCATGGTGGCTACTGTCGGCAGGTTTAACATTATTATATCCACGTTATAGCAAGTTTTGGTCTAGTCATCGCTCAGTGCGCGGTCTTTTTGGCTGGTTGACATTAGTACCAACATGGCTTGCTTTTATGGTACTCAGAAGTAGCGATTATCAGGCCGATAGTTACCATGGTGCACAGTTGCTCATGTTTCTATTTCTGATGGTTTGGAGTGCAGATGTTGGAGCATATTTTGTTGGTAAATCTTTTGGTAAACGCAAGTTAATGCCAAATGTGAGTCCAGGAAAAACCTTAGAAGGCTTTCTAGGTGGAGTAATATTTGCCTGTATTATGGTCGCTATTGCAGGTTACTTCATTAACTGGGGTGTTGAACAATATCGCATTATAATACCAGTGACGATGCTAATTACGACCATTTCCGTACTCGGTGACTTAAACGAAAGTATGTTTAAACGTCAAGCAGGGGTGAAAGATAGTGGTTCAATATTACCTGGGCACGGTGGAGTATTAGACCGAATTGATAGCCTAACGGCTACAGCGCCTATATATGCGTTATGTTACGCGTATTGGGGTTGGTAGAATAAATGCAAAAGCTAAGTATTTTAGGCTCCACTGGTTCAATTGGTAAAAGCACATTAGATGTTGTTCGATTACATCCTGAGAAATTTGATATCGTCAGTTTGTCAGCTCATTCGAGTGTAGACTTGATGTTAGCTCAATGTATTGAGTTTCATCCAAATACAGTCGTTATGGTCTCGACAAAGCATGCTGAAGTACTTAGTAAAAAACTGATTGATGTAAACCTTAGTGATATTGAAGTGCTTTCAGGTACCAGTGCGCTTGCAACTATCGCACAAGAACCAACGACTGATACAGTCATGGCCGCTATTGTTGGCGCATCTGGCTTATTGCCAACATTAGCAGCAGTTAAAGCAGGCAAAAAAGTTTTACTCGCTAATAAAGAAGCTCTTGTGACTTCCGGCGCTATATTTATTGAGGCAGTAAAACAATCAGGTGCACAACTTTTGCCTATTGATAGCGAACATAATGCGATATTTCAATGTTTGCCCTTAAGCGCACAACAACAACCTGGTTACTGTGATTTACCTAATGAAGGTGTCAGCAAAGTCTTATTAACTGGCTCCGGTGGACCCTTTAGAACTTGGGATAATGATCAATTAGAAAGTGTGACACCTGCACAAGCTTGTGCGCATCCTAATTGGGATATGGGACGAAAGATTTCTGTCGACTCTGCGACCATGATGAATAAAGGGTTAGAATTTATTGAAGCCAAGTGGTTATTCAATATTGACCCTGAGGATATTCAAGTCGTATTACATCCTCAAAGTACCATTCATTCTATGGTGCAATATAAGGACGGCTCAGTCATTGCTCAAATGGGTAATCCTGATATGCGCACCCCTATAGCACACGCATTAAGCTTCCCACAACGTATTGAATCTGGTGTTGAACCCTTTGATTTTTTTACGGCAAAATCCTTTGAATTTCAAGCGGTAGATTTTATTAAATATCCGAACTTAAAGTTAGCAATTGATGCCTGTAAAAGTGGACAAGGGGCTTGTACAGCACTTAATGCCGCTAATGAAGTTGCCGTTGATGCTTTTTTGAACGAAAAAATTAAATTTACTGATATTGCGAAAATAAATGAAACTTCTGTGAATAAATTTGTCTCAGAAAAGGTGACTTCAATTGAAGATGTGGTTGCGTTGGATGAAATGGTAAGAGTTTTTGCACAATCATTAATAGCTGAACCTAAGCATTAGCGCAATTATAGAGTAGTAGCATGATAGAATTTATATGGAATCTCGCGTCTTTTGTTGTTGCCTTGGGTATTTTAATAACCGTTCATGAATATGGTCATTTTTGGGTAGCACGTAAGAACGGTGTACAAGTTGATCGTTTCTCTATTGGATTTGGTAAAGCCCTTTTTCGACGATATGATCGCCATGGAACCGAATTTGTTATCGCTATGATACCACTGGGTGGCTACGTTAAAATGCTCGATAGCAGGGTCGATGACGTAAGCGAAGCACAAATAAGTAAAACATTTAATGCTAAGTCAGTCTATCAACGTATTGCCATTATTGCGGCTGGACCCTTTGCTAATTTTGGCTTTGCTATTATCGCATTCTACTTAATGTTTTTAATTGGGGTGCCAAGTGTTAAACCCATTATTGGTGATGTTATTAGCGGCTCTATTGCTGCAGAGGCTCAATTACCTAAAAAGGGTGAGATAATTGCTATCTCAGGACAGAAAACCCTAGATTGGCAAGATGTTAATTTAGCTTTGGTGAGTGCTATCGGTGATGAGTCTATAACCTTTACCGTAAAGTCAGAAGGTAGAACATCAAGCCAAGATTTTAATCTAAATACAAAAAAATGGTCTTTTGCTCCAGAAAAAGAATCAGCGATGGCAAGTTTAGGTTTAATGCCATATCGCGCTAACGTACATACAACGTTAGCGCTTGTTGCAAAAGGTAGCCCAGCGGAGAAGTCTGGTTTGCAAGCAGGAGACGAATTACTGTCGATAGCCGATGAAAGTATCAAAGGTGATTGGGAGAAGTTTTCTGAACAGATCAAACGGTATCCAGAAAAAAATGTTCAGGTCAGGGTACTAAGAGATGGCAGCGAATTAACGTTGAATGTTAAACCTGATGCTAAAAATTACCAAGATAAGGTCGTCGGATATTTAGGCGTGCAGCCAGTATCAGACCCTTATCCTGAAGAATATTTATTTGACCAAACTTACGGTCCTATAAACGCACTAGAGCAAAGTGTGGTAAAAACATGGAACTTAGTGATTTTAAGTTTTGATATGATAGGCAAGTTGATTACCGGTGACGTATCCGTTAAAAATTTAAGTGGCCCTATATCTATCGCGCAAGGCGCAGGTAATAGCGCAGATTTTGGTTTTGTGTACTTTTTAGGCTTCTTAGCCTTAATTAGTATTAACCTAGGTATAATTAACCTTTTACCTTTACCCGTTTTAGATGGAGGACACTTATTTTATTATTTTATCGAACTTTTCACGGGGAAACCCGTATCAGAAAAAATACAAGAAATAGGTTTTAAATTTGGTACTATAGCGCTACTAAGCTTAATGAGTATCGCCATATTTAACGATTTATCGCGATTATAACTAAAAGAAGTATATAAAGTTAATATTTTATGAT
>JBAROR010000021.1:0-29669 GCA_049642265.1 Cognaticolwellia sp. | reverse complement strand
AGCGACATGGCCCCACCTGATCCCATTCCGAACTCAGAAGTGAAACGTGTTAGCGCCGATGGTAGTGTGGGAGTTCCCATGTGAGAGTAGGACATTGCTAGGCTTCTATTTAGAGAAACCCGTAGCTAACGCTACGGGTTTTTTGCTTTCTGGCGTTTAAAAATTTTTAAACACTAGTGACGATGGGTAGTACGAATCATGTAAGTTCTGCCTAGGTAGGAGACACCACTCCTGAACATTTATATGTAGGGTATTTGTTAGTGCCATATAGTTTAGTAGAGTAGAACTCTCTGACATTATGGTCTTAGATAAGCATCAGATGCTCTAGCTAAGGCTACGGATTTTTTTCTTTCAAGTGTCGAAGGGAATCTTAGTCGTCTAGTACTGTTGTATTAATATATGAATGCGTAATTTTAAGTGGAGATGAATTTTAACAACACTTTATTTTTAAGTAGTTAGCTATTTAATGGTATGTGAAAAGGATGGCCGTAAATTTTTAAGATGTATTTATGAATTATACTCTTTTAAGTATATGATTTAATTTATCTGTTAGTATTTATTTTTATACTAAGTTGCCCTTGGGGCAATCGTTAAAGAGTAAAACATTGATGACCGATTTGGATTACCATTTAAATGTGTAATTTAACGAGAAAATATTTACACCATCATTATTTTTATTAGTTGCAGCATTCGAATAATGAGTCAATGAAAAAGAGATATTACTATGTTTGTGTAAGTTTACACCGAAATCAATTTTATCTTCAAACGTCCAATTGTCTCCTAAGTGCCTATTTCCCCACCTTGTTTGATCAAGATAAGCTACTCCCACACCAGCTCTTATATAAAATTCTTTATCCATAAATTTATATGAATAACCTATAAGAGGGATTATTGCACCGCCAGTTATATCATCACCGTATTTATTTTCCCAAACGAAATAACTCGCTTCCCAGTTTAAGAATAAATTAGAACTAACTAAATCTCCCCATGGGTTCTTTACTTCATATAGGTAACCTATCTTATCTGCTATATTTTCATCTATCGTTGAGGACTTGCCCTTAGAAAATAAAATACCATCGGCATGAACATTCAAAGTAGTAATTAAAAAAAGTAAAACAATCAATTTCATACGAAGTGCTTATATTTAGAACAATTTATATAAATTACCTAACCTGGTTAATTTTTGCAATTATATTCCATCTTTTAATATCTCTGCTCATAAGTATTTTAATTTAAGAGATGTTAGAATATAGGCATCAAAAATAAGCAGAATATATTATGGCTATTAACTGGTTCCCAGGGCACATGCATAAAGCCCAAAGAGAGATTAAAGAAATTTTACCGCAAATTGATGTTGTCATTGAAGTTTGTGATGCTCGTCTACCTTTTAGTAGCGAAAACCCGATGATCACGGAGATTCGTGGTGATAAGCCATTAATTAAGATTTTAAATAAATCTGATTTAGCGGATCCTAAAGTTACTGAGCAGTGGCTTAATTACTTAGAATCCCAGCACAACGTAAAAGCAATTGCGTTAACGACAGAATCGCCGTCTGTTGCTAAGACTCTTCCTGCCTTAATTCGAAAATTAGCCGCTAATAAAGATGAAGCCGGTAAACAAATAAATGCTGTGATCATGGGCATTCCTAATGTTGGAAAGTCGACGTTACTCAATACATTAGTTGGTAAAGCTAAAGCAAAAGTTGGTAACGAACCAGCGGTCACTAAAGGTCAACAAAGAATCCGTTTAGATGATGGCTTATATTTGTATGACACTCCCGGTATGCTTTGGCCTAAAATCGTTAATGAAAATAGTGGTTATCGCTTAGCAATAACCAGTGCCGTCAAAGATACTGCATTTGATCATGAAGAAATAGCCTGTTTCGCAGCAGAGTATTTACTATCGGCTTACCCTGAACGGTTAAAAGAACGCTATAAAATTGATGAATTACCTGAACAAGAAGTTGAGTTGATTGAAGCTATAGGAAAACGCCGAGGTTGTGTTAAAAGCGGCGGACACATTGATTTTCACAAAGCATCTGAAATATTAATTAATGAAATTCGTGATAAAACCTTAGGTGCGCTCTCTTTTGAAACACCAGAGATGGTCATGGCAGAAATTGTTCACTTTGATAAAGTTGAAGCCGATAAAGTAGCGGCCAGAGAAGCGAAGAAAATTGCTCGTGGCCGAGGTCGTCGTAATAAACGCTAATAACATTCTACTAATGAGTTAATAGAATATAGTCAAACGAAATGGGGCAAATACAATGAGTGAAAATTTTCTACTACATCCACAATTAACGAATGACAGTTATGTTATTGCTGATTTACCGCTTTCTCGTTTGTTACTCTGTAACGATAGTGCTTTTCCGTGGTTTATTTTGGTGCCGAGAGTGGAGGATATTCAAGATATCTATCAACTTGATTGGCAACAGCAGCAACAGTTACTAAATGAATCTAGTTTATTAAGTGAATTGCTGATGCAAGTATTTAAAGGCGATAAAATGAATGTAGCGGCATTAGGTAATGTTGTGCCACAACTACATTTGCATCATATTGTTCGTTTTAAAAATGATGTATGTTGGCCAAAACCTATATGGGGACAGCAAGCATTAACACCTTACACAGAACAAGAGTTAGAAAGTATTAAAAATCGGATTATACCTAAACTATCGGCGATACTATCCTCTGATAATTAGATATTAGCTTAGCCTGTTGAAGGTGCGTTACTAAACAATGATGTTAAAATAATTATATTGTTTAAGTAACGCTATCAATAGCTTATTTTATCATGTTCAGCGATTGCTCTAAATCCGCTAATAGATCATCAACATTCTCTAAACCGACAGAAATCCTTATTAAACTATCACTAATACCCGCCGCTAAACGTTCTTCTTGTGTATAAGGTGAGTGAGTCATTGATGCGGGGTGTTGAATCAGCGATTCTGCATCTCCTAAACTAACTGCTATAGAAAACAGCTGCATACGATTAATAAAATCACTACCACCTGCTAAATCACTATCTATTTCAAATGCGATGACACCACCAGCCGCTTTCATTTGTGTACCGATGAATTTATGTCCTGGATGGCTTTTTAAACCTGGATAAAATACTTGTGAAACGTTTTTATGATTTTGTAGAAAATCGGCAATTTTTTCGGCATTACTGCAATGGCGTTCCATTCTAATGGGTAACGTTTTAAGACCGCGCATAATTAACCATGCGTCATGTGGACTCATCGTGGCACCAATATCCTTTAATACCGTCATCTTGATATTCATGATCATTTCACTTGTACCACATATAATACCCGCTACTACATCGCCATGGCCGTTTAGGTATTTAGTCGCGCTATGTACGACAATATCAATGCCATATTTTCGTGGTTGCTGTAATACAGGGGTTAGAAAGGTATTATCGACAATAGAAATTATATTGTGTTTCTGCGCTATCTTACCGATAACCGCTAAATCATATACTGCTAGATTAGGGTTAACGGGCGTTTCTAAAAACATAACTTTAGTATTTGGTTTTATAGCTGCTTCAACTTCTGCAGGGTTTGCCATATCTACAAAGCTGACTTCAATTCCCCAACGGGTTAATTGGTGATTCATCAGTGCAAATGAACAGCCATAAACAGCTTTAGATGAGATTAGATGATCACCACAAGATAAGTTGGCTAGTAAAGCACCTGAAACAGCCCCCATACCTGTTGCGGTTGCCGCTGCATCTTCCATTCCTTCCATTGCGGCCACGCGCATCTCCAATTGTCGAGTCGTTGGGTTACCCAAGCGGCTATAAATATAACCTTCGGCTTCACCAGCAAATCTATCAGCACCTTGCTGTGCATTTTCAAAGATAAATGTGGATGTTTGATAAAGCGGTGTTGCTAATGAGCCAAACTGTTCATCATTAATACGACCAGAGTGAATTGCTTGAGTTTCAATATGTTTACTTTCGGACATGGAATACCTTATCTATGTAAAGTTATTATTATTTTTAACGTAACTGGGTAGCACTTATAAATGTTAGTTAGCAATTATACTGCCATTAATTTTATCTATTATTATCAATGGGTTATATTTTTCATTGAATAATTTAAATTATTTTGTAATTCTTTTATTACAAAATAATATTTTTTAGATAAATAGTCATGAAACTATATCGATATAGCCAGTTTGCAAAGGCTTTGCTAAACGTTTATTGTTTTGTAATATATTTATTACGATGTAATTTTTTTATTACAATATCGAATATTAATGAGTTAATTGGAATATTAAGTGCGCATAGAAATAAAGTCAGAAGATAGGATGGGGATCAGTCAAGAGATACTAGCAACTTTTACCCTATTAGCATTAGACATTCAAGCAATGGAAGTTAGCTCAAAAATTATATTTGTGCGTTTTACAAATAGCTCTGTTAGCTTTGATAAAGTGAGAAAGGCTTTAATGGGGGTGCCCGGGGTAAACCATTGTGGTGAAGTTGAATTGTTACCATCAGAAAGTCGAGAACGGCATTTAAGAGCGTTAGTAAACCGTTTACCTGATGCCATTATAGATATTGATGAAAAGGCTTTAGTGATGGCATTAAATAGCGCCAGTGAAAAGTTACTGGTAAATCATCAACGGTATATTGGAGTGCCACCTTTATTAGGCGAGCAACTTAAGGGAACTAAAGTCAGCAGCCTCTTAGATATTGAAATAGTGCTGCCCTTATTAGATAAAGTTAGTTCGCAAAACCTAGATATTGCAGGGCAAAGCTATATTGCAGAAATTAGTCCTATTAGTCAGCAAGAAAACAGCTCTGGCGCTGTTATATCATTAAAATCGATCAGCAGTTTAGGTCGACAAATTTCGATATTACAAACACCTGATGACCTTGGGCTTGGCAATATTATTGGACAATCGGCTAGTATTCTATTATTGAAAGAACAAACTACGCGATTTGCTGAATTAGAATTACCTGTATTAATTAGCGGTGAAACGGGTACAGGTAAGGAGCTTATTGCAAGAGCTTTACATAATGCTAGCAATCGGCAACAAGCACCATTTTTAGCTGTAAATTGTGCTACGTTACCAGAGCACTTACTTGAAAGTGAATTGTTTGGTTATGCAAATGGCGCTTTTACTGGTGCTCAAAAGGGGGGGAAACCAGGGCTGTTAGAGTTAGCTGAAGGTGGTACGTTATTCCTAGATGAAATTGCTGAAATGTCGCCTTATTTACAAGCGAAATTACTAAGATTTTTACAGGATTTTAAATTTCGTCGTCTTGGTGGAACTAAAGAGTTATATGCCAATATTAGGGTGATAAGTGCAACGCATCAAGATTTACTCACCATGATAAGTAAACAAAAGTTTAGAGAAGATTTGTTTTATCGTTTAAATGTACTTAATTTAAATTTGCCGCCATTAAGAGATCGTGTAGAAGATATTGCTCTTATTGCACGCCATTTTGTCGTATTGGCAGCAACGCAAATGAACTTGAAACAGCCATTAATTGACGAAAGCGCCATGCAACTACTTTCCTCATATCACTGGCCAGGTAATATTAGAGAATTACAAAATGTGTTATTTAGGGCTGTGGCACTCAATGAACGGGGGGATATTTCTGCGGAAAACATTAGTATAGCGTTAGCACAAATTAGACCGAATGAATCAACTAAAACGATAGATGTTACGGTAAAAAAAGAAGTGATTGATTGGGCAAGCGCACAAGAGGAATTCGAGCAGCAGCTTATTACAGCTTTATACCCATTCTATCCAACAACAAGAAAACTGGCTGAGCGATTAAGAGTTTCTCATAATAAAATAGCGATGAAATTACGGCAGTTTGGCATTAATAATTAATGCCAAATCTACTCAAAGTCCTAGCTAAGCTTAATCTTCTAATATTTTGTAAAGAATTTTTTTTACGTTCTCTGGCTCAAAGGGTTTATCACACATTGCAGTTACACCTTCAGTAAGTATATTTGCTAAGTGCGTATCATTACTTTCACTTGTTACCATGAGTATCGGTAGATGTGACTGCGTGCTCTCAGTTCTGATATATCGCGTTAATTCTTTGCCGTCTACTTCTGGCATATTGTAGTCAGTAACGACAAGATCAAACATATTCTCTTTCAATAATGTAATCGCATTACTGCCGTCAACAGCTTCTGTTATTTTTAATAAGCCTAAATTGTTAAGTACACGCTTAATATGGTTTCTAGCTAGGCGGCTATCATCAACCAGCAATACACGGACTTCATGAACATCAAAGTATTCTAGTTCCAACTCGTCGGTTGATAATAAATCAATAGTGGTGCTTATCGCCGTTGCCAAGTGATTCGAAGTAAAAGGTTTTGGTAGTAGGGCAATAACACCAGACTGTTTAAACTCTTCTAAATTTTGTCGACGATGCTCACTAGTCACTAACATAAAAGGTGTATCAGCAATAGCAGGATTATTTCTTATTTTATGTAATAGTTCTATCGCGCTACCATCCTCAAAATGCATAGCACTGGTAATTAAATCGCGAGGATGTTTTTCTGCACTGGCATAAGCTTCCGCAATGGTTTTAGCTTCAGCAACCTGAGTAATGCCTTGTTGCTTTAATTCTTTAATGATGATTTTTCTTTGTAAATCAGAAGGCTCTACTACCAGTAAAGATAATTCATTTGGATTCATATATTACTCTATATTTTTTACTACGAATTGCGGCTTAACCACCAATAAACTTGACTTTAAATCCATTTTTTTCGAGTACTGACTTTATTTCTTCGCGCTTATCACCTTGGACTTCAATAACTTCCCCAACAACACTACCACCAGTACCACAGACTTTCTTAATTACTTTAGCCAACTCTTTTAATGCTTTATTATCTAAGCCAAGACCCGTAATTGTCACCACGCCTTTGCCTTTTCTACCTTTAGTTTCTCTACGCACTTTTGCAAAACCATCAGATGGCGTAACTTGCACACCTTTAGTTTGCGTTATTCTTCCGTCAGCAGTTGAATATACCAATGATTGATCGTTATTGTTTTTCTTCTCGGTGGTGTCATCGATACTTTTACCGAAGGCACCCGCTAAGTCACTTAGGCTGGAAAATGTTTTTGTCATAGTTACTTCTAAAATTTAGATAAAATAAAACCACTACAAGAGTGGTTTTATTATATACCCGTTTCATATCAATATACATATTTCAGTAAATCTGAACTGGCGCGGGTCTACATTATTTTTAAATAGAAAATATAGCTTAAAGCTTACTTTCTAATTCTGGTAATGCGTCAAATAAGTCTGCAACTAAACCATAGTCAGCCACTTGGAAAATTGGCGCTTCTGGATCTTTGTTAATTGCAACAATCACTTTAGAGTCTTTCATACCCGCTAAATGTTGAATAGCGCCTGAAATACCTACCGCAATATACAAGTCTGGTGCAACAATTTTACCTGTTTGTCCTACTTGCATGTCGTTAGGTACGAAGCCTGCATCAACAGCAGCACGAGAAGCGCCGATTGCTGCGCCTAGCTTATCAGCTATACCTTCAAGTAATTTGAAGTTTTCGCCATTTTGCATACCACGACCACCAGATATAACAACACCTGCAGCACCTAAGTCAGGTCTTTCTGAAACAGAAAGTTCATCGTTAACGTGTTGAGAAGTGCCAGCATCTGTAACTTTATCTAAGGCAACAACTTCAGCATTACCATCAGTTGCTACAGCGTCAAAGCCAGTAGAGCGAACAGTAATTACTTTTTTGCTATCTAAACTTTGTACGGTAGCAATGGCATTACCAGCATAAATAGGACGAACAAATGTATCGTTACTTTCTACGGCAATAATATCTGAAATCTGTGCAACATCGAGTAATGCAGCAACGCGTGGCATAAAGTTTTTACCCGTCGTTAATGCTGTAGCAAGAATATGGCTATAGTCAGCAGCAAGTTCTGTAACTAATAACGAAACGTTTTCTGCCAGTTGATGCTCGTATGCAGCATTATCAGCTACTAGTACTTTTGACACACCATTAACTTTACTTGCAGCATCAACTACTGCTTGGCAGTTATGACCAGCAACTAATAGGTGAATATCACCACCAATTGCTTGCGCTGCAGCAACTGTTTTAAGTGTATCGGCTTTTAATTCGCTATTATCATGTTCGGCAAATACTAAAATGCTCATGAGATCACCTTCGCTTCATTTTTTAATTTTTCTACTAATTCATCAATACTTTCAACAATAATACCGGCTTTACGTTCAGCAGGAGGCGTTACTTTAATTAAAGTTGTACGTGCTGTTAAATCAAGTCCAAAGTCAGCCGCTGGTTTAACAACGAGAGGCTTACGTTTTGCTTTCATAATATTAGGTAATGAAGCATAACGAGGTTCATTCAGACGTAAGTCAGTTGTTACTATCGCTGGTAAATTTAATGCGATAGTTTGTAAACCGCTATCTACTTCACGTGTCACATGAACTTTATCGCCATCAATCTTAACTGCTGATGCGAATGTACCTTGTGGCATACCCGTAAGCGCGGCTAACATTTGGCCTGTTTGGTTGTTATCACTATCAATTGCTTGTTTACCAAGAATAACCAGTTGCGGTTGTTCTTCTTCAACGATTTTTTGCAATAGTTTAGCAACGTTTATTGAATCTAAGTTTTGATCAGTATCAATTTGAATTGCACGATCAGCGCCTAGTGCTAGGGCTGTACGTAATTGCTCTTGACAAGATTTATCGCCAATAGATACCGCAATAATTTCAGTCGCTACGCCTGCTTCTTTTAAACGGACTGCTTCTTCAACTGCGATTTCACAAAATGGGTTAATTGCCATTTTTACATTAGCAAGATCGACATTGGAGTTGTCTGCTTTAACACGTACTTTTACGTTATAGTCAATAACGCGTTTGATGGGTACTAATACTTTCATCGTTGCCTCTGATTATGCTGGTTGTATGTAATGTTGGCTAAACTGAATAATATTCAGCTTAACGCTATAATTATGGTTTGAAAGACTACTTGTAGATTACGTTTACGTCAACGTCTTCTGTAGATATCGTCACTCAAATTGCGCTTAAACAAATATTATCGGTAAATAATGTAATACAGGATAGTATTTAACACGAAAATATCTATAATGTTTGATGTTATCAAACAGGTGTTTGAAAATCAAACGAGTGTTTGAATTTTTCATAAAAAATTGACTGATAGGAGATGTTATGGAACGCGAATCAATGGAATTTGACGTTGTAATTGTTGGTGCCGGTCCTGCAGGCCTGTCAACTGCTTGTCAACTGATGAAGTTGGCAAAAGAAAAAGAACAAGAACTCATGGTATGTGTTGTTGAGAAAGGCTCTGAAGTGGGCGCTCATATTCTTTCCGGTGCTGTTTTTGAGCCAAGAGCATTAAATGAGTTATTTCCAGATTGGAAAGAAAAAGGCGCGCCTTTAAATACCGCGGTTACTGGCGATGACATTTATTTGTTTAATGGCGAAGAAAGTGCGATTAAATTACCTGGCTTTAGTGTGCCTAAAACGATGCACAACGAAGGCAACTACATTGTTAGCATGGGTAATGTGTGTCGTTGGTTAGCAGAGCAAGCAGAAGAGTTAGGTGTTGAAATTTTCCCTGGCTTCCCTGCACATGACATCATCTATAATGACGATGGTAGTGTTGGCGGTATTATTACCGGTGATATGGGACTTGACGCTGAAGGTAAGCCTAAAGACTCGTTTATGCCAGGCATGGAACTTAAAGCTAAATATACGGTGTTTGCTGAAGGTTGTCGTGGTCATTTAGGTAAAGAGTTAATTGCTAAGTTTGCATTAGACGCTGATAAGTCACCACAACATTACGGTTTAGGTTTTAAAGAAATTTGGGATATTGATCCCGCTAAGCATCAAGAAGGTTTAGTTGTACATTCAGCTGGCTGGCCATTAGAAAATGATACTAATGGTGGTGGTTACTTATATCACGCAGAAAATAACCAAGTGTTTGTTGGTTTAATTGTAGATTTAAGTTACAGCAACCCGTATTTAAGCCCATTTGATGAGTTTCAACGCTATAAACATCATCCAAAAATTGCACAATATCTTGAAGGCGGCAAACGTGTTTCATACGGCGCACGAGCCATGGCAAAAGGCGGTTTTAATTCATTGCCTAAAATGACGATGCCAGGTGCGGTATTAGTCGGTTGTGATGCTGGTACAATTAACTTTGCTAAAATCAAGGGTAACCATACTGCAATGAAGTCAGGCATGTTGGCGGCAGAGTCTATTTTTGAAGCAATATCAGCAGGTGATGAAGGCGGCAAAGACTTAACAAGCTTTACTGAAAAGTATCAAAACTCTTGGTTATACGATGAACTTTATCGTACGCGTAATTTTGGTCCTGCTATGCACAAGTTTGGAACATTTTTAGGTGGTGCTTATAACACGCTTGATCAAAACTTTTTTGCGGGTAAGTTACCTTTTAACTTTAAAGACGACAGCTTAGATCATGAGCAATTAAAGCTCGCTAAAGATGCTCCGATGATTAATTATCCAAAACCTGATAATAAATTGAGTTTTGATAAACTGTCATCAGTATTTTTATCAAACACCAATCATGAAGAAGAGCAGCCGTGTCACTTGAAATTAGCCGATAGCAGCATTCCTATTAGTGTTAATTTAGTTAAATATGCTGAGCCAGCTCAACGTTATTGTCCGGCAGGGGTGTATGAAGTTGAAAGTACACCAGAGGGTGATAAGTTTATTATTAACTCGCAAAATTGTGTGCACTGTAAAACTTGTGACATAAAAGATCCGAGCCAGAATATAACGTGGGTAACACCAGAAGGCACCGGCGGCCCTAACTACCCTAATATGTAGTATAGAAAAGCATTAATTGTTATCACTGTAGTTTCATTCTGATATGAATACTCTATTTCGATAGCTGTGTTATGAAAAAAGCCTGCATTAGCAGGCTTTTTTGTATTTAAAAATATGATTAAAAAATAGTGATTTTATATTATCTATTGATGGCGTTTAATTTGTTTCTATTAAATTAAAATTAGCTAAAGCTGGAATTTCTAATTGTAGTTTATTTTCTATATCGTCTAGTTTGAGTAAGTTCGCACAAATGATATCTGCTTTATTTTCTAAAGCATTGGCTTGGTTACTAATATCAAGTTTTATATCATTACCCATCGTTTCTATACGTTGGTCAAAAGTTTCAACGCGCTGCTCAGTGCTTTGTTCTTCTTTATGAGTCATTGCTTCACCAACCGCGATTAGAATGCTCCCGACAGAGTCGGTAACGATAGTTTCAATTTCTTTTTCAAATTCACCTGCAAAAATCTCATCAAAATCATCGAAGTCTTGCGGGGCAATGTAGTAGCTTTCATCACTATGATTAAAGCGCGCTTGTAGACGCGATTTCATCTCATCAAATTTCTCTTGGAATTGTTGGTGTGAGGCGCTATTTTCACCCGTTAAACCGCTAATGACTTTATTCACCGCCTTTAAACCAAGCTCAACGCCCTCAATAGCAATAGAGACAATGGCAGGTACTTGTGAGCGAATACCTGTGGTGTATTCACTTAATTGGCTTTGTTGTTCACTATTGAGTGATATTTCACGACCCAGGACGAAAAGCTGATGCTGACCATTTATTTGAACATAGGTCTGGCCTTGGTTAATAATACGAAGATGAGCGGGATCGATAATAACGCCATAGTTGAAATTAATGTCGCACTGTTGAGCATTTGTTACGCCAACAAATAAAAAGGAAATAAATAAGCTACGGGCAATGAATGCCATAACAAAACTCCATATTCTATCAGGATTTTAGCAGAGACTTTTAGGTCTAAACAATCGGGTCTATGTGAACTTTTCGTTCTTTGTAAATAAAGCGACTTGGGCCATACTCTCGGCGAGTTCTATCGTGGAATTCTCCAATAGTCACTTGCACGCCATGATACACTTTTTCATTCGCCTCGACATAGACGCTGGCCATGTATTCTTGTATTCTCGCTTCAAGCGACTCTTTTTCTAAGAGAAAATCGCCCATCTTTTTTGCATGATACTGATAAGTCGAAATCACTTTTGCTAACATATCCGGCATTGCTTTCTCTTTTGGGAGGTTCTTTAATTTATGAGCCGCTACTTTTAATTCTGACGATTTATCTGATTCAATTATTATAGACTCATCAATTTTGGCCATTTTATCTAAGTAATTATTTATTTGATCTGCAAAAGTAATAATAGTTGAACTTCCTGCTGTGGCCCCTACGATACCAGCATGAACTGACTCACCAACGCAACTGTAACCTGCAATAAGTTTACCATTCGCTTTTTCTTCGCTGCCAACCCACAAGGTTTTAGCCACTTTTACGATATTGTGCATCATTTGATTTTGAATGCGTAATGACTCACAGGAGATCTCGGCGTATTGGCTATACTTAGCAAAAACACTACCGCCAGCTTTAATGTTTACACTCATGTTGGCTGTTGCTGTATCGATGCCTTCTATTTCTTGCTTTTTGCCGATAATACCAGTGCCTATTGTAATATCTCCACCAGCATCTAAAGTGGCGGACTCGACAAAACCACCAACTGAAATATCGCCTGTAGCAACAACTTTCATGCCTTCACAAACATCACCGTCAATAATAACGCAACCTTCAAATTTAACGTGGCCAGTACTGACATCAACATTTTTAATCTGATAGACGTCATCAACTTCCATACCATTTTCAATAATACGAGGCTGACCGACTAAAGTTGCAACTAAAATACTATTGTTTTTGGGACTTAACGTTGTTCCTTCACCGGCATGCATCTCGATATCTTCGCCGGGGATAGGTTCTAATATATCGCCAATTACAGTATATCCTTGAATACCATCGGTAAGAGGGATTTTTTTAGCGAGAGGTGCTCCTATTTTTACACAAAGAATATCGCCAAGATCACGCATATCAACATTGCCATTTTCACAACGTTTTGGTTTTAAAATCCTATCTTGGGCACTTTCGACTAACAGTTTAATGCGAGAGTCTTTACCATTTATTGGAAGTTTTCCATAAGCTATTTCTCCCTTCACAATTGAGCCAGCGGGTTCTTTTGCTGCTTGTTTAGCAAGTACTATCAATTTTTCTTTACTAAAACCTTTACATACGCCGGCATCTTGCGCTGCATTTAGAATGGCCTTTGCACTTATGTGTTGCCCACCTAAAGCTGTTGAAACCTCAGCGCTAGCTGACATATTGTCTTTATCAATCGAAATGGTAATGGTTGCATCACGTCGTTCAAGTATTTGGTATTTTATTTCGCGGCCAGGTTGGTTTTCTCGTAGTGGTTTTAAAACACTTTTTAGTTCTGCAATGGCATTTTTTATATTGGCATTTTCAACAAATAAATTACTGTATTCGGATTGTTCTATTAACGCGAAAATATCGGCTTCCGTTATTGTTTTTTCTGTTTTTATTGGCGATAGTACTAGATCTATATTATTTTTATTATTGCTTACTAAACTTGCCTTGCTCACAGGTATAACTCCATTATTCTATATCGGCAATGGTTACCTAAATATAATTTTCTTGATGAACTTTGATAAAACTTGTTGTACCTACTTTTGAATAATCTAGTTTATATTCTCTATTATCTAATGCTTGTACAAACACTAAGGTTTTTTCTTCACCAAAGACTTCTGTTAGGCTAACATCCACAACTTCTTGGTAGGCTTTTTTTGCCTCAGCACGCTTTTTGGGCATTATGCCTTTATATAAACCTATGCCAGCATGATTTACCATTGCAACAGGATGATTGCCATTAACAATAAGTAGATCAAATTTTCTATTTTTATGAATGATGGTGTTACGGCCACTGGTTATAAAATTTCTTTCGTTCACAACAATCTCCTTCTTTGAGTTAGTTATTTGTATCTTAAAATTATAATGATTAATAGCACATTGTCATTTTTATAAGAGCTGATATTGAAATTTATTGCCTTGATATAATTATTAGGCATTTAACGACCACCCAAATATATAAAGATTTGAATTACTAAGCAATACAATTGCAGCTCACTGCATTGATATATACGATGAATTTAACACTTTTGGTCGTAATTGGGCATTTCGTTGCTTTTTATTAACAATCTACGGACAAGATCAAGGCTACGAGCGGCAACTATTCGCTGAAAATGCTTTCTCTCAGTCGTAATACAATAATACTTTGCGCTGATGTGTTGTTTGTTACCCCATGCTATCCATACTGAGCCTAATGGTTTTTCTTTGCTACCACCATTGGGTCCAGCGATACCAGAAACGGCAATTACATAATCCGCATTCGCCTTACTTAGAGCGCCTTTAGCCATGGCCAAAACGGTCTCTTTACTAACTGCGCCATGATTAGCAATGGTTTCTGAGGGCACATCAAGCATTTTACTTTTCATCTGATTTGAGTAAGTTACAAATCCTGCTTCAAAAATCGCTGATGAACCAGAAATAGCGGTGATTTGACTAGCGATTAAACCACCGGTGCAGGACTCAGCGGTAGTTACCTTTTGTCCTGACTCTAACAATAAAGGGACAAGGTAGTCAGCTAATGTATCTTTAGCACTCTCGCCACTAGCTAAAATATGATCGCCCAGTAAGTGATGAACTTTTGCTGACCACAGAGGTAATAATTTTTTTCCTTCAGTGCTATATGCAATTAATTTTAGTTCAAGCAATGATGATGCTGCTCGAAATCCTATTTCTATTTCTTTTGGCCAATCAGGTAACTTTTCATTCAGTAATGCCTGTAAAGTAGATTCACCGATACCAAATAACTGCAACCTTTCTATTTTTATGTGTTCTTGGGGCGGAAAAGTCGTTATTAAGGTTGGTTTAATTTCATCGTTTAACATGTGGGCAAGTTCGCTTGGTACCCCTGGAGTACAAATAATTAAACACTGATTTAATGTCACACTAAAGCCAACCGCACTACCTGTTTTATTGGCAACAATGCTGCAGTTCGACGGCAAATAGGCTTGCTTTAGATTAGGTTCATTAAGTACCGTTTGTCGCTTAATCGCCCATCGCTTTAAATGTTGATGTGCATCTGAGTTCAATGTGAGCTCGACATTGCAGGCTTCTGCTAATACTTGTGCGGTTAAATCATCTACTGTTGGCCCAAGTCCGCCATTAATAATCAATAAATCGGATTCTTTACTCAGTTGAATTATTTCCGAGTGAAGCAATTGCTGATCATCACCAATGGTAACTTTTTTAGCGATAGCTAACCCGATATCATTGAGTTGCTCAGCAAACATAACTGAGTTTGTATCTATAACATCACCATTCATTAATTCACTACCGGTTAATAGCAGGCTAACTTTTGTACTCATAATAAGATTAAATCCAATTTACACTGTGTCGACATATTATCTAAAACTGCGAATTATTTCTTGGAAATATAATGATAATTATTTAAAAAAGATTTAAACCTTTTTTATTAAACAGGTGACTAAATGAATAAACAACGATAAATAAAATATTAAGGAATATTATGAACACATCAATTATAAAATTTATTGCAACAAGTAGTGTTATTGCCACACTGAGCTTTATTGCTCAAGCGGATGTGGTTGATGAAATAGAAAAAACATTTGATGTTGACGCTCAAACGTCATTTCGACTTGATAATGTTAATGGCTTAGTCGCTATTACTGCGTGGGATAAATCTAGCATTAAAGTCATCGCTACTATTCGCGCTGAAAATCAAGAGGATCTAGATAATATGCTCATTGATATGCAACAATCATCAGATGAGGTTAATGTCAAAACTCGTTACAAAAAAGAGAATAAATGGCGTAAGAATAGTCATTCAGGTAAGGTTGAATATGCCGTTGTTGTACCTAAAAATATTAATTTGTTGTCCATCGAGCTTATCAATGGATCTTTAACAATAGATAAAGTTGAAGGAGTAGTAAAAGCTGAATTAGTTAATGGATCGATTAAAGCGCATGGCTTAGCCAGTAATGGCGATTTTAGATCGGTCAATGGTAGTATTAAAATTAGCTATAGCGAATTGATTGAAAGCCTTGACAAAATTAATGTTGAAACGGTTAATGGCAGCATTAAAGTCTCTGTACCTAAATCACTTAATGCGACAGTCGAGGCGGATACTATGCATGGCAGTATAAAAACTGATTTTGGTTTAGTTGCCGAAAAGAATTTATTTTCTGGACGTCACTTGCAGGGAGAAGTGGGTCGTGGGGATGTAAATATTACAATGAAAAGTGTTAATGGTAGTATCAAGTTGTTAAAACATTAAATTTTCAACATTAGTGTCAACATACTCAATACTCTTATCTGTCATCTATAAAACGCTGCAGTGAATATTTGAGATAAAAGTGCGCGCTATTCAATCGTATTGTTAATAATTTCACTTAATCAGCATATATGCACTAATATATGGGACTGGGCACAATAAGAGAGAATAGGGTGGTTACTTGACGCAAAAAATAATAACAAAGCTATTACGCAATGCATTATTTACTTTTATTCTCTTGTTATATATCAGTAATAGCTTTGTACAGGCTAAGGAATATATTATTGGGGTCGAAGATGTGAGTTACTATCCCATTTATAACTTTTCTTTAAAGTCGCTCAATCAAGCTAGCTTTACCAAAGAATTACTCAGTACGTTTTTCCATTTAAAAAACTATCAATTTAAATTTGTTGCTCTACCGGTTAAACGGTTCGATAAATGGTATGTTGAAGAAGCAATAGATTTTAAATTTCCTGATAGTATTCGCTGGCGTGGCGAAGAAAGTAAAAAGCTAAACATCACTTATAGTAAACCGGTTTTACATTTAACGGCAGGTTCATTTGTCTTAAAAAAAGACCAAAATAAAACCGCTGAAAACATTAAACGTTTAGGTATTATTTTTGGCTTTTATCCTACACTTTGGAACGATAGAGTTCGAGTTAACACACTTGATATCGTTGAAGCCTCATCACCTTATAGCCTAGTTAAACATTTACTACATGGTAATGTTGATGCTATCTATATCGATAAAAATGTCATTGCTTATAACTTGAAGCGATTGCACCAAGACGATGATACAATTGTCTTGAATCAAAATATAAAGCATGAACGTTATGCGTTTCATTTCTCGAGTGTTTCTCACCCTGAGATCATCCAAGAGTTTGATGAATTCTTACTTAGCCATCAATCGTTAGTGGCTAAGATGAAAAAGAAGTATGGCATTATTGAAACACTAGACACTTTTTAGAATTTTCAGCCATAAATTAAAAGATATTTTATAAAATGACAAAAAATATACAATCGTACCATCGAGCGCTTTTGTTTGGTAAGTGGTATCGAAGTGAACGAGATGAAGATGGAAATGCCTTTACTGAGTTTGCAGAAATATCATCTGATGGCCGGTACGAATTTACTTTCATGCAGCATGATGACAATGGCACCGTTTCAGAGCAATCAGTAGAGTCAGGTGATTGGGGATTAGTGGGAGATATTCACTTCACTATTAGTAAAAGTGAATTTGTTAACGATGAACATTATGCCGCGGATATGGAGCACGATGATAATTATCATGCTTATCGAGTATTAACGTTAAACAGTCAAATTTTTGAATATCAACATATCTTGAGTAATGAAGTGTTTATCCTGCGCCGAGTTATTGATAATATTGCACTAAGTTAAACTAACGTAACTATTAAGTAATCAGCTCCTTGTTAGCAGTTTCCATTAATCATTTTTTTGAGAATTCGAATGAATAAATTTAAAGCAGCCAGTTTAATTACCGCAATTAAAACCCCTTTTAATGCCAAAGGTGATATCGATTTTAATACTTATGATCAATTGGTCGCTGAACAAGTTAAAGCAGGTGTCGATGGCATTGTTGTTGGTGGCACCACTGGCGAAGGGCATCTACTAACTTGGGAAGAACACTTAATTCTTATTGCTCATAGTGTTCACAAGTACAGTAAAGACTTACTTATTATTGGTAATACTGGTAGTAACAATACCCGAGAAGCGATTAAAGCAACACAGTATGGTTTTGCTGCAGGTATGGATGCAACACTGCAAATTAATCCTTATTATGGCCGTAGTTCATCTGCTGGTGTAATGGCGCATTTTGAAAAGCTACTCGATATTGGTCCAGCCTTCATTTACAACGTACCAGGTCGTACAGGTCAAGATTTAACGCCTGATATCATTGAGCCATTGTCAAAGCATAAAAACTTTATTGGCGTGAAAGAATGTACTGGTAATGAGCGCATTGCTTATTATGAAGCGCAAGGAATAGCATGTTGGTCAGGTAATGACGATGAAAGTGCTGTAGGGCGTCATCAACATGGCTCGCATGGTGTTATATCTGTTACCTCTAATATTATACCGGGCCTGATGCGAAAACTAATGGACGCGCCGGATAAAAGTTTAGAGCAAAGCGTGCAACCATTAATGAATTGGTTGTTCTGTGAGCCAAACCCAATTGCAATTAATACCGCGTTAATGATGACAGGCGCTGTCGCACCTGTTTTTAGAATGCCTTATAAAGCTTTAACACTTGAGCAACGTACTGAAGGTTTAGCTTTATTGTTAGAAGTTGCTGAAGACGAACGTGTTGGCGATAAATTATCTTTAATGGCGGATGACGAATTTCAATATTGTTGCTAGTTAGCGTAAGGCATTAATTAAACCATCAATACTATAAAACAGTGAGCTTATGCTCACTGTTTTTCTTTCTCAGTTCATAAACTTAAGCCCATAACCCATAACCTAAGCTCATCAGAACCAATTCAGTAATACATCAATTGAGTGATTCAAAAACCCACCAAACAAACTTTGTATTTAGTGACTGAATACTAATTAAAAGCACTATTGTAATTTTGTTAATTGCGGGCGTAACTCTTCTGGTGTATCAAAATTTTGTGCAACATTCGTTATCGGACAAATAAAGCTAAGCTGCACAGCACAAAGCTGTAAGTCTACGGTTTTATCAACAACGATTGTCGGTTCAAGCTCAGTGGTATTTCCGTGTAATCTATCACCCACTACAGGTAAGCCCATACTCGCGGCATGAATACGTATTTGATGTTTACGACCTGACTCAATAATGACCTGTAATAAAGACAAGTCGCGCGCTTTATCATATTCCAGACAAAGAAAATGACTTTTTGCAGGCTTGTTATCTATTGCTAGCTCAACCAATTCAGGCTGCGGGCGTTGGCTGTGATCGCCATGCACAATAATCTGATAGGTTTTTTCAAGTTGATGTTGTTCAAACATTTGACTCAATGCACGTGCCGAATTTTTGCTATGCGCAACTAAAATCAAACCTGTAGCAGCACGATCGAGACGATGAACTGGAAATACCGAACGCTCTGGTACTAAGTTTTTTTGCGCCCAACGAGTAATAGTACAATGATCACTCCACTTTGAGCCCTGTGATAACATGCCATAAGGTTTATACCAAACACTATAATCATCTAAATCTGCTATTAAAGTTGCCGGTGTCGGTATTTGTGATAGTACGGTTAAGTCATAATAAAAATGTAGCTTATCGCCTATCTGTAATGTTTTTTTCACTCGACGACAACGCAGTGTTGCTTTACCTCTACTATGCCATAAGGCACCTTTGTCGATAGCTTTTTTTATTTCACCAACGGTTAAATCACATTGAATTTGCAAAGCTTCAACGATATTAATCACTCGGTCGATATTGATATGACATTCAAATTTTTTCAAAACAAATCTACTCAATAAATTTCTGTCGCTAGTTTAGCAAACTTACGATGCTAATTGACGTGCCAAAAGACAGTTTATTATAGCTTTAAGCGCAACATTGTTGTTAAAACACTTTATACCTGTACTATTAAATGAAATTGAGCTTGGTTTTTAGCACCATAGAAAGATAAAATAGACCTTAGTAGCTAAACTTATACCAAATTAAAGCCAAACTAAAACGAGAGTAAAAAATGCAACGTAATGAGAAATTATTTCCTTTAGACAATGTCGGTAACGCTTTATGGGATATGTTATCTGGCGGTGATGACTTAGCAATTGAACGTGAGTTTGAATTTTCAGTTATTTTTTCTGATCAAGAACAAGCATTGAAATTTGGTCAATTGTTACTAGAAAACAATCAAAAATTATCTTTTTGCCCTTATCAAGGTAATGATGCTTACCCTTGGGAAATAACAGCTTATCCATTTATGTCTGCAAGCTATGAAAATATTGCCGCTTATCAAGAACTATTAACGACCAGTGCAACACCATTTTCTGGCCAGTATGATGGTTGGTATTGTGTTGACAGTAGCAAAGCATAATTAGATAAACAGAGAGAAATATGAATGGATGAACAACAATTTGATCGATTAAAGAAAGTGAGTGCTAAATCTTTTAATGATCAAAAAGCCTTAATAAAAAAAGTGTTGGCGGGGCGAGATATGCCATGTCAGCAATGTGGTACATCGATCAGAGTTGTTTTACCTGAAGATAAATCAATAACCGGTTTATATTGCGCTAAAGGCTGTACAAATATTGCTTTAGACTTTGTCTGATATAAAGCTAAGCCACTTTCATGTCGACGTAGCTTTTATATCTGAACTATTATAGAAAAGTTGCTATATCGGCTAAGCTTTTCTTTAATGATGCATGGTGTGGCACGGTGGCATCATCACTTGGGTAGCCCGCAATCAGTAACATGTAAGGACGGCTATTATCGTCGCGTCCACAAACTTTACTTAAAAAAGACATCGGTTTTGGGGTATGAGTTAAGGTAACTAAACCACTAGAATGCAAGGCATTAATCAGAAAACCTGTGGCAATGCCTACGGATTCATGAACATAATAATTCGTGTTTTTATCCTCGATAGCAGTACCGCCTTTTTTCTCACTGAAAATAGCAATTAACCAAGGAGCATGCTCTAAGTAGGGCTTATTTGCGTCAGTCCCTAATGGCTTTAAAGCATCTAACCATTCTTCTCCTGCGCGACCTTGATAAAAATTACTTTCGTGAATTTCAGCCTGCTCGCGTATCTGCTTTTTAACATTTTGATCGCTAATAGCAACAAAATGCCAAGGCTGATGATTTGCCCCGTTCGGCGCAGTACCTGCTGCTTTAATACAATTTTCTATAATTTCTTTAGCGACAGGGCGGTCACTAAAGCTGCGAATACTATGACGACGCTTAATATTTTGATAAAAGTCAGCTGAACGCTGTAACATTTCTTCGCTTGGATATTCGATATAATCACTTAGCGGTGATGAGTCATGATCTTGCATGGATGTTCCTATTATTATTTTTCTATAGAATATCGATAAAGTTATTCAAAAAGCAAGTTTATCATCGCATCTAAGCTAGCAAATGAACTGATTTTCTGTATAGATATTGTTCGGATAAGTAGTGAAGGTTAAAGGAAATAATTACTCAAAGTAGAGAGTCAGTAATCTATTTATATCTTGGCGTTAATTATAATCAATGCACATTAATGATAGTCGTCAGCAATAATCAGTTGTAGTAAGCAATAGTAAGTTAAGATGATCGCGTAAAATAGCGTTTTTAGCAGCTTAACAATAAATTAGCAGGTAATTACTTACATGATACGGGTATTACATAGCAACAATATTTAGATGAAATTAATAGCGTAAATGTTCTTGTTGATGCAATTCTTTTTGATACTGCTTTAAACCGCCTTTCCTTCGAGTATTCTCGGCAGAATTAATGCCAATAATAAGAGAGACAAACATAATTGAAATAATGAGTGCGGTATTAATTTCTTGAAAGTAAGCTGAACTCAACGCCACAAGCAAAGCCCCTACAACGCAATAACTTAGCACTATTCTTAGCCATAAAATGGTGAGTACAAGTAAACCTTCAAATTGAATATGAGCTTTCACAATATGCACGCTGATAACTGTCGTTGAGATGATTAACCAGTATAATATACAACATAAGAATACATCAGATGTTTTCTATTCAAAGTTGATATAAGAAATAGTCTTAATGTCTATCTAACCGTGTTGGTTATGCCGCTACTGTACAGGTGAAGATACAATGCTCCATAGCTCCTATCGAACGTTAATGAGGTATCGCTACATAGTGATATTCGAAGTAATCATCACTTTCTAGTTTGAAAGCTGTGAATATAAAGGACGATTCAAATCACTATAAACTTATTGATAAACCTTGTGCGCGTATATGCTCTCTATGTTGTCATAATTAAACCAAACATGCCGAGTACAAACCCTAATACTGCCCCCATTGGTGGCGCCCAATGTTTTTCAAGTTTTACCTGTGGTGCTATGTCTTGAAAAATTGAATAGAGAATACCGCCAGATGCAAAAAGCATGATAGCCGAGATAGCTTCGGGATATTCTGATAACCAAAGGTAACCAGTTACGCCAGAAATAGGCCCTAAAATTGCCATTAATGCAAATACCAATATAATCTTTTTAGGTTTGTAAGCTGACGTCGAATTTAATTCTCTATAGGCACTAAATCCTTCTGGTAAATTTTGTAGCGCAATCAAAGCAGCAAGTAAATAAGCACTGCTACTTCCTGTTGCAAATGCCGCGCCTAGAGCTATTGATTCGGGAATAAAATCAGAAAGCATCGCCGCTAGTTGACTCGCGGGTGTATTTATTTTTTTAAGGTAAATATCAAGGAGCATAAAGGAAAGGCCGCCAACAATAAAAAAACTACATGCTGGCAATGGGGCTAGGTTTTCAAGACCTTCAGGGACTAGCACTAATGCTACAGCTGACAGTAATGCACCGCCACCAAATGCCATAACGCCATGCCTGAACTCTTCTTCAAGCAACTGTGCGCCACTTTTTTCAAAGCAAGCTATTACTGCGCCTAAAGACATTGCTAATCCAGCAAATAAAGTTGTGGCGATAACTACTAATAAAAGATCCATGAATTAACTCTTAATGTGGTACAAGCCTCTTTTGAAGGCTGGAAATAAATATTTGTAGTGAAATAAATTAATTGTACTTCTCGTTATTTCACGGCAGATTCGACTGTTGTTTTAAATGTTGTGCAACCTAGTTGTCTTCCTTGATGATAAATAAAATTGGCTTTATGTGATTCAACTTCAAAGCCGAGTTTTTGTAATACTGCTTTAGATGCGGGATTATTATCTAGCACGAGTGCCTCTAGCTCATTGATTGAATATGAATCGACTGCTATTTTGATTAGCTTTCTCAAGCAATAGCTTGCATACCCTTTACCGGTGTTATTTTCTGCAACTCGATAACCGACAGAGCCATATCGCCTTTTAAGACATATATCTTTTAAATTCGCGCGCGCGACTATTTGGTTATTTAGAATAAGCACACCAGAAAAATGGGTACCTAATTTCATGTTTATAATCGAATCAAATATATGCATTTTAACGCCAGAATAACTGTAAAAGTAGTCATCCCTCGGAGAGATTACTGATTCAAACCATGCTCTATTTTCTAATTCAAAGTTAAACAGCATATCTAAATGTTTTGTTGATAATGTTTCAAATATCACAAGAGAACCTTAAGCGTATGAAATGTTTGTGATGGCTTCAATCTAGTACAAAATTAATCTCGAATTAATAGTTAGCAGGTTGTTGGTATTGACTATTAAAGTGAAATTAACGGATATATTTTTTAAATCTCACTATTATTACTATAAGTGTATCTGATACCTGTGAGCTATTACACAATACTATAGACTTGTGAATATCAATTGTCATGACATAGTTTAAGTTAACTGCATGCTTTTCTTTAGATTATCGTCGCGTTATACAAAGACTTTATGTTCGCTTATTTGTACTTCCATCAGTCAATAAAATTAAGCGCCTTTTTCTCAGATAAGTTCCATAAATATAATGCTGAATTGTAGTTTTGAAGCGATGAAAGCTATTTTATTAAATCAAATAAAGTTAGGATAGCCAGACTTATATTTAGAAGAAATTTTTCATTGAATTTACTTTCTCTGCCGCGAAATCTGACAATGTGCATTGGCATTACTTTTGTTGTTGGCGCATTTTATAGCGCAGTGGTGCAAAGCAATCCATTAGATGAGTCTACAAGTAAGAAAAAAATACTTTGGCTAGTAGAAGATAAAGTTGAAAATATAGATTTGTTAGCTAAAAAATCTCCTGAAACATCAACATCCTCCTATATTGAAAATTTAATTATCCAACAATTGTCACAATACGATATTCAAATCGTGCGTATCACAGCACCAAGAATAAATAGAATATTGAGTACTGAAAATAATGCTTGTGTGGCCAATCGAGCAAATACATCTGAGCGCAGACAGTATTCATTTTTTTCAGACCCACAAAGCTTTTATTTAACGCATAAACTTTACCGTTTTCATCAAAAATTAGCTTTGCCTAATCAATTACTTAATGAAAAGGGAGAAATTAAAGATCTTCCTAGCGTATTTAATGCATTACCTGAACATACCATCGGCATCGCACAGGATATATCTTTTGGTGATTTTTTTGATCAGCAAATAAAAAAAATAAAATCAAAAAACATCTATTATCGTAGTGGTAGTAAGCGTGTGGTAGCGTTGTCGTCAATGTTATATAAATCAAGAGTTGATTTTGTACTTGCCTTACCTGTTGATATAACGCCTGATGAAGCGCAAAAAAGCTTTTTAGAGCAATATACCATTGCGGGCGCTCCTCCTTACCTTATTGCGCATTTTAATTGCTCGAATAGCCAACTAGGACAAGTTATTATTAACGATATTAATAAAATATTAGCCAAAATTTATAAAACTGAAGACTATTACCAATCACACAAAAAATGGTTCACCGATAAGCAATTAGATGATTTGCAGACTTTTCTAGCTGAAAAATTCTCTGAAAATAGCTACATTAATCCCCGTTAATTAACTACTCTATTAAATGGCTTAATAAAACCATTTGAAAGCTATTTAAAACGTAAACATCCCGTGTAACTTATCGTTTGGAATCAGCTTATAACCTCCCTTGTAAATCATTGATGTTACAATATAATAACAATTTAACCCGCTCTGTGCTCTTGCATCTGCATTAGTTAACCTTGATAGTGAAAGACTAACTTTACTCTGATGATAATCTTGATTTTTTATGCCTTTTCTTTATGCTTTCGCCAGTAAAAATAAGTACACACTGTATGGTGTTCTCGCCATTTTGTTGTGGAGCACTATAACTGCTTTTATTCGCGATTTGTCTGAATTATTTAGTCCTATCGGCGGTGCAGCTATGATGTACACCGTTAGCGCCATGTTTTTAATGTTGGTGATGGGCATACCTAAAATAAGGAATTATCCAAAGCGTTATTTAATGATCGGTGGTGGCTTATTTGTTGCCTATGAAATTTGCTTAGCGCTTTCTTTAGGCATGGCGAATAGCCGACATCAAGCGATGGAAATGGCGATTATTAACTATTTATGGCCGGCATTAACTATTCTGTTGAGCGTGCTAATAAGCGCTAAAAAAGTCAATGTTTTAGTTTACCCAAGTATATTGCTAGCTTTTACAGGTGTGGCTTGGTGTATTGCTGGCGATCAAGGTATTTCATTAGATATTTTACTGAGCAACATCTCTGACAATCCTTTAACGTATTTTATGGCTTTTTCTGCGGCAATAATTTGGGCCATTTATTGTGTCGTGACACAAAGAATTAGCAATGGCAAAAACGCAACAGCACTTTTTTTTAGCGCCACGGCTACCGCGTTGTGGGTGCAGTACTTTTTTAGTAACGAGCCTAGCTTAGATTTCACGTTACCATCAACGTTAACATTATTACTTGCCGGTATTGTTATTGGCGCAGGTTATGCGCTGTGGAATCAAGCGATGATCGGTGGAGATATTATTCTATTAGGTACGCTGTCTTATTTTACACCCGTATTTTCTACGCTTTTTGCTTCGTTATATTTATCGATTTCACTCACTGGATCATTTTGGCAGGGTGTTGCACTAGTCACTTTAGGCTCGTTGATATGCTTTTTAGTCACAAGAAGGAAAAATTAGCAGGACACCGACTAAATTTTGTAGCATATCGGTGAATGATGTTAAATTCATTGAGGCTATTTGAAGTGGCATAGTTTCAATGTTACCGCAGTGGTAACGAACTTAATGCAACCTACATGTATTTATTTGGATAGTGTTGAGGATAAGTTTTTCAGTTGAGTTAACTCTTCAATAAATCAGTGTTTAAACGCTCTAAATGAATGAGCATTAATGTGTCATTGTTGCTTACTATTATCTTGGGTGGCATGATAACTTCTAAGACATAATGAGCAAACTAAATGAAAAAGTTATTATCGTTAGTATTTACCGTTTTACTCTCCTCTTGCACATCTCAACCTCATGAAAAGACTAATGCTCCTTTTGATGGTGTTAAATTTGATAACATTGAGCCCTTTGTCGATAAAAGTCTACTTGATTTGCTGAAGTGGCAAATGGGGAGTATGAGTGAATCTACTCCTTGGCCAGACGAAATTGACTCTAAGCAATTTAAGCCTTCTACCCAAAGATCAGTCAAGCCAGTTATTACTGTAATCAACCATGCATCAGTGCTTATTCAGGTTGATAATTTAAATATATTAACAGATCCTCAATATTCACTCAGAGCTTCACCGGTTCAGTTTGCTGGACCCAAGAGAGTTGTTAAGCCTGGCATTGCCTTTGATGATCTGCCAGCAATTGACATTGTTCTTATTTCTCATAATCATTATGACCATTTAGATCTTGATACGCTCAAGCGCTTAAACGATAGAGATGCCCCAAAATTCGTTGCGGGGTTGAAAACGAAGTCATTTTTAGAAGATAACGGAATTAAAGCGGCTGTCGATATGGATTGGTGGCAAAGTATAACCGCGAATAAAACTAAGATTACTTTTGTTCCCTCACAACACTGGTCGGCTAGAGGTATATTTGATAAAAGAGAAATGCTTTGGGGTGGTTTCTATATCGAAAATACTTATAAAATCTACTTTGCAGGGGATACAGGATATGGGAAGTTTTTTAAAATAATTAAAGAGAAGCTTGGTGCACCCGACCTTTCTTTGCTCCCAATTGGTGCTTATGAACCTCGATGGTTCATGAAAGACGCCCACCTTAATCCAAAGGACTCTCTACAAGCATTTAAAGACCTAGACAGTAAAAAGATGATCGGGATTCATTTTGGGACTTTCAAGTTAACTGATGAGGGATACAATGATCCGATTGTGACGCTTCAAGAAGAAGTTAAAAAATTAAACTTGGATCCTCTAAAAGTCATTATTCCTACGTTTGGAAAGCCTTATTTAATTTAGGTTTTTTAGCAGAATAAATTAACACAAATTAACAGGCCACTCACTCTAAATTGTTTAGTGAACTTTTCAATAAATAAGTGTTTAAATGCTCGAAATGAAGGAGCATTGATGTGTCATTGTTGTTGACTATTATCATGGGTGGCATGATAACTTTTAGGGCGTTGGTTCACTTCGGTGATCATTAATCATCAGGCATAATATGAAAAACTTAAATGGCGCATTTTCGGTAGCAAAGAGAGAATTACATTCTGCGGAACGGCGCTATAAAGCAATGGCTGAATGTGAATCATTCGAATATATGGATATTGAATGGAGAGGTTTTTTAGTTTCTATTGAAAAGGTTTGGAAAAAAATTGAAAGAACTGGTGTATTAATTAATCAAGGAAAATTTGGTCAATTTCAAAAACCATTCAAGGAACGAAAGAAAAATGATGTTCTGCTGAACTATATCCTTCATGCGCGAAATAGTGATGAACATAGCGTTCAAGAAGTTAGTAGCTATTTAAATCAATATTCCGCGACTCCCATTGGCTTCGTAAATAGGGAAATGGGACAACCTGAAGTTTTTGTACCTGCAACACCTTCTGATAAACCTTCAATACAAATGGATATTAAGTTTGAATTAGTTGATGTTATAGATCGAGGTAAAACATATCGACCCCCTTGGGGAAATATTGTTCCAGGTCCAATTTCACCAGTAGAGGCAGCAGACAGAGCATTAAGTTTTTATCGAGAATATATGTCCGCTTTCGTTGGAGAATTCGGAACCATACAAGTCGTTCAAACGGACAAATAACGTGGCGTTAGGCTTCGATGGAGATCAATTTAATGAATGAGTTTGAAAAAAAGAAAAAAGAGCACTTAAATCCAGTTCTGTTTGAAGCCGGTGCGGGTCTATTAGACAGCCAATCTTTCGAATATCAAATTGCTTATTTACTTTATCTTTTTGCCAAATTAGGAGTTGAAGGTTTAACTCTTAAAAAAACAACCGCAATACTTGACGATGATGAAAAGAAAACAGCAGGACAACTCATTGGATTATTAAAAAAGCACATTGATGTTGACGGTGCAGCAGAGCAAAAATTAGCAAAAGCACTTAAAGCGCGAAATAAACTTGTTCACCGATTTTTAATTGATAATATTGAACGCTTTGTTGATGCTGATGAACGCATCCTTTTAGTTAAAGAAATAAGAGAGCTTAGGGGGCAAATAAGAGCATCTATCAAAAGTTTAGACCCTCTTGTTGTTTTGTTATCAAAATCTGTCGAGAATGAGCCAATTGATATGTATTCAAAAGAGGCGAAAGATGCGTTCATGCTGAGTACTGAAGCCTAATAAGGCAATTAAACGGAAAATTTACAGTTGGCTTTTGTTCCTTCGTCGCTATTTTGGCCAACTATTACTTAGCTCGTTATTTGGGCGTTAGCTTCCAAGGAGGCCACGTGAATATTTATGAATCTGATTATGGTATCGGGCCCTTGATGGATGTGGAAGATACAATTATTTCAGGTATCGAAAAACTTTTTCAAAGAAACCGGCAGGAGCTAGGATTTGATGGATTATGGATGAACGAGTATGGAGAAGTTCTTTTTGGCTCTTTACTTGTTGCTGCTCAAGCTTATTTTGTTGGCAGTCTTCGAGATATTAACGAAATTAGAAAGAGTTTAGGCCTTAAGGTGTTAACTAAACAAGATGCATATAAAAATCACCATATAACTGTCCAAAACTACTCTTTGATTGAGTTAGTTAATTCAGTGGCTAATTATTTTAAACATCGAGATGAATGGAATGAGGACTGGCCTGAAAACTATACAACTAAAGTATTAACCGCCTTTTCTATGACGGGAGAGTTCCCAATTAATGATGTGCAGCAGCTTATCGAGGCTGATTATGGTTATAATAAAATTACATGTTTAGTAGCCGAGTGGCGCGAACAACTAATCACCAATGCTAAAAATGAAAGCTATAAGTCATTAAAGTAGGACAAAAAACAGTTGGTTTTTTCTCCTTTGTCGCTTATTTTAACCAACAATTATTTGCCTCTTATTGAGGCGTTTGCACTCCAAGGTTAATCGGACATTTATGAAGAAAAGTATACCGGCACCAATTATTGCTGTCCTAGCAGATATTATCCCCCAAATGGAAACCCATGCTTCTTTGGATAATTTATTCTTATTTTCTGATGCACCAGGTGATCCGCCAGAAGGTTCAAAATCCATCAGGGAACCTGCGGGGTCAGGTTCGCTGAAAAATAAAAGTCACTTAGGTTTGGATGAGTTAAACGCTTTAGATCTCCTATCACCGCCTTGTGGTAATGGCTTGGCTCTTCTAGATAAGGTATTAGCAACCTGTTCAATAAACGAATCATCACCTAACGCCCATGCCTTATTTGTT
>JBAROR010000017.1:0-77358 GCA_049642265.1 Cognaticolwellia sp. | reverse complement strand
TGCATAACATGATTAATAATGCGCTCTAGGTCTTCATTAAATTGGCCGGAAATATGACGACCAATATTTAAATTATCCACGGTAAAATCCTCTGTTTATCGTCAGTTTGTGCTTAACCGTAACGGCCAGTAATATAATCTTCTGTTTTCTTCTTCGCCGGTGTTGTGAACAAAGTATTCGTGTCACTATACTCGATAAGGTCACCCATATACATAAAGGCTGTTTGATCGGAAACACGTGCAGCTTGTTGCATATTATGGGTAACAATAACGACAGTAAATTGTTTCTTTAAATCATTGATTAACTCTTCAATAGTTAACGTTGAAATAGGGTCCAATGCCGACGTAGGCTCATCTAACAATAACACTTCAGGCTTAATAGCGATTGCCCGTGCAATAACCAAACGCTGCTGCTGCCCACCAGAAAGCCCTAAAGCACTTTCATGTAATCTATCTTTTACTTCATTCCACAGTGCTGCACTGCGCAGGGCACTTTCTGCCGCTTCGTCTAATACTCGGCGATTATTTTCACCGGTAATACGCAAACCATAGACAACATTTTCATAAATCGATTTAGGAAATGGGTTTGGACGTTGAAACACCATACCCACTTTACGACGCAATGCCGCTACGTCGGTATGACGGTCATAAATATTTTCGCCATGCAGGTTGATTTGACCTGTAATTTTACAAATATCAACTAGATCATTCATACGATTAATACAGCGTAATAATGTTGATTTACCACAGCCACTTGGCCCGATAAAAGCAGTGACTTGGCCCTTCGGAATTGACATTGAAATGTTCTGCAATGCCTGCTTGTTACCATAATATAAGTCGAGGTTCTTAATTTCTAACGCCACTTGCTCTGGCGACAGGTTATTAAGATCGAGCTTAACCTTGTGTTCTGATAAATTTTTCGGGGTAACAGAAATCATAGTGTTCTCTTTAAATCTTATTCAATAGAGGGGAATTTCTTCCCGTTCATCTTTAATTTATTTTTAAATCAACTGGTTTTATCGCGTTAGGTTAATGCTCTAACATACGATATTTTTCCCGTAAGCGATTACGAATCGATACAGCAGTCATATTCAAAGCGACAATAATAGTAACTAATAACAAGGCTGTGGCGTAAACCAAAGGCCTTGCCGCTTCAACGTTAGGGCTTTGAAAGCCAACATCATAAATATGAAAACCTAAATGCATAAATTTACGGTCTAGATGTAAAAATGGGAAGTTACCGTCAAGCGGCAAATTCGGCGCCATTTTCACCACGCCCACTAACATCAGTGGTGCAACTTCACCCGCTGCACGTGCAATAGCCAATATAATGCCGGTCATAATGGCAGGACTGGCAATCGGTAAAATTATACGCCATAAGGTTTCAGCCTTAGTTGCACCCAATGCCAAGCTACCGTGTCGCATAGCAGAAGGAATACGAGATAGGCCTTCCTCGGTTGAGACAATAACCACAGGTAACGTTAAAATAGCTAAAGTAAGTGCTGACCACATAACGCCTGGTGTACCAAAAGTAGGACTTGGCAATGTTTCAGCATAAAATAGTTGGTCTAAACTACCACCCACCATATAGACAAAGAAACCTAAACCAAAAACACCATATACAATAGATGGCACACCAGCGAGGTTAATCACGGCGATACGCAAGAGTTTTGTCAATGCATTATTGCCAGCATATTCATGCAAATAAATAGCCGCAACCACACCCAGTGGCGAAACAATCACCGTCATTAACAACACCATTAACACTGTACCGAATATAGCGGGGAATACTCCACCTTCGGTGTTCGCTTCGCGTGGGTCATCGGTAATAAATGCTGCTATTTGGCTAAAGAACTGTTTTAGCTTTTCAAAAACACTGAGTTTATTATTAAAGGTAATATGCAATACATCTTCAAAATTGATAGTAACCTTTTGTCCGTCCATAGCACGCATAACAATTTGGTCACGTGAAATTTTCTCACGCAAAGCCATCAACTGTTTTTCTAGTACTTGATATTCAGCCTTCAAACCAGCAACTTTAACTTTAAACTCTTGCTGTAATTCAGTACTAAGCGTGTCATCAAGAATATGCTTGCGCTCTTTTAATCTTGTACGTTCTATTTCATAATTAATCGCACCGATGTCAGACGTTTGCAGTGCTTCCATCTCTGCTTGAAAGTCACTCACTCGCTCAACGAGCTCGGTCATTTTATCCTGTCCAACGGATTGACCATCAAGAATAATATCCTCGATATAGCCATAGAAGTTACCATTGGTGCGACGTTCAATGACCACAAGTTCTTCAGGTAATGACGTTTTATTAATTTGTGGCACCAAAATCCAGCGAAAATCTAAGCTGACTAATTCTCGGTTACCGGTTTTTATTAACAGTCGCTCGATTGTTTCCGCAGACTTGTCAATATCAAGCTTTAAATGCACCAACTGCGATGTTGGAATACTTTCTCTGTCGTAAATTTCGCCAATAACCGTTAAGTTCTGCCCTTTTTCATTCGTCATTTCGAACTGATAAATATCTGCAGGCCAAAAATAACTTAAACCACGCGAGGCTATTAACCAAAGTAAACCTAAAACTGATATCAGGCTGATGCTAACACCACCTGCTGACAACCACACCCAAGGAGAGCCAGATTTAAACCATTTATTCATGTAACTGCGCCTTCCTTATAATGAACTGTATTTTTCACGCAAACGCTGACGTATAAACTCAGCAAGCGTGTTTAATACAAAGGTAAATACGAATAAAACAAATGCCGCCAAAAATAGAATACGATAATGAGAACTACCCACTTCCGATTCTGGCATTTCAACCGCAATATTTGCTGCAAGTGTTCTCATGCCTTGGAAAATACTCCAATCAAGAATTGGTGTATTACCGGTTGCCATTAGCACGATCATAGTTTCTCCCACAGCGCGCCCTAACCCCATCATCACCGCGGAAAATATTCCTGGGCTTGCGGTCAATAGCACCACTTTAATTAAGGTTTGCCATTGCGTGGCGCCTAATGCCAACGAACCACTGGTTAAATGTTTCGGGACACTAAAAATGGCATCTTCGGCCATTGAGAATATCGTAGGGATAACCGCGAAGCCCATCGCTATACCGACAACCAAAGCATTTCGTTGGTCAAAATCAATACCTAAATCATTAGTGATATATTGTCGAACATCACCACCAAATAAATGTAATTCAAGCACTGGTGATAAAGCGAAAGCAGCATAACCTGCTAATAAAATGGCGGGTATTAAAATAATTGGTGCCCATGTTTCAGGAATCAGCGTTTTATATTGTCGCGGTAATTTATGCCATGCAAAAGCGGTAATAAATACTGAAGACGGAATAAACACTAGTAATAAACAAATGGCCGGTAAATAAATTTCAATTATTGGCGCTAACCAAAGACCGGCCAAAAAGCCTAGAATTACCGTAGGTAAAGCTTCCATTAGTTCGATAGTTGGCTTGACCTTTCTTCGCATACTCGATGTCATAAAATATGCAGTGTAAATTGCCGCGGTTAAAGCGATAGGTACAGCAAACATCATGGCGTACATTGCCGCCTTCATGGTGCCGAATGAAATAGGAACCAAAGAAAATTTTGCTTCAAAATCATCAGAACCTGAAGTTGATTGCCAAATAAACTCAGGCTCAGGGTAACCTTCATACCAAACTTCTTGCCATAGTGCTTGCCAAGTCACTTCAGGGTGCTCATTTACAACAGTAAAAATAGCCAGTTCATTAGCAGTAAATAACACTAAAGCATCTGAACGAGGCGCAATAGCGAATGCCTGAGCATTGCCTTGATGTAAGTTACCTCGCCATAAGTCGGCTTCACTGGTGGTATAAAACATTCCCACTTCACCTGATGGCGTTGCGGTATAGAAACTTTTACGAAATTGCTCAGTATAAATAGCTATTACAGGTTCGCTTTCGCTAACCTTAAAGCGACGAATTTCTTTAAACTCACGCCCTTGGTCTGTTGCTACTTCAAACCACTGACTGACGCTACCACTGTCATCACCCAACAAAATAGAACTACCGCCAGATAATATCGCCATGGAAGTAATGTGATTAGGTTTGGATTTGTTTTGTGCCAACTGAGGAATAATCGTCGCTTTTAGTTCAGTGTCTTCATCTAATGAATACACCGCCACTTGATCTCCTTGGCGAACAAATACCATGGCCAAGTCCGGTGTAACCAAAATATCATCAAGACGCTTTGCCGTATAATCAATCTCTTGGTATTCAGTTTCAAAAGCAATATCATAGCTAAAATCATCTTCAGCTAATAACGTCGTTTTAATCAGGCGATTGTCTTCTGTAAGGCCAACGAAAATTGCTTTTTCATCATTCATGGCAAACGAAAGCTTAGTGATTGCTGAGCCCTGCTCATCAATTGGTAAGTACTCTTCACCCAACGGATAACGAATACTCGGAATAATCACCCTTTCCCCGCTGTCAAAATTAGGAGTAAAATGCGGAACAATAAGCTGCACATTACCGGCACTATCAAGCAAAAGTTTTTGCTCTTGGCCGATATTAATAAGCTGCGATAAACTTTCACCGTCAGCGACAAGCTGTTGAGAAAGTATTTTTTCTCCTGCTTTAAAACTTGCACTATCAACTAATTGATAAAAATTGATTTTGCCTTGTTCTGTAATGCTGTAGGCAACCTCTTTTAATTCATCAACCCCCGTTGACAGAACTTTATATTCTTCTTTGATGACAAATTGCGCTTTAGCGTCAACTGTTGCCGATTCAAAAATAGGTTCAATCACGTATAACAAATACATGAATATTAATACTAAGGTAAACAAAACACTGATCCCGCCCAGTGTGATAATCCATTGTGCTAATGAATTTTTTACCTTACGATAATTTGCTGATTTAGAAGCAATGGCCACTTAAAATACCTTCAACTATGATAATTTTTATAACTGCAGCGAGTATAAGACAGTTGTGTGACAGTTTTGTGACAAGCTATTTTTATCTTAAAAACAATTTTATATCGGCTATTATTGTTGCTCCATATAACGGAGAGTGATCGATAATAAGCTTAGGCTACATAGAGTATTTAACGATGAGATGTACATTGAATTTTTTTTGTTTAGCTATTTTTCTAATTAGTAGTTCTGCAAAAGCTGAGACTATAAAATATTTTCTTGAGCATACAGGTCAAGAAGGAAAGACAGCAAAAATAATTAGTAACCGGCTTAATCATGCAAAATCATTCTTTGACGCTAAAGTCGAAGTTATTAATGATAAAGGAAGTATTTATCTTCTAGTCGATGCTAATATTGCAGAAAGCGACTACTTTGAATATCTAGTCAGCAACAGAGGAAAACTGGAAGCTTTCACTATCAAAAAATCAAAACGTGATGTTTGGTTTACGGAGGCAAATATTACAAACACTGGATTTTCTGAAACTAATGTCGATTTATCTGTAACTGGTGAAACTGTTCCTGTAACTAATGAATTATTTACAAAGAATAAAGGACAACTTATAACGATATTACTTGATGGCGAGCTCTTATTAAAAGCTAAATTGAGCCGACCTCTAGGTAAGCACTTTAGAATTAATCCTGTGACTATCGCTAAGCCCGAGTATGTGGCAATATTACTCAAATATGGATCTTTCGCTGAACGAGTACATTTAACAAAAGCACAATAAGACACTAAAAAGGCTCATAAGCAGTACTAAAACAACTTTTCACCTTCAACATTTTAACAAACAATTATCAGCCCTTTTAATAGGACCTATACTACAAGGAAAGTCTCGTGTTAAAAATCATTTCTATTGCTATGTTATCTATTCTTATTACCTCATGTGCCAGCACTACTGCGGTTTTAAACACCAACACTCCTCTTCATATTTACGGTGTATCTTCCTCATCACCTAACAATGGAAATTGGTCTGTTATTACTTCGTCAGGTTATCAAGTTGCTCTTAAAACAAACTTAAACGAAAGTGATAGTGGTGTTATAAACATGTCTATCTATGAAATTCCAGCATTCGCTTCAGACAAAGAATTTTTGGCTCACGTTGTAAAAGGCAGAGCTTCTGCACCTGACATAGGCCGATTTAAATTAAAGGAAAACTCAGAAAAGTTAATACCTCTTAATGGTGCTGTATGCGTAAAACACAGAACAATATCTCAAGATAACAATGCAAAAATAAAAGACAATGAATCAGCAGTAATGTTAGTAGAATATATTGGTTATAACTGTATACATCCCCATAAAAAGTCTGTTGCTCTGCATACAGAATATTCAATACGTCATTTTTCTCACTCGAAATACCCGGCATTTAATGAACATGCTGATGAGTTTTTTAGTAATATTAAATTTTCAGCGTTTTAGTCGCATAAAAAGCAGAATAAACAAGGCATTTTTCTCCTTATTCATTTATTTTAACCTCTTAATGAGAAAAGATTTACATGGAAGTTAACCACAATGTCAAAAATTTTCATTGAAATAGCCACTGGCAGAAATAAGTATTCAATTTATTTTCTCCTTATTTTTATGTGTGTTGCACCTGTTGCTATATTTACCAATTACATATTGCTAGACGCGATAGCTTGGCTCATGCTGATAACATTAGGCTGCTTTATTTTTATTACCGGTATTGTTACTCGTCAAGAAGCTAAAGATAGCTATAACTGGCCAAGAGAAGAAGCCCACTCTTTAAGATGCTCATTAAATTATATGACGGATAATGGCGTGAAAAGTTATATCCCTGTCATTCGGTGTAAGTTCAATGTAAATGGGAAAGAATATCAGGGTGCAGAATATGATTTCAGCGCTAGTTACACCAATAAAGATAAAGCCAATGAAAAACTAAATTCAGTGAAAAGTATGTCCCCTCTTCTCGTTTACTACAAACCGTCCGAACCTAGTATTAATGTTATTAATCCAGGCGTTCACTCTACTCATTATATTCGGTTTATTCTTGGCGCTTTGATGGCGGTAATGCCCATTTTAATTTGGTCAGGAATTATTGTATTAAAGTAAATAATATAGCTTGATGGCTTTTTATTACGAGCCAGTAAATAAAAAAGCAGATACCATCATCAGTATCTGCTTTTACATACTTTAAAATCAATCAGTTAAATTAATTACTTTTGTGGCGTAATTAAGTACTTCTCACCTGTTGCTTGTTTTGAATAAGCTGCCATTGATTGTAATTGTAATACTTCTGCCAACGACACTTCATGTGTGTAGTGACTAGCAAATGTGGTCGTGATTTCATCTGCAACACGTTTGCGCATCGCTATTACCGTTTTAGTGCCCAACTTACCTAGCGCATTAAATAATAAGAAGCCATTGACAGCCCAAGCGAAACCGAAGTTACGATTGAGTGTTATAGGACCACGATCTAATGCGCCATAGATGTACACTTGTTTGAACGTGTCAGAGCCATAAACGCTGTGTTCTTTCATATCACGAGATGCAGCAACTTCCATACAATTAAGAATGTCACTGGTTAGCTTACCACCACCAATAGGATCAAACGCGATAGTTGCGCCTGTTTCAATAATTGCCGCGGTTAAGTCAGCAAGAAAAGTATCGCTACTTGAGTTAACAACATATTTTGCGCCCATATCTCGTAACAATGTTTCTTGCTCGGTTTTACGGACAATATTAATTAAATCAACGCCATCGGCAATACAAATACGGTTTAACATTTGACCAAGGTTAGACGCAGCCGCCGCATGAATAATGGCTTTATGACCTTCAGCACGCATGGTTTCAACCATCGCTAATGCCGTAAGTGGGTTAACAAAAGAAGATGCACCCTCTTTCGCCGTTGTGCCTTCTTTTAATGGTAAACAGCTTTGTACATTGGCAGCAATATATTGACGGTAAGTACCACCGCCAATAACGGCAACGGTTTTACCCATTAATGCTTGTGCCGCTGGCGATGTACCAGCCGCTATAACAGTTCCTGCGCCTTCATTACCAACAGGAATGGCTTTACCAACACGCGCTTTAACCGCAGGCATAAACTTAGCGGGAACATCTGCGTTAATCACTGGGCTTTGTTCAGAGCCTGATTGCTGCGCTGTTGTCATATCTGCAACGCTAAAAAGAACGGCTAAGTCAGACGGGTTTAATGGCGCAGCTTCAAGACGAATAACCACTTCATCGGCACCAGGTTGTGGTATTTCGATGTTTTTTAAAGCAAGTGTTAATTTATTGTCTTCACTGATGGTTGAAGTAAGTTGAATATTTGACGTTGTCATAATGTTTGCTCCTGCAAATAATAAATTTTTTTAACCAATAACGTTATGATATTGGTCATACATTGTGCGTAATATAATTCAAATAAAAATTTGGTCTTGGCTATTTCGTATTGCCAAGCTTTATTGCTAATTACCTATTTATCGGGCGTTTGCCGCTTTAATTTGAGCGGTCACCTTTTGCATAAACTCAGGCATGTTTGCTTGACGTTCAGCCTCTACTTTTTGGGCAATAGCTGATTGGCTCATGGCATTGTTCCATTCTTTCATTCCTGGTACTTCTGCCAGTACATCCCACTCAAGCTGACTAGAGCCAAAAGCGCTCACAATAGTGTTGACATAATAAAGATAGATATCAGCCATGGTTAATTGCTCACCGGCAACCCAAGGTGAAAACTGGCACAAACGGCTTAAGCCAGTGATGCCACGGGTTAATACTTGACGTACTTCAGCTTTAATCGCATCAGGTACTGCTGTGCCTGAAAAGGCATAAGGTATCAATCGTCTGCTTGGTAGTTCAAAATATAGCTCTGCCATTTTCATTATTTGGCGGACAACAGCACGCTCTCCTGCATTTTCAGGGTATAGCGGAATTGCAGGGTAAGTTTCTTCGATAAAATCACAAATAACGCTCGACTCTGAAAGCTCAAGCCCTTCAGCAGTGGTGATAGCAGGTACTTTGCCAGCAGGACTAATTGCCAGTAATTCTTCACTACCCGCGTAAAGTAGGTTTTCTTTAAATGGCAGCTCTTTGTATAGCAATACATGTTTCACTAGGTTGTAGTAGTTGCTCGCGGCAAAACCGTGCAAAGTCATCATAAGTAAGTGTCCCATCATTAATGTGAAAGTTGTGTTTAACTTTGTTTAGCTGTGTTTAATTTTGTTAATTCGAGTTTAATTGCCGAAAACACAATTAAATCTTAATTTTTTAACACGTTGCCACTAAGGCAAAGTTACATTGTTTAATGTTAAAGCTATTATTACTTGTTTTAATTTGGTTATATATAAGGGAAAATGCGAATCACTATTGCTTTTTAAGCAATAATAAAACAAGGGTAAAGCAAAAACACTCAGGTGTTTATTTAATGGAGAAGTGAATTGGATCAATTACGCGCAATACGCTATTTCAGCAAGGTCGTCGAAACGGGTAGTTTTACCAAAGCGGCGAATGCTTTAAATGTGCCGCCATCATCTTTGTCGAGGCGCGTTGCAGATTTAGAAAAGAGTTTAGGAGCAACGCTATTAAAACGCTCAACTCGAATCGTTAAATTGACTGAAGTCGGTCAAATTTATTATAACGATGTCCAACAAATATTGAATCAATTAGAACAAAGCAATGAAACGGTGCGTAGTTACCAAACAACCCCCATGGGCCGTTTATCTATCAGTTCGATGGTTGGTTTTGGCGAAAAAATATTACTTCCTTTGTTAGATGAATTCAGTGCGTTATATCCAGAAATTGTCTTAGATATTAGTTTAAGTGACGAGTTATCAACGCTAGGACGTGACGATGTCGATATTGCGATTCGCGGTGGTTACGCACCAAATGAACGCGTGTTAGCCATAAGATTAATGGGCAATGGCTTTATTCCTGTCGCTTCACCCCGTTATTTAGAAAAATATGGCGTACCTAGTAACGCAATGGAACTAAAAGAACATAATGGCATTTATTTTAAAACACCAACAGGACCAACGCCTTGGTTATGTAAAATGAACGGTCAATGGCATGATGTTTCGGGGCCAGCGATAGCAATTTCAAATAACGGCACTTGGTTAGCGAAAAAAGCGTGTGACGGCGAAGGCATTTTAATGTCAACGCGATGGGCGTTATCTTCATATCTTGAATCAGGCAAGTTGCAAGAGCTTAAGTTTGAGCATGAGTTAGCGATAACTCAAAATTCTGATATGGCGGTGTACTTGTTGTATCAAAAACAGCGCTATTTAGTACCAAAAGTAAAAGCAGCTGTAGATTTTTTAGTGGCAAGAATAAAGTAATCAATGCCTGCTAAGCAATTCAATAGCACCATATCGCACAGCCGAGTTGACGTAATTATTAGCCTTCACACAATAACTATTACTATTACTATTACTATTACAACCATACAACCAAGCCATTCTTGAATGATTAAAGGTTAAAGGCTAAAGCCAAGTATTGGTTGCGAAACAGTAACTCATACTGATTAAGCTATTTCAGACTAAATGACTTTCGACTAAGCAACTTCCGCTGCATGAATTTATTCAGCAGCGGATATTTTTAATGGAATTTTGCTTATGATGTTATTTTCACGAGCTGTTAAATACTCTTTTAAAGCCCTTTATTGCTATTTACAGCGCCGCAACCACCTCGGTTAATGTTGTTTTAGCATCACCAAATAACATTTGTGTATTGTCTTTAAAAAACAAGGGATTTTGTACGCCAGCATAACCCGTTGCCATGCTGCGCTTTAAGACAATAGATGTTTTACCATGCCAACATTCAAGTACCGGCATGCCGGCTATTGGGCTGTCTGGTTCATCAAGCGCTGAGGGGTTAACGATATCGTTAGCGCCAATGATCAAGGAAACATCAACCTGCTCAAAGTCATCGTTTACTTCATCCATTTCAAAGACAATATCGTAAGGTACATTTGCCTCGGCTAGTAGCACATTCATTTGCCCAGGCATGCGCCCTGCCACAGGATGTATTGCAAAACGAACATTAACGCCTTTATCGCGTAATTTCTCTGTAAGTTCGAAGACAATTTGCTGCGCTTTCGCCACGGCCATGCCATAACCTGGAATGATCATCACTTCTTTAGCGTTATTAAGCAGTTCAGCGGTTTCAATTGCTGTCGTTGTTATTACATCGCCTTGCTCTTGTTCGCCTGCAGACGGTGCTTTTGCGCTAGCGCCACTGCCAAAACCACCCGCAATAACAGATAAAAAGTTCCTATTCATTGCTTTACACATAATGTAACTCAAAATAGCGCCACTTGAACCCACGAGCGCACCAATAACAATAAGCAGATCGTTATTTAACATAAAGCCTGTAGCGGCGGCGGCCCAACCTGAATAGCTATTGAGCATAGATATAACCACTGGCATATCAGCACCACCAATCGCCATAACCATATGAACACCAAAAACTAAGGCAATGGCTATCATAATCAGCAAAGGTAACAAACCTCCGCCAATGGCAGACTGAGCAACAAATTGTTGACCAAACCAAACCACTGCAACCAATAACGCGAGGTTAAATATATGGCGTCCGGGTAACGTCAATGGCTTGCTGCCTATACGCCCTGAAAGTTTACCGTAAGCCGTTATTGAGCCTGAGAAAGTAACCGCTCCGATCAGCACGCCAACATAGGTTTCGATGTCATGAATGGTTAAATCAATGCCGAAAAAACTAGTTGAGGCATCAGCAAAATTAGCATAACCCACCATAATAGCCGCCAGTCCAATAAGGCTGTGTAAAATAGCAATAAGCTCGGGGATTTCGGTCATTTGCACCCGTCTGGCGACTAACATGCCAATACTGCCACCAATTAACAAGGCCACCATTAACTCAATATAATTATTGCTGACCACACCTAAAACGGTTGCCAAAAACGCAATAATCATTCCCGCAATACCGTACCAATTGCCCTTTCGAGCCGTTTCTTGATTAGACAATCCGCTTAAAGCTAAAATAAAAAGGACCATCGCAGCAATATACGCCACGGTTACAATACCCGTACTAATCATGACAACCTCACTTACGGAACATTTTAAGTATGCGGTGTGTTACAGCAAACCCGCCAACAATATTAATGCTGGCAATTAGCACCGTAAAAACGGCAAACCATTTAATTGTATCGTCCGTCGAACTTATTTGAATCAAGGCACCGATAACAATGATGCTTGAAATAGCATTAGTTACACTCATTAATGGCGTATGCAATGCTGGCGATACGCTCCAAATCACCATATAGCCAACAAAACAAGCTAATACAAAAACAGTAAAGTGCGACATAAAATTAGCAGGAGCAAACCCGCCAAGTCCCAGTAATGCTAAAGCCCCCAGGGTAGCGCCAATAAGAGGACCAACGATTGATTTCTTTTTTTCGACCGGAATGGCGGCTACTTTTTGAGCTTTGGGCTTTTTAGGCGCAGCAGAAAGCTTAGGTGCAGGTGGCGGCCAAGTTGTTTTTCCTGCAAGACAAATAGTTGCTCCTAAAACAACGTCATTTGTCATATCAACAAGCAGATTTCCATCTTTTTCAGGTGTCATCTCGGCTAACAAGTTGTGTAAATTGTTGCTATATAGTTGGCTTGATTGCGCTGCCAGACGACTGGGTAAATCGGTGTAACCAATGATAGATACGCCATCAACAACCGCAACTTCACCAGGCACAGTTAATTCACAGTTACCGCCCTGCTCTGCAGCAAGGTCAACAATAACGCTGCCTTTTTTCATTGAGGCAACCATGTCACTGGTGATCAACTTAGGCGCAGGTTTTCCTGGAATGAGTGCGGTGGTGACAATAATGTCAACGTCTTTAGCTTGCGCGGCAAACAAGGCCATTTCAGCTTGGATAAATTCGTCACTCATAACTTTGGCGTAACCACCTTCGCCGGAGCCGTCTTCATCTTTAAAATCGAGCATTAAAAACTCGGCGTTCATGCTTTCAATTTGCTCTTTAACTTCTGCTCGGGTATCAAACGAGCGCACAATCGCCCCCATGCTTTTTGCGGCGCCAATAGCCGCTAAGCCAGCAACACCAGCGCCGATAACAAGTACTTTAGCGGGGTCTACTTTTCCAGCAGCGGTAATTTGCCCAGTAAAAAATCGGTCAAAATGTTGCGCGGCTTCTACTATTGCCCGATAACCCGAGATATTGGCCATCGAACTACGTGCATCCATTTTTTGGGCACGAGAAATACGCGGAATGCTATCTATCGCGATGGCGGTTACGCCACGTTCCGTTAATTCTTTTAGCATGTCTGGATTTTGCGCCGGCCATAAAAAACTAACCAATGTTTGTCCGCTTTTTAATAACGCACGTTCTTCAGCTTCTGGCGCTTGTACTTTAAGTACAATATCAGACTGCTGCCATAACGCTTTTGCTGAGTTTACTATTTCACAACCTGCTTGAGCGTATGCGTCATCTGGGTAATTAGCCGCGTCTCCAGCTCCCGTTTCAATGACAACACTAAAACCAAGTTTAGTTAATTTTTTTACGGTATCTGGGGTTGTGGCAACGCGTCGTTCGCCCTTAAGAATTTCTTTTGGCACACCTATTTTCATTTGATAGCCTCCAACTTTAACGGCAGGAATGGGATCTAGCACTTTGTAACAAGATTTTTTAGGTAAATTTGTTCATAAAACGTGGTAATAGAAACAATAAAATGAAGAGGCAATGGCATCGTTTGTTTTATAACAAATTACGATAACGCTATAAAATCAAACGAGTGGCCATTGTATCTATGACAATTTATGACAAGTCATGTCAACCTAAAGCGTGAAATCAATAACCACACGTGATGGCACTTTGCCATGTTCAAGTCTTTCAAAAATGTCATTAATAGCGCTTAACGGTTGTAACTCAATATCCGCTTTAACTTTACCTTGTGCAGCAAAAGCAAGTGCTTCAGCCATGTCTTTACGGTTACCAACAAACGAACCTTTAATCGTGATGCAATTTGCGACCACATCAAACAATGGTGTTGGGAACTCACCTGGCGGTAAGCCAACTAAAACACAGGTGCCATGTTTTCGGGTCATATTAACCCCTTGCTCAAATGCTGGTAACGAGGGTGCGGTGATCAGTACACCGTGTGCACCGCCGTTGGTTATTTCTTTAACCGTTTCAGCAGCATTTTCTGTTTTAGCATTAACCACGGCATCAGCACCGACTTCCTTAGCATGTTCTAGCTTACCTTCGTCAATATCAACCGCGCAGACTTTAAGCCCCATCGCTTTAGCATATTGAATGGCTAAATGTCCAAGACCACCACAACCTGAAATGGCAACCCATTCACCCGGTTTAGCTTCAGTTTCTTTAATACCTTTATAGGTTGTAATGCCTGCACAAATAATAGGTGCCGCTTGTATTGCTGATAGGCCAGCAGGAATGTGGGCAACATAATTTGGATCGGCAATAATATACTCAGCAAAACCACCGTCTTTGGTGTAACCGCCAAATTCAGCATCTGGACATACTGGCTCATAAGCGCTCAAGCAAAACTCACAATGACCACAAGCGGAATAAAGCCATGGAACACCGACTCTATCGCCCACTTTTACACTCGTAACGCCTTCTCCAATTTCAGTTACAAGACCAATACCTTCATGACCGGGGGTAAATGGCGGTGTTGGTTTTAATGGCCAATCACCGTTTGCAGCATGTAAGTCGGTGTGGCATACACCACAAGCTTCTGTTTTAACTAGTATTTGCCCTGCAGCTGGCGATGGAATATCTAATTCACGTATAACTAAAGGTTTGCCAAATTCCTCAACCACGGCGGCTTGCATTTTATTACTCATCATTATTCCTATACATTATGTTCAGTTATCGGTGCTTTAATGGCTGCTATTTAACGTATAACAGCCCAAAGTACGGCAAGTTAAAATGGTGCGTCAATATCAACAACGTCGATAAGTTTATGGTTAACAAACTCTTTAATACCTAAACCAATAAGCTCTCGACCATAACCAGAATGACGAACGCCACCAAAAGGTAAATCAGCTTTCACCATGGTTGGATGATTTATAAATACCATGCCCGTAGATATTTGTTTGGCAACCTCTAAACCATGTTCCGGATCAGAGGTAAATACAGAGCCGCCTAAGCCAAATGGAGAATCATTGGCAATTCTAATGGCGTCGGCTTCATCTTTTGCACGAAACAGCATAGACACCGGGCCAAAAAACTCCCAATTGCGAGCCGGATTATCTTCACTAATATTTGTTAAAATGGTGGGTTGTACAAAAGCACCTTTGCTAGGAACTTTAGGCCCGACTTCAGTCGCGATTGCACCTAGCGCTATTGCTTGATTAATTTTAACTTTGAGCTCGTCTGCCGCACTTTGTGATGACAATGGCGCTAATGTTGTTGCAGGATCAAACGGGTCGCCAGCTTGCAATTGAGCAACACCAGCGGTGTACTGTTCAAGGAAGTCATCATAAACTTCATCAGCAATAATCATACGTTTTGACGATACGCAAACTTGCCCACCATTCCAATGACGGCCAAATACAGCCCAATTTACGGTTTTTTCCATTTCAGCATCAGCAAGAACAACAAAGGCATCAGCACCACCAAGCTCTAATGTTGATTTTTTAAGTGCTTTACCCGCGGTAGACGCGACAATGGCACCAGCACCTTCAGAGCCAGTAAGTGCCACACCACGAACCAACGGATGAGAGATGATCATTTCTGTTTGTGAATGTGCGGCATACAAGTTTTGAAAAACGTCTTTAGGTAGGCCAGCTTCTAGCATCAGCGCTTCAAACGCTGCTGCACATTGTGGAACAATACCGGCATGCTTTAATAGCATGGTGTTACCTGCGGATAATTGTGGCGCAATAATACGTGCCACTTGATAATACGGAAAATTCCATGGTTCAACCGCAAGCAATACCCCAAGCGGGTCGTGCACAATGATTGCTTCGCCTTCCGCTGGGTCGGCAACAACTAACTTTTCTGATGCCAGCAGTCGCTCAGCATTGTTAGCGTAATACTCTAAAATAGCCGCAGATAATTCAACCTCAGCTTTTGCTTCTGATGTTATTTTACCCATCTCTAACGTTAATAATTTGGCATAACCGGCTGTGTCATTACGTAATAAGTCAGCCGCTTTTTGCATTATTTCGGCACGAGTAGAAAAAGACGTTTGTTTCCATGATGAAAAGGCTGTGTCGGCATTTTCTATTGCTTTAATAATTTCAGCGTCTGTCGCGTCAGGAAAAGTTTTTAGCACTTCTCCTGTATATGGATTTGTTGTTGCATAAGCCATGATAATTTCCTCAGATAACGAATAAGACCTTGAAAGCTCTTAATATTAAAATACATAACGCTTAGAAACGCGTGTACCATTATCCTAGACTAAGTGCCCAGTGATGACTATTCGTGATGTCACGTAAGCAAATGTGGGAAACCACAACTTGAAATACTAAGGCATTGTTGTTTATATAAAAACTCAAACATTGTGATTGTTTTTTTTTGAGGTATTCATCACTTATTCTGCTATAGATATCGCAGAAAGTGCTGTAGGGAGTAAATATGAATGTTATTGATATTTGTCTGTCGAAAATCAGTTTGGTTCAATCATCAATTTAAACGCAAAATGTTTGTTTTATTCCGCATCACTATACATTTTAAATAAAAAGTCTCGTATAGGAGGTATCGATAAAAAAATGATCCTATATTTTCATTTAGACCACTCACATAGCTACATAGTTACATAGTTACATAGTTACATAGTTACATAAGCATGATTTCATCGTTCACATTAAAGACCTTAGTATCAGCTTTTTAGTTTTAATTTTCTAATGAATGATGCGTAAAATCTAAGCATAATAAAATTCTAGCTAAATTGTATTATGCTTAGCTTTAAGCAATAGCACTTCTAATATCGATTGATTAACAGCAGCTATTATTTTAAGCGATGCTCCATTACTACCATAACGAGTTATAATCAGTCGCTATCGCGCTAAAATTAAGAACTACAAGATAACATGGAACAACCCGCTTTATGTTTTGCCCATGCAGGACGCTTATCAGCAAGGTGCTCAAATTCAGGTTGCTCATCATAAGGCTTAGATAACACTTGCTGTAATTGATGAAGCAACGAGTAATCTTGTTTTTCAGCTAACTCTATAGCTTGTTGTGCTAAATAATTGCGCAATACGTACTTAGGGTTAGTAGTATTCATTTTTTCGCTAATGCTTTGTCTACTTTTATTATTGATATCACGCAATTCAATATAACGTTCAAGCCAGTTATTTAAAGTTTCTTGATATGTTGTACTGATTTCAGCTTCGTTGTAAAAGCAAACCTTTAAATGTGTTAACCAAAGAGATTTATCATCAGGTAAACCAGCTAAACGTCGATAAAAAATGGTCATATCGGTTTCAACACTCATCAATATGTCTTCAATTTCAACAAATAAGTTTAATTCAGCTTCATCAGCAAGTTCGCCAGACAATTCAAGACCTAGTTTAGCGGCCATCATTTCTTGCCATTGCTGTTGATAGTTTTGGGCAAATTCATTCAGTGCTTTTTGCAGAGGCTCCGCATCATTTATCAAAGGAAATATTGCATTAGCGAGTTGAAATAAATTCCATTGCGCCATTTCACCTTGCGCACCAAAACGATAACGCTTCCCTTGGGCATCGGTTGTATTGGGTGTCCAATTTAAGTCAAAATTATCAATCCAACCATAAGGGCCGTAATCTATGGTTTCACCAATAATCGACATATTATCGGTATTCATTACGCCATGCACAAAGCCCACTCGCATCCAATCAACAACTAATGAGCAAGTTCTATCACAAACTTCAGTAAACCATGCAAGATAAACCGCAGGGCTTGGTGCACCTAAATGAAGGAAATCTCGAGCAATAACATAATCAACTAACTGGGTTAGTAAACTTAAATCTTGTCGTGATGCTGGTAATTGAAAACTACCAAAACGAATGAACGATGACGATACTCGAGAAACCACCGCGCCGGGCTCTGCTTTAGCATGGCCGTCATAAAACATATCTCGAACCACTTTATCACCGGTAAGAGATAAGCTTAATGCTCTGGTGGTAGCAATGCCTAAATGAAACATAGCCTCGGAACATAAAAATTCTCGTATTGAAGAGCGCAACACCGCCAAACCATCTGCAGTTCGAGAATAAGGTGTTGGTCCTGCCCCTTTCAGTTGCAACGTTTTATGTCCATGATGCTGAGTCTGTACTTCGGCAAGGTTAATTGCTCTGCCATCACCTAATTGCCCTGCCCAATGGCCAAATTGATGGCCGCCATAACACATAGCAAACGGCTTCATGCCCTCTAACAAGCTATTACCAGAGAATAGACTTAAAAATCCAGCCGAATTCAGTTGCTCTTCTGTCAGTCCTAATTGCTCTGCGACGCGCACACTCTTAGCAATTAACGTTGGCATTTCTGTCGCCGTAGGTTGGACAAAAGAATAGGCCGACATCACTTGTCGTGGGTAATTATCGCTGACTTCATCGCCGGCAAAGGTCGTAGTGAATTGGTTATCGAAAGTAAAGGTAAGATCAGACAAGGGGATTTACACTCTCTTTAAAACAAGGTAGCTAGTATCAGCTGATCAAAGATCGAATTCAACTATGGAATTGCGTAATGTTATCAAATATAACTTTTCTCTAAATCGATTTAACCAACTGCGGCGATGTCTCTCTATTCTAGAAAAGTAAAAGGTAATAACTTTCTGAATTATCACTCTAATTAACCAAACTATCTCCACGATAATAAACATGGCTTAAATAAAATATTTAACGATAGTGAATGGTCTCATCGGAGCCAAAAATCAAAATCATCTTAATCTCATTTGCTTGCCCTCGTCCTTTAACCTAAAATATCGACATTATTGTCTTTCCAACCAAATCATAAGGTTTTCCATGGCACAACCATTACCAGATAAATTCATCATGTCGATGAATCGCGTTTCTAAGGTAGTTCCTCCTAAGCGCACAATATTAAAAGATATCTCTCTTTCTTTCTTCCCTGGCGCAAAAATTGGTGTGCTAGGTTTGAATGGTTCAGGTAAATCGAGCTTACTACGTATTATGGCTGGTGTTGATACTGAATTTGAAGGTGAAGCACAAGCGCTTGCCGGCACTAAAATCGGTTATTTACCTCAAGAACCTATATTAGATGAAGAAAAAACCGTTCGTGAAATTGTTGAAGAAGCGGTTTCTGAAGTAAAAGATGCCATGGCACGATTAGACCAAGTCTATGCTGAATATGCTGAACCAGATGCTGATTTTGACGCACTAGCAAAAGAGCAAGGTCAACTTGAAGATATTATTAACAGCCAAGACGGCCATAACATTGATAATGTTTTAGAACGCGCTGCTGATGCCTTGCGTTTACCTGCTTGGGAACAAAAAATTGGTATTCTTAGTGGTGGTGAACGTCGTCGTGTTGCGTTATGTCGTTTGTTATTACAAAAGCCTGACATGTTGTTACTTGATGAACCAACTAACCATTTAGATGCAGAGTCTGTTGCTTGGTTAGAGCGCTTCTTACATGATTACCCTGGTACTGTTGTTGCCATTACCCATGATAGATACTTCTTAGATAATGTCGCTGGTTGGATTTTAGAGCTTGATAGAGGCCACGGTATCCCTTATGAAGGTAACTACTCTTCATGGTTAGAGCAAAAAAATGCCCGTCTTGAGCAAGAAAGTAAAAGTGAGAGCGCGCTACAAAGAACAATCAAACAAGAACTTGAATGGGTACGTTCAAATCCAAAAGCTCGTCAATCAAAAAGTAAAGCCCGTATGGCTCGCTTTGAAGAATTGAATAGTCAAGATCATCAAAAACGTAACGAGACTAATGAACTTTACATTCCACCTGGACCTCGCCTAGGTGATAAAGTTCTAGATGTTAATAACTTAACAAAATCGTTTGGCGATAGAGTGCTGATTGATAATTTAAGCTTTAGCGTTCCTAAAGGCGCTATCGTTGGTATTATCGGACCAAACGGCGCAGGTAAATCGACCTTATTCAAAATAATGTCAGGAGTTGAAAAACCAGACTCGGGCACTGTAGAGTTGGGCGACACAGTTAAACTTGCCAGTGTTGATCAGTTCCGTGATGATATGGATGACAGCAAAACAGTTTACCAAGAGATATCTCAGGGCCATGAGATTTTAAACATCGGTAACTTTGAAATTCCAAGCCGTGCTTACGCTAGCCGCTTTAACTTTAAAGGTAATGATCAACAAAAAATTATTGGTAATTTATCTGGTGGTGAGCGTAACCGTGTTCATCTAGCTAAGCTAGTACAAACCGGTGGTAATGTATTACTACTTGATGAGCCTACCAATGATTTGGATGTAGAAACATTACGTGCGCTTGAAGAAGCGTTATTAGAGTTCCCAGGCTGTGCCATGGTAATTTCCCATGACCGTTGGTTCCTTGACCGTATTGCTACTCACATTTTAGATTACCGTGATGAAGGTCAAATCAACTTTTATGAAGGTAACTTCACCGACTATGAGGCTTGGTTAAAGAAAACTTATGGCCCAGCAGCCGCTGAACCACACCGCATAAAGTATAAAAAAATTGGTTAAACAAATCGCATAGAAAAAAGGCACCTTAATAATTAAGGTGCCTTTTTTTTTAAAGCGAGCTATGCTGATTAGAACACTTAAGCCTAAATTAAATTCAATGCATAATCGACGTCAATTCTCTCGAGTTCTCTTTACCATGAAGGCAGTACTAACAGTAGATGGAGAAGAGTTTGAGGCGAACACTCACGACATTTCGTTAAATGGTGCTTTGCTAACTTTAGTCTGCAAAGATATTACACTTGCAGGAAAACCCGGTGTACTTTCATTGCAATTAGACGATTTTGACGCCAAGATAATGATGAATATTACGGTTATTCATCAAGAAGAGGCCGAAATTGGTGTTCAATGTCATGACATTGATATTGACAGTGTTTGTTTTCTACGTCGCTTAATTGAATTAAATTTAGGTGACGATGGGCAATTACATAAAGAGCTTTCTCAACTTACACGTGATTAATGCCTGGCTAAGGTCTAGTTAAGATCTAGCTAACGCTTAATTAAGCTCAAGTTAAGCCCGAGTTAAAACCTAATAAAAATCTAGCATAACTTCTCACTTTATTTTCAAAGGATTTTCTATGACCCATCTAATCATTTCTTTTATCACCGAAGATCGTCCCGGCATAGTTGATACATTATCGAATGTAATTAACAAACATCACGGAAATTGGCAAAAATCGAGTTTACACCAAATGTCAGGTATTTTTGCTGGTGTTATCGAAATAGCCTGCCCTCAAGAGCACGCAGAAAACCTTTCGAACGAATTGTCGAGTTTAGATAAATTTAAAATGCAAATTGAGCAAGCAAAATCAGAGGTTTCGGCCATTGAAAGCTTACTTGTATTAGAACTAACCGCAAATGACAGGGTTGGTATAATACAAGAAATATCATCAACCATTCATCGTCATGGTGGCAACTTAATTAAACTCGTAAGTACCCAAGAAAGCGCACCGCATTCAGGTCACGAGTTATTCAAAGCCAAAGTGACTATTGCCACAGGTAACCAAGGTATAGATTCAATGATTGACGCACTTGAAAACTTAGCTGATGATTTGATGGTAGATATTTCACGATAAGTAATTAATAGCAATGTGATATTCGTAGCATTAAATATCTAAGAAGCTTACTTAACATAGCATCCTGAACATCGTCGCTCCATTACATCCTTGTAATCGCGACATACCGTTCATCCTGAACATCGTCGCTCTATTACACCCTTGTAATCGCGACATACCGTTCATCCTGAACATCGTCGCTCTATTACATCCTTGTAATCGCGACATACCGTTCATCCTGAACATCGTCGCTCTATTACATCCTTGTAACCGCGACATACCGTTCATCCTGAACATAAAAAGTCCGCATCATTGCTGATGCGGACTTTGTCTTTTATACTGTTTTTAGGTTAGTGCTAGCTTATAAAGACAAACCTAGTTTTTTAAATTCTTTGGCAACAACCGACGCTGGTAATGGAATATAACCGTCTTTTTCAACAATAGTTTGACCTGACTTTGATAAAACCATTTTCAAAAATTCTGCTTCCATAGGTGCTAAAGGTTTAGTTGGGTGTTTATTAACATAAACATATAAAAAGCGTGATAAAGGATACTTTTTAGAAATAGCATTCTCCATGTTGGCTTCAATATAGTTATCACCTTTTTTAGATAATGCTAACGCTCGAACACCTGACGTTTTATAACCAATGCCTGAATAACCAATGCCATTTAACGAAGCTGAAACTGACTGTACCACTGATGCCGAACCAGGTTGCTCGTTAACACTATTTTTAAAATCGCCTTTACATAGTGCTTTCTTTTTAAAGTAACCGTAAGTACCAGATACTGAGTTACGACCGTACAATTGTACGTCTTTACCTGTCCAGTCACCTGTTAAGCCTAAGTCTCCCCAACGGTCGACATCTTTTTCAGCGCCACATTTGCGGTTATTTGAAAAAATTGCGTCAACTTGATCAATACGAAGACCTTTAATTGGATTATCTTTATGCACGAATACCGCTAAAGCATCAATGGCAACACGTACCGCTGTTGGCTTATAACCGTAACGTTTTTCAAAAGCTTCAATTTCACGAGACTTCATTTTACGGCTCATTGGTCCAAGGTTTGAAGTCGCTTCTGTTAATGCTGGCGGCGCAGTAGATGAGCCCGCAGCTTGAATTTGTACATTTACATTTGGATAAGTGCGCTTAAACTCTTCAGCCCAAAATGTCATCATGTTGGCAAGTGTATCCGACCCCACTGATGATACATTTCCTGATACACCACTGACTTTTTTATATTCTGGTAAATCGTTATCAACTGCGAATGCAGATAAATTGATAAGGCTTGATAAACCGATAACGCCTAATACACGTTTTAAACTCATGTTACTCTCCGATGAGAATTGTAATTAATTTGACAACACTATATAAAGTGAATATGACAATAATAAGTAAAGTTTGTGACACTTATATTACAAGGGTCATAAAAAAGTCATTATTTTCACATAAAACTCAAGTGGTAAAAAAACAAGCAAACAATTGAATTTTAAATAGAGGTCAACGTTAAATAAAGCAATAAAAACAAAGTGTTCGATATTTATGAATCGCCAAAATTAATAAAAAAACATCGCAAGATCAGAAGTTGAACATATTAGTTAAGTTTTTAAACGCCCCAAAATATTTAAAATTAACTTACAAGACTTTGCTGTGCCACCACACTCCTCTTGACTGCATCAATAGCCATCAAAGCAGCCAGTGGCGAAGGTTTAGCCACATAACTTTTTACTGCGTATTATTGAGAGGTCTGCATAATATTTAGTGATTTACAGATGTTTTGTTTTATCCTATATCTAATAGATTGATATTATGGGATATTAATGTGAATTAAGTAATTATTATTGATAGGTTATGACTGAAACATATCAACAATATACAGCTAGATGTACAAGGATCATGCATGGATCCTACAGAATCTAAAAAATTAGCGCTCGGTCCAACATAGGGTGCAGGTGGTGTATGCTCTGGTTTATCAAAATATTATGGCATTAGCAAAGGTGGAGTTCAGGCTGGTTTTGTTATTGGTAGTTTATTTTTTGCTGGGACAGTTATCTTATACTTCGGCCTTTGGTATGTTTTACTTAAAGAAAGCTAATGTAGTCATCAATTATTGCTAAGTCGCTTAAAGGGCAAAAAACAGTTAGATTTTCTCCTTTCGTGACTCATTTTAACCAAAAACTTTTGCCTTTTAACGAGGTATTATAAATCTAAATAAAGTAAAGGAGTACGTTATGAAATTTAACTACCTAATATTATCAGCATTGGTCGCTCTCTCTGGCTGTAATGATTCAGAATCTGACAATGATATTGAAGTTTATATAAGCACTGGAGAGTTGCAGTGTCAGGACAATGGCTTATCTATATCATTAACTAGAAGTTATTTGGAAGACGCAAGCATTGAGGTTAAGGATGAAAGCTGTGGTAATTTAACCCTAGCTGTTTACCCTGCTGTTTGTGGAGGAGAGACCGGGAAATTACATGTCTTTACTATTGCAAGTAGTGATTCACAAGCAGCAGAAAACATTGGTTTTACTATACCTGATAGTTCAATTGCTGGAAGTGAATATGCAAAACTTGAGTGCGGTGGTTAACGCTTTAGAATAAGAGATTATGACGTCGCTAATACACAATATAATCCAAATACCATTTCAACTTTAGCTTCTGATTACTATCTTGTGGCAAGATATCGCATTCTGAGATGTCTTGCCACTGACAATTGCGCTTAGAATAGCTATATAACAGCTAAGTATCAGTTTAATTTCGCTTTGGTTAGTGTAAGTGCTGGTGTGAGAGAAACGATAAGGCTTGATATATAGCAATATAGCCCTGTTATTTCACCAAAAAAGAGATAATAAATTCACTCCCTTTATTCCATTCACTTTCAATTGAAAGCTCGGCACTGTGATGATTCAATACATGTTTAACTATTGCTAAACCTAGTCCTGAGCCTCCAGTATTTCGCGAGCGCGATTTATCTACACGGAAAAATCGCTCAGTTAAACGATTAACGTGTTCAGGCTTAATACCAGGGCCATTATCTTTCACGCTAAAGCGTATTTTATTACCATCATTTCGTAGTACTACATCAATTACGCCATTTGCAGGTGTATAAGCGATAGCATTTGAAAGTAAATTCATACAAGCACTTTTTAACTCGTGTTCATTACCATTCACTTTTATATTTGATGATATATTGTCGTTAATCGTGTGATTTTTATCTTGATTTAACCACTGTACATCTTCAACAATAGTTAAAATTAAACGCGATAAATCAACTTGCTGATGACTAGCATCTTCAACATTATTTTCTACTCTAGACAATACTAACAATTGCTCAACTAACCGGTCCATTCGTGATACTTGAGTTTCTATCGTTGAAAATGCTTTTTGCCAATGAGGCTCTAACGCTGCTCCACTCGCTTGTACCATTTCAACATAGCCACGAACCACCGTTAACGGTGTTTTTAATTCATGAGATACATTAGCAACAAAATCACGGCGCATTTCTTCTAGCCGTTGTATTTTACTAATATCACGCGCTAATAATAGAATTTGGTCACTGCCATAAGCCATCATTCGTAACTCTAGCTGTAACTCATTATTGATTGGCGAAGTTATGAGGCATGGGCTGTCATATTCACCATCATCTAAGTATTTGGTAAATTCTGGAAATCGAATCAAGTTATCAATACGCTGGCCAATATCGCCAGGCCAACGAACACCTAAAAGTTGCGATGCTTTTTTGTTGCCCCAAAGAATAGCTAATTCATTGGATAGTACCAATGCCGCATCAGGTAATGCTTCTGCACCGTCACGGAATTTTCTAATACGTTCATTTAATTGTTTTTGCTTTTGGCGTTGTTTACGAATGCGTCGATAAAGGCCGTCATATATTCTGCCCCAAACGCCATTAGCTTGCGGGGGAGATATCGATTTTCCCTGCCACAGCCAGTTAATCAGTTTAAATAAGTGATTATAATGCCAACCGAGCAAGCCAACAGAAACTAAACTAACAACAAGAAATGTTTGTCCTAAAAGGTAGCCAATAAGCCCACTAACAATAAGTACAATAACAACTTGAGTTACGAGTTTCCTTGCTGAAATACGAAAATACATAAATTAGTAATTAACCTGATATTTGGATAATAGTGCCATCGATAACGTAATGCTCGTCGTATTTATCAGATTATAATCCAACTGACAAAGTTGCTATGATTATCAAGACGTTTTTATAAAGTAATAACTTACTTTTATCAACAAAAACAATGCGAATAAGCTTTAAAATTATATCATAAGGAAATTCACTTATTCGTCATTCAGCAGGATTATGCTCGATCTTTGATCTTACCAGAAAAACGATAACCAGAGCCTCGTACGGTCTGAATAAAGTCTTCATGTCCCTCTCCGGCAATTGCTTTACGTAAGCGTCGAATATGTACATCTACAGTCCGGTCTTCAACATAAACATTGGTCCCCCAAACGTTATCAAGTAATTGCTCTCGGCTATATACTCGCTCAGTGTGGGTAAGGAAAAAATGTAGTAAACGAAACTCTGTTGGTCCAAGTTCTAGGCTTTTATCATTAATTGATACACGGTGTGCAACGGGATCTAGCTGAATACCGTGAAAATCTATTGCTTCTTCCAATGCCGTTGGCGCTACGCGTCGAATAACAGCTTTAATACGAGCGATTAATTCTTTGGGAGAAAAAGGTTTAGTAACATAATCATCAATACCGGCATCAAAACCTTTAACTTTATCATCTTCGTCAGCTCTTGCTGTCAGCATGATAATAGGAATTGTACGTGTATATTCATTTTGCTTTAACGATTTAGCTAATTTAACCCCTGTACCGCCGGGTAGCATCCAATCAAGTAAGATTAAGTCGGGATAAGGTTCTTTAATTTTCGCCTGTGCTTGCTCTATTGTTTCAGCTTCTATGGCATTAAAGCCATTTTGCTCTAAAACGAAAACAATCATCTCTCTGATAGGCGCTTCGTCTTCAACAACCAAAATTTGTCTATTCATGTATCCTTCCTGAAAGTCTAATAAATCGTATTGCAAACATTGTGATAAATAATTGTGACAGTTTCATGACAGCGATAGAATTATTGCCATAATCAGCCATGCTAATCGATTAGGCAAGAAAAAAGCCGCAAATGCGGCTTCTTTATAAAATAAAAACACACTCAAATCACTTGGTAATTTACTGCACATAATTGATATTAAAAATTATATTCAATTCCGGCTGCTAAATAATTTTGATCTTCGCCACTATCCATATCAAAGCTTGTATAAAAGGTATAAAGCTTAGTACTCTTAGCAAGAGAGTAATCAGCGCCTAAAGTGATACCTGATTTGTCATCGCCGTCTTTAAAGTTTGCCGCTTGATATTGGCCCTTGAAAGTAACTTTATCCATTTTATATTTAGCCGAGACCATAAAACCGTCCATTTCAGCCGAACCGTCTATTTTTTCTTGTGTTTGTACCATGGCACCCAAAACTATGCCTGCTACTTTACCTTGTACTGTAGCGCGCGTTACATCATAGCCTTTAACTTCAGAATCAACGGCGAGTGAAGCAAATATTTTTGATTTTTTCAGTTTTGCATCACCGTAAAATACCGCGACAGAAACACCATCTTCAGCATCAACTGAATCTTCCGCAATATATGTAACGCCTACCTGAAAATCATTAAACTTAGGTGATTTATACGAAACCGTGTCCGCCATGCGGTTTTCACCTTTCCATAAACTTTTGATATCACCATTCAAATCACTAAACAAATCAACTTTGCCTTGTGACTGTTTCAACATGGTATCGTTTTTACCCAGTAAAACCTCACCAAAACTACCAGCTAACCCAATATACTGGTTACGGTCTGTGATGCTATCACCAGACTCACTATCGCCATCTAAATCAACTTGAAATTCGGCTTTGTAGATAACAGTTAAGCCGTCACCTAAATCATGCGTGCCCTTTAGACCAATACGCGAGGCGTTACTTTTTACTTCAGTAAATGATCCTTCTCCTTCATCTGACGATTGTAAAGAAAGATTAGCTTTACCATATAGGTCAACATCAGCAGCAAATGCCGACAATGATAAAGAAGACAATAAAGCGACAGCAATTTTGTTGTATGGGTGTTTCATGTTGATACCTTTAAAAATTAAGTAGGTCTAAAAAGCAATTGAGGCCATTTTGCCAAATATTTATGACACTTTTGTGACATTGGGTAATTAATTTATACAAACATGGCAAAAGCATTACACTCAATTGATGTTTTCATGTTTTTTTTGTGATGGTTTTATTGCATTTTTTAGTCAAAACGATGACAAAAACCTTAAAATCAATCACGAATTCACCCTGTAAATTTTACTTATAAACAGTGAAAGATCATAATATTAAAAAAAAGCTTTTAACCTGTCATAAAAAAGCTAAAATCAAGAAATGCGAAATAAAAGATATATTTATGAAAACTACTAGTCTGTCACGAAAATTACTTACTCGAGTATTATCATTTTATTTTGTCCTCACATTTCTTGTTACCTGTGTTCAAATTGGTGCTGAATATGTCAACACTAAAAGCCATATTACCAGTGAATTGCTAACTTTAGAAAAAACATTTAGTGGCAGTTTAACTCGTGCCGTATGGGAGCTGAATACCCAACAAGCCATAGATATTGCCGATGGTTTAGTTGCCATACCAATGATTAAAGGCATTACCGTTACTGATGAAAATAATCAGATCATCACGCAGTTAGGTTTGATGGCTGATGAAGCAAGTCTTAATATAGAGTCCAGAGTTGATTACACCGATGACAATCAATACTTTAATGTTACGTCGAGCAGCGAAGGACTATTTGGTCATTCATTCCCGTTAATTTTTGAGTTTTCGGGGCGAACAACAAAAGTAGGCTCTGTTACCTTATTGTCTAGCAACGAAGTTATTTTTAACCGTATCCAAGTCGGTATTTACTTTCTTATTGGTAATACCATGGTAAAAACTGCAGCCCTAGTTTTTCTATTTTCTATTGCCTTTTCAAACCTATTAACAAATCCGCTTAACGAATTAACCGAACAAATTAACCAGTTTGATATTGATGATCCTGAAGCCTCAAAATTACACGCGATTAACTATGAAAATAATGAATTAAGCATTCTCCAAAATGCTTACAATAATTTAATTGATGAGCTGGTGGTCTATAAAGAACAACTCGCCCTAGCACAAAGTAAAATTATATCCGCCAATGGTAAACTTGATGAGCAAAATATGATGCTTGAGCAAGAGGTGGCACGAAAAGCATCTTCTCTGAGTACCACTATGCTTAAAATGGAAATTCAACAACGTGAGTTATTAGATCAACAGGAAAAATTACAAGCTGAAAATAACCGTCGAAGCAGCACAGAAAAAACCCTTATAGCAACAAACCATGATCTAAAAAGTTCGATTCTTGAATTAAATAAAATACAAGAACGTTTACTCAGTGCCGAAAAAATGGCTGTTCTAGGCAATATATCAGCAGAAATAAGCCATGAAGTGAATACACCTATCGGTGTTAGTATCACCTCTACATCTTATTTGGCTGACTTACTGGCTAAGCTTAAAAACAATATTGACGACAATAAACTATCTAAGCGTATTCTTAATGATTTTACCGATAACGCGGAACAAGGCATAAATTTGCTGTCAAACAGCCTTGAACGCGCTTCAGGATTAGTCACTAGTTATAAACAAGTTGCTGTTGACCAAATTAGTGACAAAATTCGCATGGTAAATATAGGTAAATATTTGAATGAGATTATTCACTCATTACAACCAAAGTTAAAAAGAACAAACCATAAAATTAATATAAATTGTCCTGACAGTTCTGACATATATTGCCATGCTGGTGCTATTTCTCAAATATTCACCAACTTGATAATTAATTCACTCGTCCATGGTTTTAAAGATATCGATAGCGGCGAAATTAATATTCTAGTACAACTCAATGGCGAGCATGTTCACATTACCTATGAAGATAATGGTCACGGTTTATCTAAGGAGCAATTAGAGCGCTTATTTGATGCGTTTTACACGACAACAGCAAGCCAAGGCGGTTCGGGCTTAGGAACACATATAGTACACGACCTTGTTAACGACACCTTAAACGGTAGTGTTAAAGCAAGCTCAGCTCCTGAAAAAGGCTTACGTTATGATATTGAGTTCGATAGTGTACAAAGAGTGCTTTCTTGATTCAAGATACCGATCTAAGGCGTGCGTGATACCACTTAATACGGTAATATGACGCTCGTTTTTCAATTATTCGCCCGCTTACACAGGGCATAGGATTATTTAATGTGGTTTAAGAACCTATACTTTTTTGCCTTTACTCGCCCTTTTGAATGTTCTGAAGAAGATTTAGAGAAACAATTATCTGAACATTTATTTACCCCATGTGCTTCCACAGAGCAATCTCATTTTGGTTGGGTTAATGCATTAGGCAAACATGGTGATACAACCGTCCATGCGGTAAATGGTAATTATTTATTATGTGCTCGCAAAGAAGAAAAAATTCTTCCCGCTCCTGTTGTTAAAGACATGATCGAGCAAAAAGTTGCGCAACTAGAAGCAGAACAATCGCGCGGCGCTACTAAAAAAGAAAAAGAACAATTTAAAGAAGACATTATCTTTGAATTATTACCACGCGCATTTTCTCGTTTCAGTGACACCCGTGCTTATATCAATTCAGTACATAACATTATCGTTATTGACACCAGCAGTCGCGGTAAAGCCGAAGACTTCTTAGCCTTATTACGTAAATCACTGGGTACATTACCTGTAACGACGCCTTCACCTGAAAAAGCACCAGATGAAGTCATGACAGATTGGTTAGTAGAAAGTAACTTAGGTGCTAATTTCCAACTAGGTATGGAAGCTGAGTTTAACGCTTTAGGCGATGACGGCGCTGTAGTTAGAGTTAAAAATCAAGATTTAACAAGTGAAGAAATTAAAGCCCATTTAGATGCAGACAAATATGTTGTCAAAGTCGCTCTTGAGTGGGATGAGTCACTATCATTCATTTTATGTGATGATTTAGCGGTTAAACGTCTAAAATTTTATGATGTGATTCAAGAACAAAATGACGATATTGATGGTGATGACGTTGTAGCAAAACTTGATGCTGACTTTGCTTTAATGGCTGGCGAATTGAATCGCTTTATAGATCATTTATTAGCAGAGTTTGCTCTTAAAGCTACTGACTATCTAGAAGCATAATAGCCGGTTAGTATTTTTATATTGAAAAAGGCGCTTATTAGCGCCTTTTTTGTTTGGTAAATTCACCTTTACGGCTTTATTTTCTAAGGTTTATTCACAAGCTATTTATGGTTATTCAAACATTGTTCTAACTTGTGCTAAAAGTTCACCAAACTCTTCAGATGCCATAAAGTCTACATCAGGTAAAATACCTTTCTTTACATAGCTATTGAGTAGAATATCTCGTGTTTTTTCACTGACAAATATTTCATGGTAAATGGCACCCGCTCGAATAAAATCAAGGTAATGTACCTCTTTGGGTAGTATCGTTAAATCATTCCATGAAACAACCACTTCAGTAAACTCTTCAGAGAATCCCCAAGCTTTAGTTACTTCACCACCAATCTCATTAGAAAATTTGATAATCGCTTGTTGTAAAAATTTTGGCGTTGCAAAAACTTCTGGATGACCTTCAGCTTCAACTAATATTGGTAAAACGCCAATATTATGAATAAGTGCCGCTAAAGTGATGGTATCAAGAGTAAATGCTGCATGTTTATTTTTCTGTAAATATAATGTCATCAGTGCGATAGCGACCGTGGCAACATCCAAGGTGTTATTCCATGACTTCGCCATATACTCAGCAACCAATGGCGTTTTAGAGACAAACATCTGTTCAACAGCCATCGCGGTGGCAATACTCTTTATTTGTCTCAAACCAATACGAGTCACGGCTTGAGAAACTGAATCAACCTTAATAGTTCGACCAAATACAACACTGTTAGCTACTTTCAACATGCCTAACGATAACGCGGGATCCTGAGAGATAATATCGCTCATTCTACTTAAATTAAGCTCGGGATCATCAGCGGCTTGCCTTACTTCTAATGCAACTTCCGGTAATGTGGGTAGTACTAACGCATCCTGTTTTATTTTTTCGACAAGTATTGTATAAAGTGCATTTTCTGCGCTCATAAAAATCTCTTATTATTAGTATTGGTATATACATTAATCTAGCACAAAATATTGAAATTTCAGTAATTAAAAGTATATTTTTATTTTATTAAAACCTGATGATAATCACCAATAGCTATCATCGCTAAATAATTATTTGAAACCATTGATTGAGATCAAATTTTAACGACAAAATCTGACAGGAAAATATGGATTAAATTATAATTTGCGACCAATTTTATTACATTAACTGTTGATATGCTCAAGCCTGAATTACTGTCCCCTGCTGGCAGCCTAAAAAATATGCGTTACGCTTTTGCGTATGGTGCCGATGCGGTGTACGCCGGACAACCTAGATATTCATTGAGGGTTCGCAATAACGAATTCAGCCTAGAAAATATAAAAATTGGCATAGATGAAGCTCATGCTTTAGGGAAAAAGTTTTATCTGGTTAACAATATCGCCCCGCATAACAGCAAACTAAAAACTTTTCTGCACGATATAACGCCTATTATTGCAATGGGTCCCGACGCTTTGATCATGTCAGATCCTGGCTTGATCATGATGGTGCGTGAGAACTTTCCCGATATGCCAATTCACTTATCTGTACAAGCAAACGCAGTAAATTGGTCAACAGTAAAGTTTTGGTATCAGCAAGGGGTTGAACGCGTCATTCTTTCTAGGGAATTATCACTAGATGAAATTGAAGAAATCCGTTTTCGTTGCCCTGAGGTCGAACTAGAAGTTTTCGTTCATGGTGCATTATGCATGGCATATTCTGGCCGTTGCTTGTTATCGGGTTATATTAATAAACGCGATCCGAACCAAGGTACATGCACAAACTCTTGTCGTTGGAAATATGATAGTCATCCGGCAAAGGAAACCGCAACGGGGGATATTATTGCTGTACCACCAGCTGAGATTTATGTTCCAGAACAAAAGCCTTTCGAAGATGTTGTATTACTGCAAGAGCAAGGTCGACCTGGTGAGTATATGCCAGCATTTGAAGATGAACATGGCACCTATATTATGAATTCAAAGGATCTACGTGCTGTTGAACATGTTGAACGCTTAGTTAAAATGGGCGTACATTCTTTAAAAATCGAAGGGCGAACTAAATCATTTTATTACTGTGCTCGCACGGCACAAATCTATCATCAAGCGATGCTGGACGCCGTTAATAACAAACCATTTAATCCGCATTTAAATAGTGATTTAGAACATTTAGCACATCGTGGTTATACCGAAGGTTTTTTAAAGCGACATCGCCACAGTGATACGCAAAACTATGACTATGGTTACTCAAAAAGCGATAGCCAACAATTTGTTGGCGAAGTTATTGGCCGTAATGATGATACTGGCCTGATAGAAATTGACGTTAAAAATAAATTTTTGCTTGGCGACGAGCTCGAACTAATGACGCCAAAAGGCAACAAAAGCTTTACCTTAACTCGTATGGAAAACTTTAAAGGTGAGGCGGTTATTGACGCCAAAGGCTCAGGCCATAAGGTAGCTATTAGTATTGATACCGACGTAGATTTATCGTTTGGTATTATTATGCGTTACTTAACTGAAGGTGGTACCACACGTCATCCATTTGCACAGAATCAGGATAAATAACCTTGGCATTAATCATTGAAAACAGCTGCATTAACTGTGACATGTGCGATCCAGAATGTCCGAACGAAGCCATTTCAATGGGTGAAAAGGTATATGAAATAGATACTGACAAGTGTACTCAATGCATAGGTCATTACGATAAACCCACCTGTGTTTCAGTATGCCCAATTGATTGTATTAAACCAGATCCTGATAAAGTAGAAAGCGAAGATGCGTTATTAGCCAAGTTTATTCGCATGCATGGTTAAAAACTAGAGTCTTTATATAACGAAAAAGGAGACTAAGTAGTCTCCTTTTTCATATGCAATACTTTAGCTTTATATCAATTAAATCAAACTGATATAGCGCCTTTTATATGAGGGTGTGCTTGATAGTTTTGTAGTTCAAAATCTTCAAAAGTAAAATCAAAAATACTTTTTACTTCTGGATTAATCCACATCTTAGGTAGCGGCAAAGGCTCACGTGATAATTGCTCATCAACTTGCTCAAGGTGGTTTAAGTATAAATGTGCATCTCCAAATGTGTGCACAAAATCCCCCATTTCTAAATCACAAACTTGTGCAATCATCATGGTAAACAATGCATAGCTAGCAATATTAAATGGCACGCCGAGAAAAATATCAGCGCTGCGTTGGTATAGCTGACAACTTAATTTGCCGTTTAAAACATAAAATTGAAATAAGGTATGACATGGCGGTAAGGCTTGTTTTCCTAATGCTGCATTCGCTGTCGGACTGATTGAAGTATCTGGCAATAAAGCCGGATTCCAAGCGGTAATTATATGGCGACGCGAGTCAGGATTATTTTTTAAATCATCAATAAGTTGTGCTAATTGGTCAATGGTCTCGCCATTTTGTGCTGGCCAATTACGCCATTGCACACCATATACTGGACCAAGTTCACCTTCTTCAGTTGCCCAAGCATCCCAAATTTTTACGCCGTTTTCTTTTAAGTAGGCAATATTCGATTCGCCTTTGATAAACCATAAAAGCTCATGAATAATAGACTTAAGATGACATTTTTTTGTGGTAACTAATGGAAACCCTTTAGCAAGATCGAAGCGCATTTGATGACCAAATATACTCTTAGTTCCCGTGCCAGTTCGATCAGATTTTTCAATCCCTTCATCTCTGACATGACGCATTAAATCAAGATATGCTTTCACTAGGTTTTCCTTTAACGTTATTAATTAGAACAAATGGTTTATATTAAAAAGCAGTCATACTATCGTGATAAATATAGTGACTGGACACAACCACTAGTTTATCAGTACTTAGTATTGTTGTGGCAGAAAATAATTGCTCAATGATAGCAAATATTATTATCTAACCAAAAATTATCCATAAAAGGTTAATAAGAAATCAATTATCCATTGCTAGTAGTAAATCATTTTAATCGCGACCAGCATCAAGAAAATTGCAAAACCTTTTTTCAAATAAACTAGCGGCAATTTAGCGCCAGCTTTAACCCCCAATGGTGCAAATAAAGAAGAGGTTAAAACAATACCTAATAACGCCGGTAAATAGATATAGCCGACACTCCAAGATGGAAGATTACTTTCGCCAAAGCCAATAACAACGTAACCCAGTGCGCCAAAGAATGCGACAACAATACCACTGGCCGTAGCGACGCCGATAGCCTGACGCATTGATAATGAACAATACATTAAAATAGGTACTAATATCGCTCCGCCAGCAATCCCCATTAGACTTGCTAACACGCCAGTAAACAAACCGATAAGGTGTAATCGCCAATCAGTCGGTAATGCCACACTGCGCTGAACTTTTATCGATAAAAACATATAAACCGCTAGAATAAGCACGGCACTGGCGAAAATAATCGTTAATGCCTTTAACGACAACATGCCGGCAATAAGCGCACCGAGTAATGCTCCAATGGCTACAGTTATCACTAACTTTTTGGCTATCGCCCAAGGAATATTGCCATTTTTATGATGCGCAAAAGCCGCTGAAGAGGAAGTGAAAATAATCGAAGCCAATGAAGTAGCTAATGCCATAGGAAACGCCAGCTCTGCGCTTATCCCTAGTAAAGGTAATAAATAGACCAAGACGGGGACAATAATGAGGCCACCGCCAATACCGAGTAAACCGGCAAAAAAACCAACGACTGCACCTAGCAAGGCACAAGCTAAAAAGACACTAATAAACATCGCATTCACTTATTTCATCATAGTTTAACAAGGGCGTTAACAAAGCTTTATGCTTGTCTAGCATGAGCAAAATCTCTTAAACCTAATTTGACTAATTGTTCATGCATATAGCTATGAACATTAGCGGTATTAGTTAAACTCAATACCTTCGTTAAAATATCTTCTAACTCGGTATATTCAACGTGACGAATAACCCATTTTACTTTAGCAATACTATGAGCACTCATACTCAAGTTTTTATAACCCATTGCCATCAGTAAAATAGCACCGGTTGGCTGATTGGCTAGCTCTCCACAAATACTAAATGGTATATTGTGCGCTTGGCTTGTTTTGGCAATATAATGAAGTGCGCGTAAAACGGCGGGATGATAGAAGTCATATAAACTTGCAACCCGACTGTTATTTCGATCAACTGCTAGCAAGTATTGTGTTAAATCATTACTGCCGACAGAGAAAAAGTCGACTTTTTCAGTTAAATCTTCCAGCTGAAAAATAACGCTAGGTACCTCAATCATGACACCCACTTTAGGCTTTACTAAAGCGTCGCGTTCATTTTGAGGTAGTTCAGATGAGATTTCATAATACGCTTGATTGATCAGTCTAATAGCTTCATCAACCTCTGTAATGCTAGAGATCATAGGTAACATAATAGCTAAATTTCCAAGACCATAATTCGCCTTCATCATTGCACGAATTTGTACTAAAAATATCTCTGGATGATCGAGAGTAATTCGAATACCACGCCAACCTAAAAAGGGGTTAGCCTCAATAATGGGAAAGTAAGGTAACGATTTATCTCCACCAACATCTAAAGTACGCATTGTGACAGGCTGATCTGCAAAGGACTCTAATACCTCTCGATATAATGCAGTTTGTTCTGATTCCGACGGAAAGTAGCTTCGATTCATAAATGGAATTTCAGTGCGATACAAGCCAATCCCATCAGCACCAACATTTTGTGAATACTCAAAACCTGATGATAAACCAGCATTAACCAATAAACTCATCATGTGGCCATCTTTTGTCGATGCAGGTAAATGTTCAGCTTGTTTTACTTGTGCTTGCAGTGCGTTTTCTGCTGTCAAAATGTGACGATATTCGCTAATTAAAGCATCGCCTGGTGTAACATAGAGTTGATAAGCATAACCGTCTAGCACAGCATTTTTTTGATGCAACTGACGAATAGCAAGAAAGTCGACCCCCATAATAGCGGGAATATTTAGTGCTTTCGCTAAAATGGCGGTATGGGAATTATTTGAACCCGATAATGAAACAATGCCTAACAATCCGTGGTGTTGATATTCTGCGACCATAGTGGCGCTAACATCTTCAGCAACTAGAATAAATTTTTCCGGTAATTGTTGCTCTGGCTCAACAAGATTTTGAATGTTATTTAATAGGCGATTGCCTAAATCTTTAATATCGTAAGCACGTTCGCGTAAATACTCATCGTCTAACGCTTCAAATTTAACAACATAACCGTCTACCACTAATTTCAAAGCGCTTTCAGCACTCCAACCCAGCTTTATTTTAGTCATAACTTCTATTTTAAAATTATCACTATCAAGCAGTTGCTTATAGACATCAAAAATATCAAGGCTGCTATCTGATATTACGTTTTTTAGTTTTTCGCTCATTTGAGAGAATTCATCAAATGTTCGGCTAACGGCACCATCAAAGGTCTTCAACTGTTGTGAACAGTCACTTACTTTACTTAACGCAATAGTAGATAAATCTGCTTTAGGGTGAACAACAATCATGTTCCCTATTGCAACTCCTGGTGCGCCTCCTATTCCTTTATGACGTTGGCCAAGGTATTGATTATTTGCGACCAAGCCCTGTGCTTCTACGCCAGCTAATGTTGTTGCTAGCTGAGCAGATAGTGTTACTAAAAAGGCTTCTTCGTTATCGCTAAAAATACGGGACTGCTTTTGCTGAACCGTTAAAATACCCAGCACTTTACGTTGGTGAATTATTGGTGTGCCTAGAAAGGCTTTAAAATGGTCTTCATCAACTTCTGGAGCATGAATAAAGTCAGGGTGCTGTTGAGCATTAGCAATATTGATCGGCTCTTCACGCTGTCCAACTAGGCCAACGAGACCTTCGGTGAAACCAATACTGGTGCGACCCAAAGCTCCTTGCGCTAAGCCATTAGAAGCCATTAATAAGAAGTGTTGTTTTTGATGATCTGCTAAATATACCGAACAGCACTCAGTAGCCAGCGCTTCTTTCACCTGGCTCACTAAACGTATTAAAGCTTGGTCTAGCTCAGAAGCTTGACTGAACTCCAAAACAATTCGGCGTAAAATGGTAAGCATTACAGTCCCTTTAGTAAAATTTCGGGTATATCACCTTAATAACTGTGTAAACAGTTTAGGCTACATTAACACGCTCAAATAAGCATATATTAATGAGTATCTGTTATGTCATCCTTGCTCATAACGTTTTATCTATTTCAATAACTCTAAACTAAATAGCTCACCTAAGTGAGCTATTTTATACAGCATAATAATAATCTAAGGTGGATAATAACTAAGAACCACGTCGGCGACGTTCATTGCGATAACTAGGCATTGCTGCTAGAGCAAATTCCTTCATTACCTTACGATAAACTTCACGTTTAAACGACACCACTTGCCTTACTGGATACCAATAAGACACCCAACGCCAGTCATCAAACTCAGGATGATTAGAATGTAATAAATCAACAGCTGATTCTGGTGCTGTTAACTTCAGTAAAAACCATTTCTGCTTTTGCCCAATACAAACGGGTAAACTTTCGTGTCTAATTAACCTTTTTGGTAATTTATATCTTAACCAATGCTTTGTAGTCGCTACAATTTTAACATGTTCAGGTTTTAAACCGACTTCTTCGTGTAATTCCCGATACATTGTTTGTTCTGCAGACTCATCATTATCGACTCCACCCTGCGGATATTGCCAAGAATGCTGACCAAAACGCCTTGCCCAAAATACTTGTCCCCTGTCATTGATTATTACTATGCCGACGTTGGCTCGATAGCCTTCGGCATCTATCAAAGGAACTCCTGACCGCATTAAATAATGCTTTGATTCTTCCACACTCTGCACTTTTGGGCAAATACTTATTAACAGAAATATTAGTAATATGTCTGTATTTACTATTGTTTCCTTAATTACGTTACTGCCTTGATAAAATAACAAAAAATAATTGCCTTGCTCAAAGCCTTGCCACTGATTGATAATAACCTAAACAGAATTGACATAAGAGTAAACGTTGAGTCACGGAAGCATCCCCAAGAGCGAAAAAGAATTACTAATACGTGCACAAAATCTAGCGGGTATGACACTCGGAGAAATTGCGCACTCTATCAATGTCGCGGTGCCCAAAGATCTAAAGCGTGAAAAAGGTTGGATTGGGTTATTGTTAGAGCAAGTACTAGGTGCCAGTGCCGGCTCTCGACCAGAGCCAGATTTTCCACATTTAGGTGTGGAACTAAAGTCGTTACCCATTAATTATCAAGGTAAACCATTAGAGACCACTTTTGTATGTGTTGCCCCTCTTAAAGGCTTAGTTGGCGCGCGATGGCAAACTAGCCATATTCGGAATAAGTTAGCGCGAGTATTGTGGATCCCTGTTATATCTGAGCGCACCATTCCGGTAGCAGAGCGTATTGTTGGCACCGCTTTTATTTGGTCACCTTCTGTAGAAGAAGACCGTTTACTCTCGCTCGACTGGCAAGAACTCACCGATATGATCGTATTAGGCGATGTAGAAAATATTCACGGCAAGCATGGTCAAGTATTACAATTGCGTCCCAAAGCAGCCAACAGTCAAGCAAAAACACAAGCGTTCAATCGTTTAGGTCAACCATTTATGACCTTGCCTCGTGGCTTTTATTTAAAAACTAGTTTTACACAGGCACTATTAAATAAATATTTACGTATAAATTAATCGCTTATATATTCAACACCTACGCTATTAACATGAAAATATAATACTAAAAAACGTAGCTAAAATTGATTAAGCGCGCTATAAATTAACTAATATTAATAAGCGGTAATGTTGTTTCTCTATGAAGTTCGGTAATAAATTTGATCGTTACATCGCTGTAATATTTTTCGTGACAATCATTACGGTTGTTTTAGCGTCATATCTCACCTTAAAAGATGTAGTTAATAGCCACAATAAGCAAGTACAAAGTGCAATAACCCCTTTATTTTCTCTGATCACTAGCGAAATACTTCGACCATTAAATGTCGCTAATTTTATGGCTCACAATCAATTCATTATCGATTATGTAAACCAAGAAAAAATAGTTGATGGCTACATTGTTTCTTACCTTCAGAGAATATCAAAATCATATAATATGGTCGCGTTTATTGCATTAGAAAAGCACAATATTATGCTCGATTCCAATGCCAAAAAATTACCATTAGATAAGAAAGGAGTTGAGTGGTTCCATCGTTTAAAAAATCTCCCTGATGACCAATTTACCGACATAGGTAATACAGATGATCCGCACTTATACTTTGATAATAGAATGCGTAATAACGAAGGTGATTTTATGGGATTTACGGGTGTTGCTATCGATTTACGCCACTTTTCCGATAAATTTAAAGAATACAGCGATCGCTTTGGCTTTGAGTTTTTCTTCGTTGATAGTAATAATGTTATCACCCTATCTTCCAACAAAATTATAAAGTCGAAAAGTCATCATAGAAAAATTTTAATCAATAGGCTAAGTGATTTACCTTGGTACCAGTCACTTACCAAGAATAATAATGCAGATAAAAACTTAAGTGCTGAAGTAATGTACACCACAGAAACTGGTTTATTAATTTCTCAAATGCCAATTCAAGAACTAAATTGGCGCATGTTTATTGTTTCACCGCCAGCATCAGAACAAAGCGAATATTGGAAAATATTTATTGGACGTTTTGTACTCTTCTTTTTTATAGCCATCATTTTTTACATGATGATTTTAAATATGATTAACTATCTAAAATCACGATTAATTAGGCATTCAGAAACCGACTATTTAACCCAATTGCCAAACCGTAGTCATATTTATTGGCGTTTTGATGACTTTGTTAAAAGTAATAAAAATCTATGTGTTGTTTTAGCTGATATCGATAACTTCAAGCGTGTTAATGACACTTACGGACATTTAGTCGGTGACGACGTTTTACGGATTATTTCAGAACAATTGACCTTAAACCTACGAAAAATTGACGTTGTGGGACGCTGGGGTGGTGAAGAGTTTATTATGCTACTACCTGAAACCACCGCGGAACAAGCGCATATAATCGTTGAACGTATTAGAAAAAACATTGCGGCAATATCTTTTCCAATCTCGTCTACTAGTGGCTCATTTACCACTACGATTAGTTTTGGGATTTGTGAGTTACCACTAGAAAATAAAACCATTGAAGATTATGTTGATTGTGCAGATAAAGCGCTATATGAAGCAAAACATAACGGCCGTAATCAAAGTGTGATATTTAATTAAGCCGCATGATTTAAGAGCAGAGTGCTAAGCCCTATTATTGGGTTTTATTATACAAAGTAACCGTTTGGCTCATACTAACACTGGCCTGACTGGCTATATTTTGCCAACGCGTATTAGCCGCCTCTAAGCAAATAAATTCATTTTCAGCTTGTGTATGTACATCACTCATTGTTTCAGCGCCCTCACCTGGGTTCCACATGACCCATTGCTGACAACCTTCGCTTACTACCTCTATTTCTCGTTGCCATTCAGGATCAATAATAGTCATACTGTTTGTGCTGTGATAGATGCGGTCAACTGGCCCTGTGCAATCTTTTAGTAAGGCTTTATTACCAAAGTCATGGGTAAGTTTATTGTCAAAAACAAAATCATTTAATGCCGGTATAGTAGATTTTTTCGTGCTGCCTACACAAAAGTAACTATGCAATGCCCCGGTGTAAGTGACCGCTTTATCAGATAAATTTTTCATGGTTAAGATTTGTTGAAAAGCATCATTAAACACTAACTTTTGCGTGAGTTTGTATGCCGTTGGCCAAAGAGGCGAAGACTGCTCACCAATCAAGGATAAGCTTATTTCAACCCCATTGTCTGACATGTGTAAATCGGAAAGTTGCCATTGGCTTTGTCTAGCAAAGCCATGGTTACTCGTTTTAACGATATTACCATCGGCTAATTGAACCTCGCCACCAAACCATGGCCAGCATAACGGTATGCCTCCACGAATAGCGCTGCCTAAACTATACTTGCTATCATCACTAAGCCAAAAGACAGGCCGTTGCCCTGTCGGTTGCCAGCTAAGTACTTGGCCACCATATAAACTAACCGAACCTTGACCTCTTTGATGTGTAAAGCGTATCGCTTGTAACCCTTCACGCAGTTCAAATAATTCAATACGACCAAATTCATTTTCTAACAATACGCTCAACATTAAATCTATCTCTTCAAATTTATAGTGCCAACAGCTTTAGCCTAGCTTTATCCTTGTCATTCTAGGTAATTCTATTCTTGGATGAAAGCATAAATAATCATGTCTTGATGCTTTATTCACTAGCCCACTTTTTTAAAAGGCAAAAAAAAGCCACGTATAAACGTGGCTTAATGAACTTACTTTATTTACCCTATTTCAATTTACTTTAGGTAAGCTTTAGGCATGTCACTTTTTGTTGTGTAACGGTCACGCAGAGCATCCTGACGGCTTATGGTCGAGTATTCCTTACCCGCAATCCAAATATGACTAACCTTTGTGCTTAATTCAAAAGGGTCCGCACTCCACAAAACTAAGTCGGCAGTTTTACCGACCGCAATTTTACCGCTATCAAGGTTAAATGCTTCAGCAACATTTGCCGTTACCGATGCTAACGCTGCATCACGAGACAGACCATTTGCTATGGCATTACCCGCATGAAATCTAAGTTGATAAAGATTATGAGTATCACCATCAACCGTTAGTACGACATTAACACCTGCTGCCGTTAATTTTGCAGCATTTTCAAGTGATGCATGCAAAGAATCAAAACTGCCTGGCAGGTCATCTAAAGCGGTCATTACCACCGGTACTTTTGCTTCGGCAATTTTATCAGAAATCAGCACGGCATCAGCAGCACCAACAAACACCATATCTAACGAATACTGCTCTTTAAGCTTCAATAATACTAATAGGTCACTCGCACGATCTGCATAAGCAATTAAGGCTTTATCACCTGCAAGTAAAGCATTAATAATTAAGGCTTTACGACTAGGCTCTTTCGCTGTTTTTTTGCTTTTATCATCTTTAGTTTTTGCTAACTTCTTCGTCGCATCTTCTAATTTAATTTGCAGTTTTTGTAATGCTAACGCCCGTGAACCTTTACTTTTTGAGCCGAGATCAATAACAATATTATTGTTATTTGAACGAACACTATTAAACTCTCCAGAAAGATCTGCAACAAAAGTTTGACCTTTAAACATATCATCACCGCCTCGAGGAGCGACAACGTTACTGGTGATGCCCCCTTTGCGGCTATAAGGAATAACGGTAGATCGCGGATTGAACGCTAAACTCGCATCAAAAGTAATATCAGCTTTTTTATCACCGGCATCACGGCTTTGTGAAACAGCACTAACTTCCACTAAACCTAATTGGTTCATTGAGCCGATTAAACCCGGTGTTAGAATTTTTCCTTTGGCGTCAATAATAGTATCAGCCTCAACCGTTTCAGGATTAATGGCAATTACTTTACCGTCTTCAACCACTACCGTAGCATTTTGAAGTACACCTTGTTCAGTAACGGTATGAACCGTCGCATTAGTAATGGCAAAACTTTCTGCAAAACTTGTCGTTGAACTCGCTAGCGCCAAAGCAATTAGCGATGATTTGAATAATTTTAAATGCTTCATTTTCTTCACCTTATCTTTGGCCTAACAGGAAATCGCTTTTTGCTTGGTATTTATCATCAAAACGGTCATATACTTTTGCGCCGTCAACAAACACCTGTTCTGCTTGTGCATAAACACTAAAAGGGTTTTGGTTCCAAATAACTACGTCAGCATTTTTTCCGTTTTCTAAACTACCGGTTTTATCTGCTAAGCCGATTGATTTTGCAGCATTTGCTGTGATCCAGGTAATCGCTAGTTCTGGCGTTATTTCAAAACCGTTTTCGTTGGCTCTGTACATAACCTTGCCCGCTTCCTGATTCAAGCGCTGTATCGTATTTGCAGAGTCCGAATGCACAATTGCACAAGAATTTTTTACCGCATTAACAATAGCAACGTTTTCATGCACCATATCGTATGCTTCCATTTTAAAGCCCCACCAATCTGGCCACATAGCCGCACAATTACCATTTTCAGCCAGTAAGTCGGCTATTTTGTATGCTTCTATCGCATGATGAAAAGTACCAGAGTCGTAGTTAAATTCTTTACCTAAATCAACCATCATCGCCATTTCTTCAGCTTTATAACAATGGTTGTGAATTAAAATATCACCGTCAAGCACACCTTTTAAAGTGTCGAGTTCTATATCACGCACTGGCGCTGTAGGATTTTTACCAGCAGCATAGTCGCTATCATACTTTTCCCATGCTCGCTTATATTCAGTTGCTAGTGACCAAGCCATACGATAGCCCGCCATATTCCCCATACGAGTAGAAGGTGAAACTTTACGTCCACCATAAACACGTTTTGGATTTTCTCCACAAGCCATTTTTAAACCGTACGGTGCTTCTGGAAATTTCATGCCTTGCATTGTTGGGCTAGGCACATTGCGTAATGTCACACCGCGACCGCCGAATAGATTTGCTGAGCCTGGTAAAATTTGTAACGTGGTTATCCCACCAGCACGTGCTGCCTCAAAACCAGGGTCTTGTGGCCATACACTATGTTCAGCCCATACTTCTGAAGTATTGGGTGATGTCATTTCGTTACCATCCGCATGAGATTCAACAGAAGGGCTTGGATAGACTCCTAAGTGCGAATGCACATCAATAATACCCGGCGTTATCCACTTTCCCTTGGCATCAATTTCAACGGCGCCATCGGCAACTAAGTCTTTACCTATTTTGTTAATTTTACCATCTACCATCAAGACATCAGCATTGTCGATCCGGCTACCTGTGCCCGTTAATACCGTGGCATTTTTAATGATGGTTGTTTGCAAAGGTAGTGCTTTATAAGTACTGGGGTATGGGTTTTTATTTATCACGACTTTTTCGTCTTGCTGTTCGCTTTGCAAACAACCTGTTAAGGCAACAGAAAGTGCTGCCATCACAAGTGATGGTAGAAATTTTTTCATAAAAATTTTCCTGTGTTACTTCATACGTTGCACAGTAACATTATGTTATTTTGGCAAAAGTTGTATGAGCTTATTATTATTTGACTTAAACGAGCTATAACACGTAAATTAATTACCAGCTCCTTTTTAACCGTTAAGATAAAAGTAGAACGCATAATGAATAAATGGCTATAACGCAGGTTATTTAAGATCAATTATTGTTATTAATAACTACAGTATTATGAAATGTCTCTGACAACAAGTCAGACATATAGGGGGAATTGAGCAATTGCGTTAAACCGTCAGCTATTTGCGATAAGTAGCTAAGTTAATGCTTACAGTTCGAAATCGTCGAAATCAAAATCACCGCTATTATCAAGGCGAGACTTCTTAGGTGCATCAAGTAAAGATGCTTGTTTATTTTCGATAATCACTTCAGCGGCTTTAGTTTTTACGGGGGTATTTTTACGTTTTTTACGTTGCTGACAACGTTTAATCACTTTTTGACGATCAGTAGCATTAAATGATATCCAATTTAAGCGTTCGTCTCGAGTACGAAAACAGCCTGAGCACTGTCCTTTGTCATCAGACTGACAAATACCAACACAAGGGCTAGGAACATCAAAAAACTCTAACTGCATCTAATTATACTTCGTTTAAATTGAATTAAATCATTGGGTACATACCATAAGTATATACCCAATTTTATCTTGAGTTATTTACCCCAGTTTGTCGCTAGCAATAGCATAATCGGGATCTTCAATAACATTTATCTCTACTAAGCTACCTGCTTTAGTAAGTAATTGCGTACATTCTTTACTTAAATGTTTTAAGTGCATTTGCTTACCTCTAGCAATATAGCGCTCTGCTAAAGTGTCAATAGCTTCAATGGCTGAATGGTCAGCAACACGTGAATTTTTAAATTCAACAATAACATCATTGCTATCACCTTCCATATCAAACTGCTCTAAAAAGCTAGATACTGAACCGAAGAATAATGGGCCCGAAACGTCATAAACGGTTGAACCTTTTTCATTAACTGAACGGTGGACAATAACATGTTTTGCATGCTCCCAAGCAAAGACCAATGCTGAAACAATGACACCAACAACAACAGCTATTGCTAAATCAGTTGCTACAGTAACCGCTGATACTAAGATCATAACAAAAGCGTCTGCTTTTGGTACTTTACCGACAATGCGAATACTCGACCATTCAAAGGTACCAATAACCACAATAAACATAACACCCACAAGTGCAGCTAACGGTATTTGTTCAATTAAACTAGAGCCAAATAAGATAAAGCCAAGTAACGCAAGTGCCGCAGTAACACCTGACATTCGACCACGTCCACCAGAGTTAACATTGATCATAGACTGGCCAATCATTGCACAACCGCCCATACCACCAAAGAATCCTGTTACGGTATTTGCTGCCCCTTGAGCAACACATTCTTTGTTGCCCTGACCACGAGTACCCGTCAATTCATCAATTAAGGTCAATGTTAATAACGATTCGATTAAACCAATAGCGGCTAAAATAAGCGCGAAAGGTAATATTACTTGAAAGGTTTCTAAACTAAATGGCACGTTTGGAATGCTAAATTGTGGTAAACCGCCAGCAATAGAAGCCATTGGGTCGTTAGTCATATCACGAACAAAATCAACTACTGTACGTGCATCTAAATCAAGACTTTGTACTAGAAAAGTAACAACGACAATAGCAACAAGCGATGAAGGCACAGCTTTAGTCAACTTAGGCAAAAAGTGAATAATAGCCATTGTCAGCACGATTAAACCAGCCATCGTTAACATTTGGCTGCCTTGCATCCACGCTAAAACGCCATCTTCATTCGTAACTTTAAACTGCCCTAATTGGGCAAGGAAAATTACGATAGCTAAACCATTAACAAAGCCAAGCATCACAGGATGGGGAACTAAGCGAATAAATTTACCGAGTTTAAATAGTCCGGCGAGTATTTGCAGTATTCCGGTCAGCACGACCGTGGCAAATAGATATTCAACACCATGAATGGCAACTAAACTCACCATTACAACGGCCATAGCGCCAGTAGCACCAGAGATCATACCTGGTCGACCGCCAAATATAGAGGTAATTAAACCAACCATAAACGCAGCATATAAACCGACTAAAGGCTCAACACCTGCAACAAAGGCAAATGCTACAGCTTCAGGAACTAATGCTAGGGCTACGGTAAAGCCCGATAATACATCATTCTTTAAATTTGCCACTTTACTGGCGTGTAATTCAAACATTATTTTCTCAACTTTGATTAGAACATCAAAAACACAAGCTTAATTTTAAAAACCAATGTGGTTTTAAAAATTAAGCTTGTGTTTAAATACTTTTATTTTCCCGAGGATGTTATGTGAATGCTGAAATGCCAGGCAATCTAAACATAAGTCTTTATCTTTCGGGGCTTGAGGGCGCGGGAATACTATAGATTTTTTGCTAAAAAGTCAATATATGCTCAAATTTACATCAAGGTTATCAAGTAAATATCAACCACAAAAAACGTAGTTTATGTAGGCATAAAATAACGATAGTTAACCGTTAATAATTGATTCACGCTCTTCCAGAAATGCTTTAATTTCATCGCGAGAACCCAAGATATGTTGTTTTAATAAGCCCACAGCTTTGTCTATATCACGCGCTTTACTGAGTGCTAAAATTTCATTATGTTCAGATTCTGCTTTAGAAATACCACCAGCCCACAACAAATGCATACGAATATAACGATCAGCATTCTTATTTAGAATATTCACCAGAGCTTGCGTTTGTGGACGATCAGCGGCCGAATACAAACAATTATGGTAATCAGAGTTAAGCTCACTCCACGTATTCGCGGCATTTTCTTTACCTAAAGCTTTATCTAATTTTTTAAGTAATTGTGTTGCTTCTTCTAACGTTTCATCGCTAATATTTTTTAAGGAGTTAGCTAACAATTCCGCTTCAAGTACCGCCCGTAACTCAAACAATTCATCGACTTGGGCGGCATTGAGCTCAGTTGCAGTAGCACCTTTATGAGGTTCAAAAGCAACTAAGCCTTCACCTTCTAAATGTAATAGCGCTTCTCTAACGGGGATCCGACTAACATTTAATTCTTCTGCTAGTGCTGCTTGTCTTAAAGGTTGGCCAGCTTTAATTTCACCACTTAATATTTTTTCTCTAAGTGTTTCAACAACTAACTGAGTTCTTGTTTTATATACTATGCTCATACTGGGCTTCCTAAAAAGATTGTCGCTATTATAAAGAACCGCACAGTAAACACAAAAACAGTCGGTTTACTTTTTTCAATTTAACGGATAGTGAATTTTAGGTACTTAAAACTCAATAATTATGGCTTATGGTTTAATAGAACAATGTGAGCATTATAATATCTATAGGTTTGTGAGCAATAACCATTAGCTTGTTACTTTTCCCTCAAACACTCTACAGTTGAATTAAATAGCCTCTTGTAAAATAAAGGTTATTTTTCCAGCTGACTTTCTACTTCTTGCCAAGGAACAGTTACTATAAAGCAACACCCGACTTCGCTTTCAGCAATTTTTATAGTGCCTCCTAGTTTTGTGCTAACAAGGTTATAGACTATATTCATGCCTAACCCTGAACCACCTAGTCCACGTTTTGTCGTAACAAATGGGTCAAATATTTTATCTTTGATAGTTTCATCTAAACCTTTACCGTTATCTTGGTATATCAGAACAAGACTCCTTTCACTCGCTTTAAACTCAATAGAAATATCACCGTCCACACGGTCTTCAAAGCCGTGGTGGTGTGAATTAGTTAAAAGGTTCGTTAATATTTGATTCCAAGCACTCGGATAGGTTACTAAGTTTAGCGTTTCATCAACCAGAATATTGATATTGTAGTTTTTCTGTTTAAATAAAGTTCTTACCGTATTTACAATAACATTAACATGTTGTGCTAAATTTATTTTTATTTTGGGATCGGTATGATGTTCAATCGCAACAGATTTAAAGCCTCTAATTAACTCAACCGCTTTATTTAAACTACGGTCAATAATACTTTCATACTCTGTTAGCGTATCTAAAATGGATGTTAATTGTTTTTTGGTTAACTTTTCATCATTAAGTGACTGCTGAAGTTCTTCAATTTTTTCTTTTAATGCACTAATAGAGGTAACACAAATCCCCAGAGGGGTATTAACTTCATGGGCGACGCCTGCAACCAATTGCCCAAGAGATGCCATTTTTTCTGATTGTACAAGTTGGTCTTTAGCTAAGGTTAATTCATTAAGCGATTGCTGTAGTTGTCGATTAATTTCCGCTAATTTAGCGGTACGATCATAAACTTTAATTTCTAAATCACCATTAAGATTAATCAGCGCATTTTCGGCATCTTCCAACTTAAGAAGATCATTTTTTAACGTTAAACGCATACCATTCATTGCTGAGACTAGCTCATCGAGTTCATCGGTGCTTTCACTACGACGTTCTAGCGTTAGCGGAGTATCAATGCTTTCGCTGCTCATTGCTTTTGAATAGAGAGTAATACGATACAAATGACGGGTAATTAACCAATGAACAATAAAAAATGTACAAAAGGCGACTAAAAATATTTTAATAAATTCAGAAATAACAATAAAACCAGCTTTCTGTTTTAAATGTTGATATATATCTTGGTAATCGGCATAAACTTCCATTACTCCAATCACGTTACCTTCGTACACAATCGGATATTCTTCAACGTTTACGATATTTTTCGTGCCACTACCCGCTTGGTAAACTTTACCAAAGCTAGTGGTTATTTTAACATGACGAATATCGGGTAAACGCTGAATACCAAGAATTTGTTGCTCGACTAAAGGTTCGTTAAAATCCCATAAACTGGTCGATATTGATTGATTAAAGCCTAATTCAATATTATCAAAACGTTCATCTAGTGCGGATACACCTTCTTGAAAATCGACATAGAGTTGCAGCATCGTTGAACAGACAGATAAAAAAGCACTGCATAAGAAAATATACACAAAGACGCGTCGACTTAATTTACTTTTAAAAGCCCCTTTATTATCCATTACTTTATCCATGTAATATTTTTATCACTCATATAATACTGACAACAACCCTTAAGCTAGTTATCGAATGGCTACTTGATATCTTTAGATTATCGCTCTATTACAATAGTAGCGAGCCTTAATGTCAAATAACAAAAAAAATTTACATATAAAATACAATACACTGACACCATTAAGATAAAAGGTCTTGTGCTATAAATCTAATAACGTTAATAATGATTAGAAAAATCGTCATATATTATAATTAAACTAAAAGTGTAAAAGCACATATTTCATCGCCGTAATTCTGCTTAATAACGTACGGTTTTACTGTATTTCTCTTGCCTAAGAAAGTGCTATCGCGGCCATCAAAAGCCCTTTATTTTTGGTCTTGTCCGATTATCGCTAGTCATTTATATTGTCTAACGTATGATCAGCTAAAAATAGCATAATAGGCGATATCATCATGAGAACAGAGAAAACATGTTAAGTATTGAAATATGTGAAAATGCCAGACTAAGTCGTGATATTCGTTTTGATGGTAAATTTTTTACTGCCGTGCTGACCACCGGTATTTTCTGTCGTCCTATTTGTCCTGCTCGACCACCAAAGCCTGAAAATGTCACCTATTATGAAAGCGCAGAATTAGCCCAACAATCAGGTTTTCGTCCTTGCAAGCGTTGCTTTCCTCAATTAGCACCGAGCTTACCTGCCCCTAAAAAAATTAAACAAATTACACAGGCTTACTACGAAAATAACTACAATTTACAAAAATGTGCAGAGCAGCTCGATATCAGTGATCGGCAAATTCGCCGTTTGTTTGTGCAATATTATGGTTTACCGCCCAGTGAATTCTTTCATCAACAACGCTTGCTACTTGCACATAAATTGCTTATTTCAACATCTTTAAGCATTACTAATGTCGCTTTTGCTGCTGGCTTTAATAGCATACGTCGCTTTAACGAGGTTATTTTGCAAACCTATAAAACTACACCAAGCGAGATTAGAGGCAAAAAAACTGCAACTTCTGACCAACAAGTAAATGTATTACTACCTTACAAAGCACCTTTTGATTGGCCATTAATGTTGGGTTTTTTCCGTGCAAGAAAAATGAGTAATATTGAAGATATCAGCACAGAACATTATTTTCGTACCATCGAACTAGATGATTGCAGAGGCTGGATTAAAGTAACCCAACATAAAACTAAAGATGCGTTAAACCTAACGGTAAAGTTAACCGATTATAGTTATTTGCATCAAATAATTGCGCGTGTGCGCAGAATGTTTGACTTAGATGCTGACATGCAAATAATTCATCAGCACTTAATTAAACATCCTAAATTAGCGTTAGTTATCGAACAATTTCCGGGCTTACGTTTACCCGGTTGTTGGGATATCTTTGAGTTTTCTATCCGGGCAATCTTAGGCCAGCAAATTTCAGTTAAAGGCGCGACGACATTAGCGCAACGTATTGCTGAAAAATATGGTGAAAATGTTGCCGATATAGCACAAACAGAAGACAGCTATGCGACAAAATACTTCCCAAGCGTTCAAGCTTTAATGAATGTTGATTATCAAGATATTGGTTTAACACGGTCTCGTATTGCCACTTTGCAAACTTGGGTCGCTTACTTTAAAGAAAATGAAAGTATTTTTACTAAAGGTCTTACTATTGAAGAACTTGAAGTTGCGTTAACGGCACTAAAAGGTATTGGGCCGTGGACGGTTAATTACATTGGTATGCGAGGATTAAGTGACCCTGATGCCTTTCCAAGTGCCGATTTGGGCATTATCAAAGCATTAACCTTTGATGACATAAAACCGAAAAATAAAGACATATTGGCATTAGCAGAAAGTTGGCGACCTTGGCGCGCTTATGCCGCTATTTATCTTTGGCAGTCACTTGCCCACTAAATAGTCGATAGCTGACAGCCATGTTTTTAGCTATCAGTTTCGAGCTGTCAGTCAAAACAAGTGCCACGCTCATGGTTTTGGTTTTGGTTTTGGTTTTACTGACAGCTTAATACTGATAGCTGTCGACTAATAACTTATAACTAATAGCGCTAAAATATCATTGAAAATTTAAGGAAAGATTAAATGTACTACTGTACTTACCAATCACCATTAGGTGAAATAGCCTTAACAGCTAACGACAACGGCTTGAGCGCATTGGCTTTTCAAATGGGCAAGTCCCCTATTACTTTTACTGGCTTGACAGAAGATAGCAGTAAATTTACCGACGTCATTCAGCAATTAACACAATATTTCGATGGTAGCAGAAAGCAGTTCGATTTAGCGTTAGCACCTGAGGGAACAAACTTTCAAAAGCAAGTTTGGCAAGCACTCGTCAAAATTCCTTGCGGCGAAACTAAAAGTTATGGCTGGATTGCTAAAAGCATCAATAACGCTAAGGCAGTACGTGCTGTTGGCACCGCTAATGGTGCTAATCCCATCGCCTTAATCGTACCTTGTCACCGGGTTATTGGCAGCAACGGAAAGTTAACGGGTTACGCAGGTGGTTTAGCGCTAAAAGCGAAGCTGTTAATGCATGAAGGTGCACAATTTACTCCCTAAATAATGCTAAAAATAAAGCTCTTAAATTCGTAATTATGAGTTAGTCACACAAACGGGCTAATTTTCCATATAACGTAAAAATCCATCAGCTTAGCGTATCGATGGCATATAGGTATTCATAAAGTGCTAAAACATTAGCTGATGTTGCTCCTCCAAGCTAACCTTAATTGATGGTTAAACGATACTAATAAAAATATAAATAACAGGGAAAATCGATGAAAAAATCTCTTACCTCCTTAATGCTGACGGCGGCGATAACCACCAGTGCGTCAGCAGCTATAGATACTGATTTATTATCAGGTATAAAAGTTCGTAATATTGGCCCTGCGGCTACCAGTGGCCGAATATCGGACATCGAAGCTGTGATTTCAAATCCTAATATTATCTATGCCTCAGCAGCCTCTGGTGGCGTTTGGAAATCAGAAAATGCCGGTTTACAATGGACGCCAATATTCGAGCATGAAGAATATGCCTCAACAGGCGCTATTGCGATTAACCAAGCTATACCAGATATCGTTTGGTTAGGTACTGGCGAAGGTAATGTGCGTAATTCAGTGTCTATCGGGGGTGGTATTTACAAATCAATCGATGCTGGTAAGCACTGGCAAAAAATGGGTTTAGCAAAGACCGAGCACATCAACCGTATCGCATTACACCCTACAAATCCTGATATTGCTTATGTTGCCGCTCTTGGTACTTTGTGGTCAGAAAATAAAGACCGCGGTATTTATAAAACCATTGATGGTGGTAAGACTTGGCAGAAAATTTTATTCGTTGATAACACCACAGGTGCAACCGATATAAAAATGGACCCAAGTAATCCTAATAAGCTGTATGCCTCAATGTGGCAATTTCGACGTTGGCCAGATCGTTTTGAGTCTGGTGGGCCAGGCTCAGGTTTATTTATCTCACTCGATGGTGGTGAATCTTGGCAGGAAAAGACAGTTGCCGATGGCTTACCTAAAGGCGATTTAGGCCGAATTACCCTTGATGTTTCACAAAGCCAGCCAAATACCGTTTATGCATTAGTGGAAGCAGAAGAAAGTGCCTTAATGCGCTCTGACGATGGTGGTAACAGTTGGCGTACAGTTAATAATGAAGTAGGCGTTGCCGATAGACCTTTCTACTATTCAGAGATTGAAGTTGATCCCAATAATCCCGATGTAATTTATAACATAGCAACCTTTATTCGCCGATCAATTGATGGTGGTAAAACCTTTGAAAAAGTAGAAAAAGTAGATTGCTGTGCTGCCGGTAATAACATTCATATTGATAATCACACACTCTGGATCAACCCCAATGATTCCGAGCATTTAATTTTAGGTAATGATGGCGGTGTCTCAATTACCCAAGACAAAGGCGATAGCTGGCGTTTTGTACAAAATTTAGCTATTTCCCAGTTCTATCATGTTCGTGTTGATGACGCGCAACCGTATAATATTTATGGTGGTTTGCAAGATAATGGCTCATGGCGCGGCCCTGCTGAAGTATGGCAGAGCGCGGGCATTCGTAACGTACATTGGCAAGAAATTGGTTTCGGTGATGGCTTTGATGCCATGCCTTTTCCTGATGACGTCACTAAAGGTTACAGCCAATCACAAGGTGGATATTTAAGCCGTTGGGATATTAATACCGGTGAACAAAGCTTGATCATGCCACCGCCACCGAATCCAGAAACTGAGTTACGCTTCAACTGGAACGCAGGTTTAGCACAAGACCCGTTCAATAAAGACACCATTTATTATGGTAGTCAATTTATACATAAATCAGCAGATAGAGGTGAAACTTGGCAAGTTATTTCGAAAGATTTGTCGACCAACAATCCTGATTTTCAACGCTATAAAGACTCAGGTGGTTTAACACCAGATGTAACAGCTGCAGAAAACAATACGGCAATTATTGCCATTGCACCAAGCCCGATAAAACAAGGCGTTATTTGGGTTGGCACTGATGATGGTCGTATTCATGTAACTCAAGACGGCGGTAAAAGCTGGAAGAGTGTAGAGAAAAAAGCCCGAAAAGCGCCAAAAAGTGCTTTTATTCCTCATATAACCCCATCGCTTTATAATGCCGATGAAGCATTTATCGTCTTTGATAATCATCGTCGTGGTGACATGAAACCTTATATTTTCAAAGCGTCAAAATACGGCAGTAAATTTACTAATTTAACCACTAAAAATATCAAGGGTTATGCACTTTCGGTTCAACAAGATCATATTGATGAAAATTTATTATTTTTAGGTACGGAATTAGGTTTATATGCATCAACTGATGCTGGTGATTCTTGGTTTAAATATGATCAAGGCGTGCCAACCGTTTCAGTAATGGATATGGCAATACAACAACGTGAAAATGATTTAGTACTAGGTACACACGGTCGCTCAATTATTGTGATTGACGATTACAGTGCGCTGCGAGGTTTATCTGAGAAATCATTTAAAACCCCACTAAAACTCTTAAGCGTTTCAGACGGTCAACAGTATGTAACCAATCGAGCACCCTCTTCTCGTTTTTGGGGTGACGCAGCCTATGTTGGCGAAAATGAAGTTTATGGCGTTACATTAACCTTGATGGCTTCAGGTGAACACTTAGTACACCCAGATGAAGATAAAGAAAAAACTCGTTTGTTGAACAAAGCAGCTAATGCTAAGGCTGAAACAGCAAAACAAAAAATGGCATCGAAAAAGGCTACAGATGAAAAATTAGTACTTTCAGATAAAGCGCGTATTACCGTTAAAAACAGCCAAGGCGAAGTCGTTCGTACTTTTGTTAGTCAACTTAAACAAGGCATAAATCGCATTGCTTGGGGATTAGAGTCCGATGGCGCATTAAATATGCCTGGTGATGAACCTAAAGAAGACCAAGATATTTTAGCCGCGGGACCCGAAGTGGTGCCGGGTGTTTATAGCATCAGTGTTAAGTTGAACGACAATGAATTTGAAACGTCAGCAAAAGTATTAAAAGATCCACGCTTTAACGTTTCAACTCAAGACCTAAGCGCTAGTTATAATTTACAACATCAAGCGGTTGCTATGTACTCAACCCTTACTAAAGCCGTGCACGCCCTAGTGGATAGTAAAAAAGATGTTGAGTTAATCAAAGCGATGGCCGATAAAGCACTCGCTAGCCTAGCAAAAACAGAAGATAAAGCATCAACACCGGCAGGTAAGCTAAGCAGTGCAGCTGATGAATTATTGAAGAAGATTAAGACATTAGATAAAGAGCTTCGCTCTATCCCTAAAACCAATGGTATTGTTGATGAAAGCTATAAAGTTAGTTCAAAAATATATACTGCTTGGGGCTATGTAGGCAGTCGCTATGGTAAACCTTCACCAACAGCTGAACTTTATTTAGCACAAGGAAAAACGGCATTAAAGGCAGGTATAACCGAAGTAAATAACTTTTTAGTACAAGATATTACTGAGTTTAAACAACAATATCAGCAATCTGGTTTAGGTTTACTCAAAAATACTGCACCCATAACAGTAAATTAGTCACTAAATATCAGCAGCTACAGATAGTGCCGCTAACGTTTGAAGAAATAAGGAAGGAAGCAGTTATGCTTCCTTTTTTTGCTTTACTTTACGCGTAATCATCAGCTGAATTTCAAGGGAGTACGTTTAATAAATAAGTTACTTGCATCATCGTTAAAAACTTTAACCGAGATTAAAAAATACTGTTATGATGACGACGAAATTAATAGATATTCTAGAGTATAGTTTTGGAAATAATTGTTGTAATCGCTGCCATCTTCTTAATGTGGCTTATTTGGCAGCTTATGCGGGCTAAGCATTTCACCCGATTTAAACGGCAAATAATGCAAGAATTAAAGCCTAAAGTTATCGCTAGTATTGTTGACGAAATGGCAGAAACTCGTTCAGATAAACTGCCTAACTCCTCTGTTCATCAAAAAGCGACCATCAGCTATTGGAGCGCTTCAGCGAGTCGAGTTTTACAAGCAGCATTAATGCGTGAAATCATTACAGAACAATGGCTAAAAGACAGTGGTAATTTACGTAATAGCCAACACTTATTTCATATCGAACGAGAGAAGCTACATCGCTAACTAAAATTTATTGATAAAAAAAGAGCGTATACGCTCTTTTTTTATCAATTGCCTCTACCCCATGCTAATTAGCTTGGAGTTTTCTAGCAATAAAATCAATCCAGTTTTTCAAACTGCAAGTCCCAAACGCCATGACCCAAGTTTTGACCGCGATCTTCAAACTTAGTTAATGGGCGAGATTCAGGACGAGGAACATAATCATTATTTTCAGATAAGTTTTTAAAGCCCGGAGAAGATATCATATCCTCTAACATGCATTCCGCATAGTTTTCCCAGTCAGTTGCCATGTGAAACACACCACCGACTTTAAGCTTTTGACGAATAGCTTCAACAAAACTTGCTTGCACAATACGACGCTTGTGATGCTTCTTTTTATGCCAAGGATCAGGAAAAAACAACTGCACTGTCGTTAATGACTCAGCAGGAATACAATCAGCTAAAACTTCAATTGCATCATGTTCATATACTTTCAGGTTGTTAACGCCTTCTTCTTGCGCCAAGCCAATACAGGCACCAACACCAGGACGGTGAACTTCAACACCGATAAAATTAAGTTCGGGGGCATTTTTAGCCATTTCAACTAACGACTTACCCATACCAAAACCAATTTCCAGCACAACAGGATTATCATTACCAAATAAAACACTAGGATCAATTAATCCATCTTGATGTTTTAATCCCATAATATCCCAAAACTGCTCTAACGCTTTTGCTTGACCATTAGTAAGGCGACCTTCACGCTTAACAAAACTACGTACCTTTCTAATGTACTTACCTTCTTGTTCTGCTTGCTCAACGGTTTTATGGCTTCTATCAATCATAATGGTTCTTAAAGAAAAATCAGGCTGCATATTATCCACGTTTAAGAAAATAAATTCAAACAGAAAGAGCTTTATCGTTGTCAGCTGGCTATTTAATAAATTTGAACTACAACTATAGTAGACATATGCAAGTTTATAACATTAAAAAAGAGGTACTTGTGAACAATTGGCTCAACAATATATCAATTCGAAAATCACTTATAGCCGTAATTTCTATTTCTCTTATTACTCTATCCATTGTAACAATTGCGTTAAATAGCAATATTTTCACTACTGTTTTCGAGAAGAACATTGAACAAGACTTGCTGCCGAATCAATTAGCTAAAATAGAAGCTCGTATCAGAGCCCAATTAGGCACGCCGTTAGAGCTAGCTAAATCAATCAAACAAAACAAATATTTAATTGATTGGGCAATGGCAGGCGAGCCAGCAAGCGGTCAACAGCAAGTCATTGATTTTCTAGAGCATATGAAACAAGAAAACAACGCTTTAACTGTTTTTTGGGTATCGAACATCTCAAACGATTATATAAATCAAACCGGCGTAATAAAAACGATTAACCAGCAAACAGATGCTTGGTTTTACAAATTCCTTCAACAAGAAAAACCATTTCAAATAGTTTTTGATTTTGAAGTGAGTGCAAAAAAACTAACCGCATTTATTAATTACAAAGTTCAATATCAAGGAAAAGACTTAGCTATCGCTGGTTTAGGATATGGTGTAGATGAGATTAATGCAGATATTTTAGCGAATAAAGTTGGTGAAACTGGCTATGTATTTGTTACCGACTACCAAGGTAATGTCATCATACATCCACAATTAAATAATCTGCCTAGCAAAAAATTACAACAGTTTGATGGTTTTAATGAAGCAGCAAATAAATTGCTCACCGACAATTCAGCTTATATTTTTGATACCGTTAACTATCAAGATGAAGACTATTATGTCGCAAGTGTTGGCCTACCTGAGCTGAACTGGAAAGTTATCGCTATGCTACCTAAAGCAGAGCCGTTATCAAAAATACATGCAGCACTTAGCAAAACAACATTAATAACTCTTATCATTGTGGTTGGCTTTATCTTCTTGATGGTGATGATCGCAAAACGTATCACAAAACCGATTGTGCTCATTGGTGATACCTTACTCGATATGGCAGGAAAAGGCGGCGATTTAACCCTACGATTAGATGACAGCAGAACCAACGAACTTGGCTTGTTGGCCAAAGGATTCAATGCAATCATCAGCAAAGTTCAAGACATTATGGTGGAAATTAAACAAGCCGAAGAGGTAATGGCAACATCTTTTGAGCAACTAAGAGAAATGGCATTAACGGTAAATAGTTTAGTTTCAAACCAACAAATTGAGTCCGACTCAGTGGCAACTGCCACGAATGAAATGAGTCACAGTATTCAAGAAGTTAGCGAACTTGCTAGCAATACAGCAACAAAAACTGAATCTTCAGAGCAACAAGTTAGCATTTCAAATCAAAGGGTTGATGAATCTAGTGCGGTAATGCTGAAGTTACAAGCAAGTAACAGTAGCACCCAAGAAAAAATTACAACCTTGGCTCAACAAACACAAACAATCAGTTCAGTTGTAGAAACAATTAGCAGTATTTCAGAGCAAACAAACCTACTGGCACTTAACGCTGCTATTGAGGCCGCTCGAGCAGGTGAACAAGGACGAGGATTTGCCGTAGTTGCTGACGAAGTACGAACGTTAGCGGGTCGAACACAAAGTTCAACTCAAGAAATAAAAGATGTTATACAACGCTTACAAACACAAGCCAACGAAACTGTTACTGCTATGATTGAAAACACGACCTTGTCGACTGAAGGCTTGAGTAAAACTAACGACGCAAAACTTGTTTTAGGTGAAGTAGTTTCGCAAATCAGAGAAATAACGTTAATGAACGTACAAGTGGCAACAGCAACACAAGAACAATCAAGCGTGATCAATGAACTCAATAGAAATGTCACTAAGATTGCTGATATGGCAACTGAAATATCGGAATTATCAGAAAGTACATCACAGGTGATGAATAAACTTGATGCACAAAAAGACCAATTACAAATTCTTGTATCACAGTTTAAAACTGAATAATGATAACGACACTTCAAGTAGTGATTTTATATCGTAATTTAAATATATTCTTGGCAAGCATCTTAACTTGAAAACTAAGTTATTTAATACTGTTGAGTATGCTTATAGGTTGCAAATATATAGATGAAATAGACGATAAGTATTTAATTAACGGGGGAAACTTTATTCTTCAAAATAAATATTATTCAAGCTAGCAATGGCTAGCTTGAATATCAATGTTGGTGATTATCACTACACTAGATTTAGCTAATTATGTATAGCTATATGGGTTCAGCTACAATGAATATAACTAGACCTAATATATGACTATTCAGCCCACCACACATCATACAAAGTACTTACTGTTACTGAAGTAGCACCGTTATCTGTTAACCATTTTTCAACCAATTGGCGGTGCTCTTCAGTACATTTGCCTATTTGTTGCGTACAAACGATGCCATGCCATAACGTGTCACCTTCACCGCCGAAACCTAAACCGTTTGGATCAATTGCTTCATCGAAAAATTTAGTTAAAAATGCATCAACTGTCTCATTATCAGCGCCATCATCTAGCTTCCAGGCTATATCGAAACCTAATTCTTGGTACTCATCAACACGTAATTTTTTACGTAAACGATTACTACGGTTTTTTGCATCTATTTTCATGTTTAATTCCTTACGGTTTAGCTCAAGCCAAACACTATTTTGTAATACTAACTATCAGCGAGAGGATAATGGCAATAGAAAATTTTGCAATGAAAATTTTAGCTTTATTCGCTACACTGTCGCCGTTATGACAAATAAAACCACTATATCAGCCAAATCTGCGCAACAATTTAGCGACCAAGTATTATCATGGTTTCAGTTGCAAGGCAGAAAACACTTGCCATGGCAGCAAGATAAAACACCTTACCGTGTCTGGATTTCAGAAATAATGCTGCAGCAAACGCAAGTAGCAACGGTGATCCCTTACTACTTACGATTTATGGAAAGTTTCCCCAGCATTATAGACTTAGCTAATGCTGATGAAGACACAGTGCTCCATCATTGGACCGGCCTCGGCTATTACGCACGAGCACGCAACTTACATAAAACAGCTAAAATTATTCGTGACGACTACCAAGGAAAATTCCCAGAAAACATAGATGAAGTAATTGCCCTTGCCGGTATTGGCCGTTCTACAGCAGGCGCAATACTCAGCTTATCGCTCAACCAACATCACGCAATTTTAGATGGCAACGTAAAACGTGTTTTAGCACGTTGCTACAAGGTACAAGGTCACGCAGGCCAAGCTATTTATGAAAAAACTTTATGGCCAATTACCGACACTCTTACACCTAAGGTTGGCGTAGCGCAGTTTAACCAAGCCATGATGGACCTAGGCGCCATGGTTTGCACTCGCTCTAAACCTAAATGTGATATTTGCCCAATTAAGGTTAGCTGTTTAGCACTCGCCAGTGATGAACAAGCAAATTACCCACAAAAAAAGCCGAAAAAAACGATCCCAGAAAAACAAACCATTATGGTGATCCCTAGAGTTAACCAACAAATACTGATGGAGAAACGCCCTCCTACAGGAATTTGGGGGGGCTTATGGTGCTTTTTAGAATTATCTGAAATGAACGAACTACCGAATTTGCTAGCAAAGTTAAATCTAAAGCAAACATCTACTTTTGCTTTAGATAAGTTCCGCCATACCTTTAGTCACTTTCATCTAGACATAGAAGCCATTGTGATTGACTGTGAGATGTTGCCAGCAAAAGAAATTAGCGAAAATAGCACATTGCAGTGGTACAATTTAGCCACAGTCGCGTCAGTAGGTTTAGCTGCATCAACGCAAAAATTAATTAAACAGCTTGAACAATTGCCCGTTTAATTACTTTATACATACATCAGACAAAGAGAATTTATTATGAGTCGTACCGTTTTTTGCCAACATTTACAAAAAGAAGCCGAAGGCTTGGGCTTTCAACTTTATCCAGGCGAAATAGGCAAACGTATCTTTGATAACATTTGTAAAGAAGCATGGGGTCACTGGCAAAAAAAGCAAACCATGCTAATTAACGAAAAGAAAATGAACATGATGAATCCAGATGACCGCGCATTTTTAGAATCAGCTATGGTTGCCTTTTTATTCGAAGGTAAAGAACCTGAAATTGAAGGCTACACGCCAGAAAAAAAATAACCATCATTGTTATCTCAGCGATCATCTTCAATTTGATTACTAACCTCAGCAATAGAATCTAGCTAAATTTCTCGAAAACAAGCTAGATTCTAACCAGCTAATATCCATTTGCTTAAATAACAACCTTTAACAAATGGATACTTTTCTCTATCAGCAACATTATTTTAATTTCTATCACGGTTATCTTATTTTTTTGCCACATTTTATTCTTTAATCTAAATAAAAAACTCTTATTCTTGCCCTAACCAGCGATTTATTAATCACTCGACATCGGTTTTTATTTCTAATAAATAACGACAATCCATACTTAAAATAGGAAACTTTCGGACAAATTGTTCTATAAAAGCACAATAAGTAGAAAAAAGCGGCAAACAAACATTTAATTAAAAAAAAGGGTTGACGGGAGAAACGAAAAACAGTTTAATACGCCCCGTCTTCAAGGCACAGCCAAGAAGACTAAGTACAGGACAATCATTATGGTTGTTAATGTGCCTCGATAGCTCAGTCGGTAGAGCAGAGGATTGAAAATCCTCGTGTCCCTGGTTCGATTCCGGGTCGAGGCACCATTTACACTTTTATCTTTTAATTAAGTTAAATGTAGAATCAACAAGTTCCGATGTTGGTTCGGTGCCAAGATAGTTAGTTTATAAAACATAATTATCGCACACGTTTTCGTGTGCCGACTTAGCTCAGTTGGTAGAGCAACTGACTTGTAATCAGTAGGTCGCCAGTTCGACTCCGGCAGTCGGCACCATTCATAACGAAGCCTCAACAGCAATGTTGAGGCTTTTTTATTGCCTAAAAAAATTATTATCAACAGAACTGACACTGATTGAATCAGTAGCCCATATAAGCCCTGCAGTTCAACTCCGGCAGTCGGCACCAGTAAGCGTCATTCATATCGAAGCATCAACAGCACTATAATGAATTTTATGTGTCTAAAGCCACCTTCTCATATAAAAGTCATAATACTTATCATCTGCGGATCCTCATTGTTTTTCAAGAAATTTGAAATATCAGCGCATTAATCAATAATAATGTTCATCTGATATTATTTTTTTTGTTGGACATTAAACCGCTGTTAAATTCTAATTCGCCCTAATTACCCATGATTAATTCCCTTGCGACTATTAAATGGCAAGGCTAAAGGAAAACGAATGAATAAAGATAATCTTGATCACGCACGCGCACATTACAATGTACGTCATTGGAGTCAGGGCTATTTCGGTATAAACGATGCGGGAAACGTATACGTTGCACCAAAATTTGATAATCAAGAGCACACCGTAGATTTGATCAGTATTGCCAAAATGATCGAGGATAAAGGTTTAACACTGCCGGCTTTAGTGCGCTTCCCACAAATAATTCATCATCGTATTCACAGTCTATGTGAAGCTTTTAACAAGGCGATTGATGATTATGATTATCAACAAAAATATTTATTAGTTTATCCGATCAAAGTTAATCAGCAGCGTGAAGTTGTTGATGAAATTTTAGCTAGCCAACATAACAAAGAATACACTCAGCTAGGTCTTGAAGCAGGCAGCAAAGCAGAGCTACTTGCGGTTTTAGCCATGGCTCAAAAAGTGTCATCCGTTATTGTTTGTAATGGTTACAAAGACCGTGAGTATGTGCGTTTAGCCTTAATTGGAGAGAAGCTCGGCCATAAAGTACATATCGTGCTAGAAAAAATGTCTGAATTGGACATGATTTTAACCGAAGCGAAAAAATTGGGCGTAGAGCCGAGACTAGGCATACGCGTGCGTTTAGCATCGCAAGGTAAAGGAAAGTGGCAAGCAAGTGGTGGTGAAAAATCAAAGTTTGGTTTGTCAGCTTCACAAGTACTTAATGTTGTTAAAGTGCTCAAAGAAGAAAATATGCTTGATGCCTTAAAACTTGTACATTTCCACTTAGGCTCGCAAATAGCCAATATTCGAGATGTAAGATTAGGCGTTAGTGAAGCCGCTCGTTTTTATTGTGAGCTTCGCAACCTTGGTGCTGGCATTTTATGCATGGATGTTGGCGGCGGTTTGGCAATTGACTACGACGGCACACGCAGCCAATCACATAACTCTATGAACTACAGTTTAGCTGAGTACGCTAATAATATTGTTCATACTATTGGTGATATCTGTAAGAGCTATGATCAACCTATGCCGATGATTATTTCAGAGTCAGGTAGAGCATTGACAGCACATCATGCTGTACTTATTTCTAATGTTATTGGTGCTGAGTCTTATGAGCCAGAAAACATAAAAGCACCAACACCTGACGAGTCTATCTTGTTAAGCAACATGTGGCGTTCGTTAGAGCAATTAAATGATCGTAATGATGATCGTGCCCTAATCGAAATTTATCACGATACACAAAGTGATTTAGCAGAAGTACACAACCAGTTTTCTATGGGTTTGTTGAACTTAACTCAGCGCGCTTGGGCTGAGCAAATTAATTTACGTGTGTGTTATGAACTAAATAAGTTAATGGACAGTAAAAACCGTTTTCATCGCCCTATTATGGATGATTTAACAGAAAAATTAGCGGACAAATTTTTTGTTAACTTTTCTTTATTTCAATCCTTACCGGATGCATGGGGAATCGATCAGGTTTTCCCTGTATTACCGTTAAGTAATTTAGAAAAGTCACATGAAAAACGAGCCGTATTATTAGACATCACTTGCGACTCTGACGGTACTATCGACCATTATGTTGACGGACAAGGTATTGAAAGCACATTACCTGTACCGGCATGGACAGAAGATGAACAATACTTATTGGGCTTTTTCTTAGTCGGTGCTTATCAAGAAATTTTAGGTGACATGCACAACCTATTTGGCGATACGCATAGCGCTGTTGTATTTGTTAATGACGACGGTGAAGCCGAAATTACTGAAATTAACGAAGGTGATACGGTTGAAGACATGTTGAATTATGTGCACTTAGATGCAAAATTATTTCAACAAACTTATGCCGAACTTATCGATGCCAGATTATCGAAAAGTGAAGGTGAGGTAATCTTTAAAGAGTTAGTTGATGGCTTAAAAGGCTACACCTACCTCGAAGACTTCTAAAGACAGTATTTTTAGAGATTGTACCTTTAGAGAACATAGCTTTAAAGGTTCATACTTTAGAGTGCTATATTTTAGAAAACTGTATTTTAAAGAGCTATATTTTAGAGTTCTATTTAGAGAACATAGTGATGAAAAACATTTTCAATCAAGTCGATGAATCTATCTACTCGAATGCGATGACATTTTTACGCCAGCCATTGGTTCAAAATCCCCTTGAATCAACGGCTGATATTGTAGTTTTAGGCTTGCCGTTTGATATGGCAACTACAGGGCGCTCAGGCGCCCGTATGGGCCCTACAGCTATTAGACAAGCTTCGGTTAATCTAGCTTGGGAAGGTAAACGATTTCCGTGGCCTTTTAGCTTATTAAAGCATTGCAACATAATTGACGCGGGCGACTTGGTTTTTTCACCTGGCGATGCAGCACACTTTTGCCAGCAAGTTGAAACGGCTGTAGGCCAATTACTCGACTCTGGTAAAACCGTTTTGTCGTTAGGTGGTGATCACTTTGTTACTTTGCCAATACTACGTGCTTATGCGAAAAAATTTGGCACCATGGCATTGATACATTTCGACGCGCATACCGATACATATAGCAATGGTAGCTCTTATGACCATGGCACTATGTTTTATCATGCACCGAAAGAAAACCTTATCGACAGAGATAAGTCGATTCAAGTAGGGATACGCACGAATTATCAGGAGAAAAATCACGGTTTCTCTGTCATTAATGCCATGCAAGCAAATGATATGAGTGTTGATGAGATCACAGCTTTAATTAAAAACAGAGTCGGCGATACGCCAGTTTACTTAACGTTTGATATTGATTGCTTAGATCCCGCCTTTGCACCAGGCACTGGCACGCCAGTATGTGGCGGTTTAACTACAGATAAAGTGCTAAAGATTTTGCGCGCTTTGTCAGGTATTAATATAATTGGTATGGATGTCGTTGAAGTTGCCCCTGCTTACGATAATAGCGAAGTTACCGCATTAGCTGCAGCAACAATCGCTTTAGAGTTAGCACACTTATGGACAGTGAGACATAAGTTAACATAAGCAATATATAGCCAGCATAATTGAGTTCGTAAGTTAGAGTGAATAGCTTACGAACTTATCTCTTCGTAAGCTAAATCATCTTACCTGCAGTAACCACAATGTTAAGTAAACTAGCTCTATTCGAGTAAGAAAAATTGAGAAAATTATTTATAAAGCTACTGGTACTTAGTACCGTTATGCTTTAACCAACCACCAATATGACGACCATTTGGATCCCTATGAGTCCAATGAACGACACCACCTTTATTATTCCATTCATACTCACCATAAAACTGCACTTGATCACCGTTTGATAATGAATTAATTCTTGGGGCAAGATCAATATTATGAGAAATTAAAATCGTTAAATCTGATGATAACTTTAATATAAACTTTTGATGTCGAGAGCCTTTATTATCATCTTTAAGAATACGAACAACGGTGCCGCTGCCTTTAACTTGTACATCACTTTGGCGATTTTCATATGCCGCCTGCAACGAAGCTGCTTGAACAATACTCGTAGATTGAAATAAAACGAACATGACTAATATTGATGTAAATAGTTTACGCATATACCTAACCTTTCCTAGTTTTATAATGCCTTGTAATAGGCAAATTTTAGCCAACTATCATGTAAAACCAAACCGAACCATCCAACTCTAATTTGTTCGGTTTGAACAGCTTAAATAAGCTTTACGGCAAACGCAAAAACTAAAGCAGTAGTAATTATACTCACCAGCATAGTAAATATGACAGCACCTTCTGGATTGATTTTCTTTAGCATCACATATTGAGAAATTATCGCGATAATTCCGCCCACGCTTGGAATGAACCCAACTAAGAAGGTTATTGTTGAAACAACGGCAAGTGGAGCTGGGTTTGCACCAAAGCCTGTGACTTTATTGGCTAATAGCAGCCCACAGTAAAATAAAGCAAGTGCCAATAATGAGCCAATAAGGCCCAATTCAATTGTCATATTAAGTCCTTTAAATTTAAAATAAATCAAAAACCATTGAGTTATTAACGCTTATAAACGAAAAAACCGTAGTTGTATAAAGTATAAAAAACCAATCGTTTTTATCTCTCTAAAACATAGTTATTTTTTATAAACGTTATCATTAGGATTGTTTGGGTCAAAAGTTATATTAATGATTTTACCTTCAGGATATCTAGATATTGTTCTATCAACTGAACTCGAATTGGCTAAGTTATCCACTTTAAAGCTACCAGAGTAACTAACTTGTTCCACAGTGAATGAATAAGAAAAGTGAACTCGATACTCGTTCTTCCACTTTTTCTTTGTTCTTCCATCACTAGTTTTGTAGTTTGTACTGTCTCTATACTCCTCAACATTGTAAGAAACAAGACTACCAGTGGTGCTCTCCCATGAATTCATTTCCATTTGGCGATTACAGAATTTAATTAAAAAGCTAAAAATAACGACACCAATAACAATATTTATAATTTGTTTCAAACTTCTTCCTTGAATTGAACTTAAAAATCTAATTCTCGTGAATTAGATATACCACTAATTTAGAAAATACCATTTAACACTTCAGCAAGCCTTATAACAACAAATCTTGTCGTTATAAAATTAATAATTGCAAAGATTACAGTATCTTGGGGATTTACTTTTAAGCATTATATATTGAGGGGTAATATCTGCAATAGCAATTTGATTGAATAAGCTAGACCTTATTAAAAGGCGAAGTAATGGTGGCAAAATGTTTAGTCGAATTTTACCTACAATTACTTACTTGTTATTTAATTGCTTTGTAGGATTAAAATACCCCAAAGCACAACAGGATAAATTAATATCAACCAAATCATCAAACTACAGATAGCAGTAGTTAGCTAAAGTGTATAGCGAACCAAACTAAGTTTTCCACATTGATTTGTTAGGACTTTATTGCTTATGGAGCGTAAACAAGGTTCGCTTAGACGTTAACAACTTAGCCGATAAAATTTTAAAATAACCAAGAGGTATACCTGATTTTACGAAAGCATAACTTAGCGTAGTTTGCTTATCTGGAAATACTTTTTGAATTTGCTCATGTTGCAATTCAATTTCTATTAACTCTTCATATGAATTAAATAATAAAGGAATAACATCTAAACCATCAATTTGAATACTTTCCATATAATCTAGCCTTAATTTAAATGTGAAACACTTACGTCTAAAAAGAGGCGTAATTGCAAGGAACGACGCTTGCCAACTATTTCGTATTTCGCTTGATTGCATTGTTAGTGCAACACTTTTGATGATTCAAATACGTGGATATTGGTTGATAAATATAACCATTACTCGCAAATAACTTAAAACCTCAAAATACCAAACAAGGAATAAATCATGCACTTAATTATTGGCCGTTATGATATAACTCTTAGTTTGAATAACATCACAAAATACAATTAAAAACAAGTAGATAAAAATAGCACTAGCATTTACTACAGTAAATAATTCAAGGTAAAGGTCAATCGTATTTGTAGAATTCACACTGCTGAAGGGAAGCTGAAACATTAATCCAAAATATGCTGTTTTAACCCCCATTATCAAGCTGACAGTTAGCTTTTTTTGATAACGGGGATATAAAATATTAGTAAATTAGAGCACTAAGTCTTTTAACTCTTGCACAAGAAACAACACTATTTCTATAGCGATTAACACGATAATAATCCATTCTAAGAAAGATGAGTGTTGATGTTTTTGTTCGCCCGCTAACATCTCAAATAGCTCGTGAATTGTTGCAAGCTTTTTAGACAATAGTTCAACACGCTGATGAATATCCATATAACGCGCCATACGTTCATAGGTGCTTTCATATTCAGGATATTCCCAGAAAAAATCAGGGGTATCAAGTAAACCGTAATGTAAAATAATGTCGCTTTTAGTGCTCAGCAATGTACCTCTAATTTTAGCTATTTCTTTTTGGCTAATCGATATTTTGCCTGTTTTAGCTAGCTCTTCAGGAATATGCGAATAATGTTTTATCGAGTTTTGCGCTTGAATTTCATATTCCATCAGTTTATTCGATTGCGCTAACGCATGGCTTATTGCTAAACGCGTTAATGGATCATTATTAGGCAGTGAAATCACATCTTTTTTAATCACTAATTCATCAGAAAAAGTAAACCGCAGATGCTCTTCAATCTTTTTAATGTGGGTTGTATTGTCTTTTTTTAATCGATGAATCAAGGCTTCACGTTCGTCTTCATCCACAGCCCAAAATACGACAACACCATAATCAAATATCCAGTACTCTCCTGTAGATACAACTATTTGTACGGCGTCTCTATAGCGAGTTCCGCCTTCAAAAAAGCGTTTATCTATATTTGAATTCTCTGATAAAAAATCATCACCAAAATTATAAATTGATAATTTATCGTCGCTAAACGTGATTTCATTACCTGTCATTTCGTTATCCATGGTTACTCTTATAAGTGGTTGTGCTACGTTTTTTTTCCATACGAGCTAAAAATTCGCCCATAATAATTTGGTACAATTCATTGCCTAGGTATAAATCTTCTACTCCGCTATCTATACTCGGGTTGTCGTTTACTTCAATGACATAACCTGCACCGTCTTTTTCTTTTATATCAACGCCATAAAGGCCATTACCAATAGGGTTTGTTGCTTTAATAGCCGACTCTAATACCCACTTTGGTGCTTCAAATGTCGGTAAGGTTTCAAAGCTGCCAGAAGCGACTCGGTTCTTACCATGTTGATATATTTGCCAGTGGTTATTAACCATATAATATCGACAAGCAAATATTGGCTTACCGTTTAGTACCCCAATTCGCCAGTCAAACTCTGTATACAAATACTCTTGTGCTATTAGCAGTGACGAGCGGGTAAACAGCCGATTTAAAGCGGCAATTAATTCCGCTTTATTTTTCACTTTTTCAACACCAATAGAAAAAGCGCCATCGGGAATTTTCAACACGATAGGATAAGAGAATGCTTGCTCAAGCTTATCGACATTGCTGGCATCATTAATAAAGAGCAGTTGCGTTTTCGGCGCTTTAACATTATTTGATGAAAATAAATCCGCTAAATATATTTTGTTCGTACAGCGTAAAATCGAAGTAGGATCATCAATAACCACTAAGCCTTCCATTTCAGCTTTTTTAGCGAAACGATAACTGTAGTGGTCAATAGCGGTGGTTGTTCTAATAAACAAACCGTCGAACTCTGACAAGCGATGATAGTCATCCTCTGTTATTAACTCGCAGCCTATATCCAAAGTTTTTGCCGCCGCGACAAACTTCTTCAGTGCTTTATTATCTGAAGGAGGAAGCTTCTCTTGATGATCAACTAAAATAGCTAAATCATAGCGATATGACTTTTCACTACGCTTTTTACGCCAAACCTTTTGACAGAAATCTTCCAGCGCCGCGGCGAAATCAAGTTCTTCAGCAGCGGTTAATGATTCTCGGCTCATTGTGGCAATATTTTGTATTTGCCAAACACTGTTAAAACTCAAGGTAATGTCGACAATAGGACAGGTAAAATGTTGAAAAACTTTACCTGCTAATTCGCCATATTGGCTTGTTTGAGACTGACCGAAGAAGCTTTTAAAATGAATAACATCGCCCTGAAATGAAACAGGGATATGCTTCAACAATTTATTAGCAAGCAAAGGTGTGATGGAGCTTAACTCCATCTCAGTAAGGCTGCGTTGGCTCAGGTCATTCAAGGTACGCACAGAAGGGATAACACTATGCCCTCTGGCCTCAGCTAATAAAGAGCAATAGTAGCCTATCGACAGATAGTCGTTACTTTTACACAAGTTAATGATGCGAAAACGAGTGCGACGTTCTTGTTTAAGCTCTTGTTTAATCTTGTCTTTAAGCCCCTGCTTACATTCCTGCTTAATCTCATTTGAATCTAGGTATTGGTGGGCGACATATTGCTCAAATGTTAAAACGTTTTCAGACGTTACATAAGCTTCAAGGTCAGCCTCTTTTTCAACAATAATTAATGTGTTCGACATGGTCGGTTAAGTAAAAAAATTTGCTAGATTCTGCACCTAAAATAAAAAAACTCAAACTCAATATTTTAATCAGATTAACAAAAAATTTTGTATCGTTTAGTTATTTTGAAAGAGATATAATTTTGCTAACTTTTACCTTGGTTTAGTTTCTTGGCGAGCAAACAATGACAGCAATAGAAGCCAAAAAATAGAATAAGGTAGACAACTTCTTTGAGATACTTACCGTGATTGATATCACCGCTGATAAATTTCAATATAGACCAGCAAACATAAACGACATTGACGCGCTCATCGCAATTGAAGATGGCTGTTTTTCATCTGACAAACTAAGCCGCAGAAGCTTCAAGCGCTTTATAATCAACCAGCAAAGCATTGTACTTGTTTGTTTTAAACAGCAAGAAATTGTCGCATATTTACTCATTGTGTTTCATCGCGGCACCCGTTTAGCTCGGCTTTATTCAATGGCAGTGCTCAACGAATACCGAGGTTTAGGGCTTTCAAAACAATTGTTAACTACCGGAGAAAGTTTAGCGATTGAAAAAGGCGCGCTTTACTTGAGGCTTGAAGTGAATAGCACTAATCATGTGGCTATTGCTCTTTATAAAAAATTGAATTTTCGCGAGTTTGCTTTCATCGAAAATTATTATGAAGATCAAAGCGATGCCATACGCATGCAAAAACGTATTCGATATTTCTCGCCTAAAACAGCGGTGCAACAAGTACACAAGCACATGCCTTGGTTTAAGCAAAATACGCCTTTTACCTGTGGCCCAACAGCTTTAATGATGGCGTTGTCAGCGCTAGATAAAAATTATGTCGTTACTTTAGAAGAAGAATTAGAACTTTGGCGTGAGGCTACGACAATATTTATGACTTCGGGTCATGGCGGCTGTCACCCTGTAGGTCTAGCATTAGCCGCCCAAGCCCGTGGTTTTAATGCCAAAGTCAATATTAATAGCAGCGACGCTTTATTTGTTGATGGCGTGCGCAGCGAAGATAAAAAGCAAATAATCGCCACTGTTCATGAACATTTTATCAAACAGAGTAAGCAAAAAAATCTAGTCGTTAACTATCAAGAAACAAGCGCAGAAATGCTAAAAGCGGCTTGCGATCAGGGGCAAATATCATTAGTTCTGATCAGTACCTATCGATTAGATAGAAAAAAAGCACCACATTGGGTTGTGATTAGTGGCTACGATGAACAGTGCTTTTATTTGCATGATCCCGATCCTGATGAAAGCTTCCAAGATCATAATGATTGCCAATATATGCCCATTCGGTTCGATGATTTTGAACGTATGTCAGTATTTGGTGCTAGTAGAATGAGAACGTCGATACAACTTGATAAAAAACGTTAGCCTAGAGTTAACGTTTTTATCTAAAAACAATCCGATAACTCAAGTAATCATAACCAAACCGTCACATGGTATTGATATAACAGTTTGCGCTTAAAATTTTAATATGAGTCAGTATAAATATAAAAAAATTCATCGTAATTCAATGAATTAAATTTACTTATTTACTATAGTAGGCATTAAGTTCCGCTAATTAAGAGCAACCATGAAAACTTTATTTAAATCTGTCGCCATTATTATTTTTATCATTGTGCTATTGATTGTCGCTGCCACGCAATTAATATCGACACAGGACATCGTTAACCAAGTCAGCACTAAAGTGCAACAAACGACAGGGAGAACATTAACAATTAATGGCGAACAAAACCTCAGTGTATTTCCTTCGTTGTCTCTTGAGCTAAACGATGTTCATTTTTCCAATGCTGACGGCGGTTCAAAGCAAGACATGGCCAGTATTAGCGAATTATTGATTCATATTCCTTGGCTTTCAGTATTTTCTGGTGAATTAAGTATTGAGAAGTTTGTTATCAACAACCCCGATATTTTGCTGGAAAAAAGTATTGATGGAACAGCCAATTGGCAGTTCTCCACTTTGAATGATGTAGAAAGTAGCACTGAAAAATCATCAACTAATGATAGCAAGCTTACGTTGCCAGAAGCTTTTGATATTAGTCTTGGCCAAGTAGAAATTAATGGCGGCAAGCTCACTTATATTGATCATCAAAGTAAAGAAACACTGGTTATAGATCAGCTCAACTTAGCCGTTTTACTGCCCTCTTTACGTCAAGCGCTCAACTTTTCAGGTAGTGTGCGCTATATGGCACAAGTGTTTGAACTTGAAACAAGTATTAGCACGCCAGCAAAAGCAATAAATAACCAACCATTTTCTGTCAAGCTAGACTTAACGTCAGCTTTAGCTGAATTAAGTTACGAAGGTGAAATTTTACAACAAGGCAAAGACATCACCGGTAAGCTATCTGTATCTGGAGACTCGGTTAAGCAATTATTAAACTGGCAGAACATCCCTTTAGTCGCGAAAGATGAAGCCTTTAATAAGTTTGCCTTCACGACAAATATGCGTTTTAACAATAACAAATTAACCCTTGATGAGTTAATGGTTAATCTTGACGCATTAGAATTTAAAGGCGATACAGCCGTTACTTTATCTACACCATTGCATATTTCCAGTAATATCGATTTAGGTATATTAAACCTTAACCCATATTTACCAGAGCCAAGTGCGGAAACTCCACCACCAAGCGAGACAGAAAGCCAACCAATAGTTTGGGATGATACCCCGCTTGATTTATCCGCCTTGGGGTCATTAAATGCTGATATAACAATCAAATCTAGTCAGTTGTTAGTGCGCGATATTAAGCTGGGTAAGAATGAGATAGCCCTTGTATTAAATAAAGGCATTGCTAATGTGCAATTAAAAAGCTTTCAGGGCTATGAAGGTACCGGCCATGGTGTATTTAACGTTAATGCGAATAAAAAACCTTACAAAATAAGCACTAAGTTTGAATTAGCCAATATTAATGCTGCTCCACTGCTTACCGATGCAGTTGGCTTTGATAAGTTAATGGGCAAAGGGCAACTAGCTTGGAACCTAACGACTCAAGGCATGAGTCAACGTGACTTTATTCATCAACTTAATGGCGACCTTGATTTTAGTTTTATCGACGGCGCAGTTAAAGGTGTCAACTTAGCCGCTATCGCTAAAAGCGCCAGCAACATTATGCAAGGTAACCTATCTGCCGTTAGTTTAGACAGTGATTTTAGCAACGCAGATAAAACAGACTTTGCGGCTTTAACCGGTAAATTTATGCTGAAAAATGGTGTGGCTAACATCAATAATTTAGCGTTAAATAATCCTTTTATCAGAATATCAGGAACGGGTGATATCAACCTGCCTGAAACAAAAGTTAATTTGCATATCAAATCAAAAGTAGTGGCATCAACTCAAGGACAAGCTGCAGATGTTTCAGATTCTGGTATTGAAATTCCAATAAAAATTACCGGACCATTTCATGACGTTAAAATTCGCCCCGATGTTAGTTCCGCAGCCAAAGACAAGGCAAAAGAAAAAGTAAAAGATAAGCTAAAAGACAAACTGAAAGGCTTATTCGGCTAGTATGTAGATAAGTAAAAACAACCATCAAGAGCTTAATGCGCAAGTTTGGCAATAGTATTTACGCCAAAGAAATTAACAAGATTAAGCTCTGTCTTGTGGCATAGTTATATTATGAATAGTTGCTTGTATTTGGAGATACGCATGATGAAAAATTTTAAACAACAAGGTAAATTTACTATCATCGCCTTGTGTTCACTTTTACTCACTTCACCGGTAAGTGCTGAAGGTAACTGGTGGGAAAAAGCTAAAAAATTACTCTCGGGTGAAGCTGATGTTACTCAATTAGCGTTAAGTGACGAACAAATTGGAAAGGCACTTAAACAAGCTTTGTCTGTGGGCTCAGAGTCCGTTATAAACACCTTACAACAAAGTGGTGCATTTGCTGACAACCCGAACTTGCATATTAATTTACCTCCCGCATTAGCTACTGCAGGGAAAATGTTAGATAAAATAGGCATGGGGCAATGGACAGATGAGCTTGAAGCTCAATTAAATGAAGCCGCAGAGCAAGCAATACCCGCTGCTGGTCCTATTATATCTAAGGCAATAAATAACTTAACACTTGTTGATATTCAAGCCATTTATAATGGTGAAAGCGATGCTGCGACACAATACTTCAAAAAGCAGATGTCGGAGTCAATAGCACAAGCTATGGATCCAATTATCAAGCAAAGCTTGGCCGATGTTGGCGCATTAACCTTATACGATAAAATCATCTCAAAATATCAGTCAATTCCTTTTGTACCCGATATAAGTAATGATTTAACCGAACTTGTTAAGGTACAGGCTATGTCTGGCATATTTGAATATTTAGCAAAAGAAGAAGCGGCTATTCGTGAAAACCCAGCCAAAAGAACCACTGAATTGCTCAAGCAAGTGTTCGCAAAATAAATATGCGATGAGAAAGATTACCTAGCTCATTAGAAGTTTTAATCGCCTCTAATGAGCTAACATCAATAAATTCAAATTAATAAACTAAAATTAATAAGTTAAAAAGTTAGTGCTTTTTATTTTCTGTGTGGACGTCATAAATAATGATAAATGCGTCACCGGATTAGAAAATTCAACATATTAGTTACGTTTTTTGAGTGCCCCTACTCTATAAAACTTATCCTATACAGTCCGCTTAACCACCATTGTGATCGTTCTCATTTGAAATATTAAAGATCACTTTGTGCGCATTCCTGACTTTAGAGATAAGTTTTTTGCGATATATTTTCTAATGAATTATTCGTGTCTTATTACTAAGAAGTCTTAGTAATAAACAGAAAACATTCTGCTTAACTTCTAATTCATTGATATTATAGGTAATAATGACAAATCTTATATTGGATATTACTGAGAAGCCTCAGTAATATCCATGTTCTGACAAAATACAAAATTTGTATTCCCTAAGGCTATGTAATTATGGGATATTAATGTCAATTAAATAAAGGTTATGGAGCGGACATTACTGAGAAGTCTCCATACAAGCTGTTAGGGCTCAATCACTATGACTGTTAATTTTGAATTAGAAGACGACCTCTGGTGGAAAACAGAAGTAAACTTGCCCTCATGGCGTGGATTTCAAAGCATGAATGGACCATATGGTGCAAAAGATTCTGATATACCCTCTAATGGGAATGTTACCATTATATTTGCTCCTGAAGGTCGAGATATCGAACCTCTAAGTAACGAAGAAATAAAATCTGTTGTATGGGTAGTAGAAAACGAAGAACCTTTGGCAAAATATCTGTTAAGTTCATTAGTAAATGTATACCCATCTCTACAGAAAAATTACGGATATACAGAACAAGAAAAAATAGAATTTATGCCTAATGTAAATACCCAAGACGATTTCCGAAATCTCATTGGTTTACATTCCGTAAATGTTCACCCCCTTAAAAAAGATGGTATACCTTATGTTGGCTTTGAATTTGGTTGCACTTGGGATTCTGAACATGGTCTAGGTGTTCTTATGCATGGTAATCGTGTTGTTGAAATTGGTGAGGCTGATACAGCTATTTATCTTTGGATCGCAGAGGAAGATGCCAAAAATCCCTAACAAATCATTAAAGTAGGAAAGGATCTCAAATGGATATGAAGAGTACTTTAGTAGCAATCACTATATTTTATTGTATTTCAGCTAGTGCAATTGTTGTAAGGCATGATGTAGACAGTAAACTATACTCGGAAAATGAAAAAATCACCCCGCCTTATTCCCACTTTTTGATGATGGGAGTATTAAGGAATGTGTCGCCACATTAATTGACGCGGAGTGGGCTATTACAGCAGCGCATTGTACTATTTTAATTTCAAGCCAAAACCTGAAAAAAAATCCATATGGAGTGAAAATATCAGGTATTAAAAATAGTATAACCAAGGTATTTATCCCAGAAAAATATGGCAAGATTAAACCCATATATAATGACTCTGAAGAACTCATAGGTGTCCAAGGGATAGAAGATGAAAGTTATGATGTCGCCTTACTAAAGCTTGGTACAACAGTAACTCATGTCACGCCATTGTCGCTCTATAAAAAGTCGGATGAAAAAGGCAAGGAAATCATCATCCTAGGGTGGGGAGACTTCGGTAAAGGTGATTCTGGAATTATATCTAGCGAACCAACTAACGATGGAACATTCAGGTCTGCACAAAATAGAATTAACGAAGTCGAAGGTAATTTTCTCATCTTTGATTTCGATTCACCAAACTCAAAAGAAGCATTACCATTTGAGGGTGTTGCTGGTCCAGGAGATAGTGGCGGTCCAGCATTAGTTAAGAATGGCAATCAACTTGAAATCATTGGTATTAGTTCAGGCGGAGGCTATCCCGACGATTCAGCAGATAATAATCAAAATGATGGTCGCTATGGTTGGATTGAATACTACATTCGAACATCTAAAATACAAAACTGGATTAATAGTATACTTAGTAAAAACGGCTAACAACACGCTCTGAGATGGACCGCAAGTCCTAAAACTTACTTTCCACCGCATATTTCAATAAGGAAGAACCCTTACGTTTCAAAAACCTGCGGGGTCAGGTTCGCTGAAAAATAAAAGTCACTTAGATTTGGATGAGTTAAACGCTTTAGATCTCCTATCACCGCCTTGTGGTAATGGCTTGGCTCTTCTAGATAAGGTATTAGCAACCTGTTCAATAAACGAATCATCACCTAACGCCCATGCCTTATTTGTT
>JBAROR010000014.1:0-26816 GCA_049642265.1 Cognaticolwellia sp. | reverse complement strand
ATATACGTTGTTCAATCCATTTTCTTCGATGTTCAAAACTAACGCCCGTCTCCTTATCCACGCCACATAAAAATGCCTTTCGCACCGTTCGGCTGCATATATGATAATACGGTGTATCCGATAAACTGATTTGTTGTGAACGAGGCTTAGGCATGACAATCACCAAACTTAATGAGGGTAAATTAAGCGTAGTTTATGGAGTAAAATATACACAGGTTATTATGGGGGGCCTGGTAAATTGGTAAATTTCCATGGGTGGCCTGGTAAATTTCTCCATGGGTGGCCTGGTAAATTCTGGTAAATTTCTTCACCTCAGGGCTTATTGTTAGGCTTAAATTATAGAAGTTTAGTTTTTGCTAAAACCCAGGATGCTTGATTTACAACAGCGTACCCATTAACTTTTTTATGGTCGGATTGAAGGGTGAATGTTAAAACGCATTCATACACAACACCGTCAACATGATTTTTACCTCCTATAGGAAATATGATACCGTGTTGATCAACGCACCCCATTTTTCTTCCTTGGTCTGCGAATGATGTGGATACATTAATAATAAAAAACAATATTAATACACTTCTTTTAATCATTTTATTCTCCATTAATTATTACAATATATATGATATCTGGCGTACCTGTTTCCATAATTGTCCAACGCCCTGCAAGCGGGTAAGAATAGTTGGATATAATAGCGAAGCGATAGCTAACTGTTATTTTCCGTTTAAGCAATTTGTTCAGCTCATTTTATTCTGATTCTTGCCAAAAATGATGTGTTTTTCCATTCTTGTGCAGTTAATATTCGGCGGCCTTTGCGTGGCCATGGGTCTCTTACGACAGCAGAACTAACCTGACCATTTCCCCATTGATCTACATAGTATTGCAATGATGTTAAAACCATTGCATGGCCCATAGTACCAATTATTAGGGGCATATCTTCTGATAAATCCTGAGCAGCTGTTATTGGATTTGCCGTGTAAGCGTTACCAGAAACAGAAAACTGTTGCCCCCTTGAATCCATCCACCGTCGGTTTAAGTTTGCTAAGATCTGAGCAGGTTGACCTGGACGATTTACGAGACCTCCCCATGTTTGTTGTACTATAGCTTCTTGAGGTACGTGTAACCCATAATATTTAAAAACCATTTCTATACACGCAGCCCAACACCACTGACTCATATGCTGACCACCAACCGACGCAGCAGTGATATTTGCAATATTAGAATTAATACCAGCTTCGCATTGCTGTATCCTATGAGAATCAAAATTTGAACATTTTAGCAGAGCTAAAACAGGATAACTCGCCAGCACTCCAGAAGTGCCTATAATACTCACCCCGTATTTTATAAATAAACGCCTATCCATTTATTTTTCTCCTTATATGACATTAATATACAAAGGGTAGTATAGATGGACAAAACGGACCATGCCTAAAAGCACGGTAATAATAACAGTGTGTTTTTTATGTATAAATATTTATTCTTAAATAGTCTCAATGAACTTAGAATCTCTCGTCAAAAAAAGTTAACTACACTACTCATGATAATGGCAAGTAACAATGTCATAAGCAGCGATAAATTTTCAGTCATTTATTTTAGTCGCTCTATTTATTTATCAAAATAGCAAATACAAATCAGCTACAACTTTTCAAGATATTACCTTTGCAACCGACCTTGCGGTCGGTTAAACTTGGGTGATTATATTAACCACTAACATTCAAAGATAGGCTATGAGAGACGCAGAGCAAACACGTAAAAAAATACTTGAAATTAGTGCTGATGAAATTCATAAAAAGGGTTTTACCGCGACTAGTTTATCTTGCATTTTAGCTCGCTGTGAAATATCTAAAGGTGCCTTGTATTACCATTTTGCTAATAAAATGGAACTTGGTTACGCTGTTTTTGAAGAAGTTTACGCGCCTGCTTTTATTGCCCTTTGGCAACCGCCAGTAGAGGCTGAAGATCCAATACAAGGCTTATGCGACTTTTTCAGCTCGATGTCGAAAGAGATGAGCTGCGATGAACTCGTGTGTGGCTGCCCGTTAAACAACCTTTGCCAAGAAATGTCAGGTGTTGATGAAGGCTTTCGTATTAGAATACTCGCCATGGAAAAGCAACTGAATTTATTAATTGCCACAAACTTATTACGCGTTAGCAAACAATTGCAACCGGATCTTGATTTTAGTCAAGTCGCTTATTTTATTGTGTCGACCTTTCATGGTTCTTCAAGTTTAAGTAAATGCTCTTTAAACAAAGAGTTGTTTGATAAGGTCATTAAAGAGCTATGTCGTTACTTGCAACAATTGAAAAGCTAGCGACAAATTAATACGGTGTTGAGGTAACAATTCTTAACACTTTATCTTCTATCTTAAGCCTAAAAATCATTTACAGACCGAGCGGTCGGTATGTATAATCCTCCCAATTCAAAATTAGTTCAATTTATTTATCTCGTAAGGATCATCATGAAAAAGCTTTTAGTACTGTTTGTATTATTCACTGGTTTTATACAAAGCAGTATCGCAACTGAGGTAGAGGCAACGCCTTCGGTTTCGCCCTATCAAGTAATAGAAATAACGGGTAATAGTCTTTTTGCAAGAATTGCTAGTAATCAAGATGCGTTAAAAAAGTTTCCTGATTTAATGCGGGATATTGTTGAAGAAGAGTTAATGCCATCGGTTGATTATCAATATGCTGCCTTTAAAATTTTGGGTAAACATTTGCAAAAAACCACACCAGAGCAACGTGTAAAGTTTATTACGGCCATGCGTTCATATTTGGTTCGTACTTATGCCAATGCTTTAACGCAATACAGTAATCAAAAAGTAGCTTATGAGCCTGGTACTAAGTTAAAAGAGAATGCTAAATCTGCTTCTGTTGATGTCAAAATTACCGACGCTGGTAAACCCGATATAAAGATAACTTTTCAGATGCGTAAAGATACACGATCGCAAGAATGGAAAGCCTACGATATGATTGTTGAAGGTATTTCGTTAATTAGCAGTAAACAGTCTGAATTCAATCGTAAAATTTCAGATTTAGGATTAGATCAAGTAACGTTAGAGCTTGCTTCCATCACAAGTTAATTCTAAATAATTTACGACATTACGATAAATAAAAAGCCGATACAACATTTATGTTATATCGGCTTTTTCGTTCATATTTACACGTTTATTATGGTGCAGAGCTAATAGTCATTTCTGATACTTTGTTAGCTTCAATATCCGCTTCAGTAAAACGTAAAGGTCTAAGTTGTGGTTGCTGTGAATATAACAAGGTTTGGTCTTCATTATGGTCACTGCCGTATTCATGAGATTGAGAGTAGCTTAATAAGCCTCTGGCAACTGGTCCTTCATCAGTAAAGTTAACCACTGTCATCCAGCTACTACCGTAGTTAATATGATAACCACCACCTTCAGCACTTAAAATTGAATCGCTGTTTTGCGCTGGATAAACATGACGACGTAATAATGAACCATCGTTACCAGTACGCGCATCAAACACATTAAAACCACCTTCTATATTATGAGAGCCAGCCCAAGGGATTTTTATGCCTGAAGCACTGCCGTCAGCTAAACTACGCTCAACAAACTGTACTGAGCCTAAAGTTGCATCTAAGGCTAATCCAGCTGATTCGACATTAACAATAGCTTGAGCAAACTGCTCTAGTGTTGTGGCATTGTTTACTAAACCACTAGGCGTTGTAATGGCATTATCGACAGAGAAACTTTCTTGCCATTGCGGGTTTTGATTAAATTGAAAAGCAAACTCTCTAAACAAGTGCGCTGCACTGCTGTTTTTATTGAAAGTGCCATCCCAAAGTGCCAATGCCGCACAGCCATTACTAATATCAACATCCTGTGTTTCAAGACTCACTGGCGTACTTCCTTGCGTTTGGCAAATAGCCAATAGCTCAGTCAAGGTACTTTCAGCTAGATAGCTACGATTACTCAATAATGCCTGTTCAACTTCAGCAGGACTAAATAAACCATCACTACCGGCACTATTAGCTAAAAACTTATGTGCTAAACGCGAACGCAAAGATTGTTGGTTTTCAACAGGACCATATAATGGCGAAACGCCTGTAATAGGTGCTTCAAGATTAGTTAACCAGTAGCTGTCATTAGAGTTTTGTACGTAGTCAGTGCCTGAGTACTTAGGGGCATTTTCGTACGGTACGGCACGTTCGAAATCAAAGGCCGATAAAAACCCTGGTAACAAGGTAAAGCCTGCGGCTTGTTTTGCACCTATCAATAACGGATTTGTGGTCATTTCGTTAATAGCGGTGGCCGTTAAATTTGGTACGGTTGAGTCATCGATGTAGAAAACATTACCTTCTTTATCAGCCGACATGGTGTTGTTAAAAATAACACCATCGTAGTCTTTAAAAGCTTGTTTAAATTCATCAATATTACCGGCTAAATTCATTGCCAACCAATGGTCAATAATATCAACATTACCTAAGTTAGCATCCTTGATAGCAAATGCGTTACCACCAGTCCCCCATTCAAAGTTGCCCGGTACCACAATCATAGGACCATGATGAGTGGAATAAGTCATTTTCGCTAACTTGATGGTTTGTCCTGGTGCAACGGCAACATCAATAGCAATTTCTTTACCCGTGATTAAACGGTTTGTGCCATCGATCACTTGCGACATTTGCGCTGGATCATTCGGGTTAAGCGTTAACTGATAAACTACAAAATGCTCAGCAGAAGAGAAAGTATGGGTCCAAGCAACGTTTTCATTGAAACCTATATTTACTACTCCAGGCATGCCAGTTAACGAACCACCCATCACATTGAGGTGATCAGGAATAGTGATATGAAATTGCCAAAAACGTAAGTTACCGGTATGTGGGAAATGTGGATTAGCTAACACCATTCCCTTACCGTTTTCAGTTTTGTCTTTGCCTAAGCCCCAACCATTTGAGCCTAAATCGTTTGGATTATGCTCAGGCAATGTTACAACGGGTTTGGCATTAACGATATAGTCGGCAGTATCAGCGCTAGTTGTTTGTGGATAAGGCGCAAAACTCTCTCCTGGAGGAGCCGCTAAGAACATTGGACCAAGAAAGTTTGCAGCACCAGGCAACAAAGCAATGCCCAGCGTGTAAGTCAGCATATCAACATCGCTAATGGGTTGTACCCACGGCATGTTGGCACATGAACCGTCTATATTCTCAACACCTGTGTCGGCTAAATACTTATTATAGCCTTGAGCATAACCAGATAATAACGCTTGGCTATCCGTTGATAACGCTGCAATATTTTGCTCTGCGTGCTCCCGAATACCTAACGTTAGAAAGCCAAAGTCATTAATTAAGTGTGCTGAATCCCCCGAAGCAGGCACTAAATCTGGACCATAATATTTTGCCCGTTGTGAGTTATATTTCAAAATTTGATCGGCCAGCATACAAATATTATCTTGAGCGAAAGCATAGCCAACACCATACGACATGCTTTCTAGATTGTCGGCAGTAATGTGCGGTACGCCATAGTCAGTCCAACGAATATTAGCTGACAATATGCCATCACTATCAAATGCAGGTACAGGAGTAACAACAGCAACGGGCGGTGTTACCGGATCAGGTGTTACCGGATCTGGAGCACCTATATATTTATATTCATCACCACCACCTCCCCCACAGGCAGCAAGTAAACAAGATAGGCTTAAAGCAGTTAACGGTGTTCGTAAGTCTTTGAATGGATATTTCAAAATAAACTCCTTCTTATATAACTATTATTATTTTAATTTCACAGCCATTAGACTGATCGCACCAACAATAATTGCACAATAAACCATCAACCTCAAACACTTATTTGATTAAAAATACAACAAAAAAAGTAACCAGAAAATGCTAATAAAACACATTAAGCAATGTATTTACAAACGTTTAGAAAATAACAATCCATTGATAAATAATGATAATAAAAATAATCACGGTTAGAAGCATGAAAATGAAAATTCATTTATCGCCTAGGCTAGAGTACAAACAAACCAGCTTATTATGGATAAATGAACAATGCAGTAGTCGCTGCATAAAATGAAGATTTGATTATATTCAAAAATAAAAAGTAAAAAAAACTATTAAATTTTCAAATAGCACTATACTCGGTCAAGACCATAATTTTATGTAAAGACTCATGCTCGCTCCCGCTCCACCCAAAAATGAAGAGTGTCGATTAGCATCGCTGCATTCTCTTAGGATATTAGACACAGAACCAGAGGAGCGTTTTGACCGTGTTACACGTCTGGCTAAAAAGTTATTTAATGTACCAATAGCACTCGTTAGTTTAATAGACAAAGATCGTCAGTGGTTTAAATCATCTATTGGTTTAAACGTTAAAGAAACACCTAGAAACATTTCATTTTGTGGTCATACAATTCAGGAAGACAAAACACTTATCGTTGAAGATACTTTACAAGACAAACGCTTTTTCGATAATCCGTTAGTAGTAAACCAACCCAAAATACGCTTTTACGCTGGCCACCCGATCACTTCTCCAAGTGGTGAGAAAATCGGCACACTATGTATTATTGATACAAAAACAAGAACTCTAAATCACGATGACGTAATATCGTTAGCTGATTTAGCAACCTTAGTTTCTGATGAATTTTTTTTACTGCAATTAGCCAGCATTGACGAACTCACCAATATTACTAATCGCCGTGGCTTTAAACGTTTAAGTCAGCATTGTATTGAAATGTCGATGAGGCAAAGTAACGTATGTCATTTAGCATACTTTGATATTAATGATTTTAAGCTATTTAACGATAATTATGGTCACGCTATCGGCGATAAAGTGTTAAAAATATTTGCTGAACAAATAAAAAACACCTTTAGAGTGTCAGATATTTGTGCCCGGATCGGTGGTGATGAATTTGTTGTTTTACTTACTGATACTCAATTAGAAACGGCCAATCAGGCAATAGCTCGTTTCGCCGATAATTTAGTTTCTGTTAGCAAAAGCTTAGATCTTCCTTATCCAATATCTTTTGCTCATGGCGTTGTCACTTTCGATAAAAACAAACATAGTGATATAGAACATTTGCTCAATGATGCTGACATGACAATGTATAAAAACAAGCATCAAAAATAATTATTTCTAGAGACACTATTACTGTAAACATTAACTGTAAGCAGTAGTGGTAAGCATTCGCTATAAGTCATTTTATTCCTCCCCTCTACTATCTCCCTAATTTAACAGCGTAGGTTTTGCGAATAATCGTTTACCCTCCGCTAATAAATGCTGAACCGCAGGATGTTTTACCTTACGTTCAGGCGAGATAAGATAATAATGTTCAACAATGTCGGTCGTGCGGCCAATAACCTCAACGTCGAACTCATCCACCACATGATTTTCAAGTATGGTAGGCGCACAAAATGCACCGTATCCTGCTTTGCCAAAATATTTAGCCAACATTGAGTCGTCAAACTCACCAATAATTTTCGGGCTAATAGCAAGCTCATTAAACCAAGACAGTACATTTAAATGCTGATTTGAACCTTCGCCTGCGGTGAAAAAAGGCTGACCATCGAGTGACTTTGGAAAGCCATCTTTGAGTGATGTTGCTAACGCTTTTGTGGCAAAAAAACTTAAACCACATTTGCCGATAAGATGACTGTAAGCTTTTAACGATGCTCCCGTAGGAAGTGAAGTATCACTTAATACTGCATCAAGTTTATTGACCGCAAGCTCACCCAGTAAAACTTCCAAACTGGTTTCTTTGCAAACCAATTTAATCGAGTTATCCATTTGGTAAATTGACTTTAAAAGATTAAATGAAAATACCTTGGCGATAACATCTGTTACACCGATTGAGAAGCGAAATGAAAAGTCAGTTGAATGATTTTTTAACGAATGCACAAGCTCATCACCTAAGCTAAATATTTCCTGGGTATAACTTAACGTGATGTGTCCCATCTCATTAAGTATCAAACGCTTACCTTTGCGCTCGAATAAACTATAGCCAAGTTGCACTTCTAATAAATTTAACTGAGCACTCAATGTTTGTGGTGTGATATGCATCGATTTTGCAGCCATAGCAATACTACCGTGCGTTGCTATTGCATGAAAATATTGTAAGTGATGATAATTAAGTTTAGCCATAAAACCTCACAAATTTGTTTGTCATTATTACCGTTTTGCAAGCTAAAACCTTATCAACTTTTTGTTGACAATAATACAACTACAATCGACTTTTATTGTTTTTAGATATTGGTTATAAATTCAGTAACTACGTGAAAGGAGGTTGTATGTCAGAAAATATTGTTATTCAACGCTGGAAACAATTTATCCAAACAGATGCCAGTTCAGGCATCATTTTGGTACTCGCGGCAGCGCTTGCCTTAGTTATGGCTAACAGTTTTTTTAGCCAAAGTTATAACGAATTTCTTGAGTTCCCCGTTAGTATTACTTTAGGTACTTTTGCTATCAGCAAACCTTTAGTGTTATGGGTGAATGATGGTTTAATGGCACTGTTTTTCTTTGTGGTTGGGCTGGAAATTAGGCGCGAACTATTTTATGGTCAATTGTCTCAACCTGATCAAGTGGTATTGCCGTTTCTAGCTGCCATCGCTGGTATTATTTTCCCAGCAATAATATATGTCGCTTTTAATTACCAAGACGCTGTTGCTATGAATGGTTGGGCTATTCCTTCAGCAACCGATATCGCTTTTGCTTTAGGTATATTTATACTGTTTGGTAAGCATTTACCTCCTAGTTTGAAGCTATTTTTACTATCTGTTGCCATTATCGATGATATTGGTGCGGTTATTATCATTGCTATATTTTACTCGCAAGATCTGGCAACAAACTCGCTGATAATTGCCGGCATAGGTTTAGTGCTGCTATTCATTTTTAATCGTCTTGAACTATCCAATAAAACCCCCTTTATTTTGGTATCAATTGTCGTTTGGGCTGCGGTATTAAAGTCGGGAGTACATGCAACATTAGCGGGGTTTGCGGTTGCTTGGTTTATCCCTATTGCGCGTGAAAAATCCAAATCAATGTCATATCAAATTGAACATGAACTACACCCTTGGATCACCTTTTTCGTGCTACCACTTTTTGCTTTTGCTAACGCTGGTGTGGGCTTAACAGGTGTATCTGCTGATGAACTGTTCACGCCAATATCAGTCGGTATTATCGGCGGATTATTTATCGGTAAACAATTAGGCATTTTCACTGCTTGTTTTATTGCCGTTAAACTCAAACTGTGCCGCTTACCTAAAGACGCAACTTGGACACAGCTTTACGGAGTGTGTCTGCTGTGTGGTATCGGCTTTACTATGAGCCTATTTATCGGTTCACTGGCTTTTGAAGAACAAGGCTTGGCTTATCAAACCCAAGTAAAAGTTGGCGTGTTGGTAGGCTCACTCATATCAGCTATTGCTGGTGCTTGGCTCATACGTAAGTCCTCAAATAAATTAGCAGTTAATTTAACTGTTACTAAAGGAGAACAAAAATGAACATGTTAAAACCTCTAATGATTAGTTCAACAGCAATCGCTCTATTGCTTGTACCTGTGACAGTATTTGCTGACTTTAAATCTGACATTATCAGTTCATGTAAAGCCTATCAACAAGGTGAAGATAAAAGCGAAATCAACCCTTGTAAGCTATATATCGACGGCTTCATTGACTCTTCTTTACTCACTGAAGATGGTGTTGTACAACCGAAAGCGATGATAGAGCGTAATGCGCCAGAGCAAAGTGATTTTTTAAAGCGAGCTTATCGAACTCGGGTATTAACAACCTCTTCAATGTTGAGCAATGAAGATTCACATCAATTTTGTATCCCGCTTGAATACGATAGAAGAAGCATTGCTTCATCAGTGGCGAAGTCGATGGATATTAGTCAGTTAGACGAAAAGCAACTGAAGGAAGTTTTATTTGAAACCTTAATTGCTGACTTCCCTTGTCAAAAGGAATAACTCTACAACTGGAGTCACTAAGAGTAACAGCGCTAGGTATAAGTAACGCTTATAAACTAAACGTTGGTAAGCTAAATAACGTGCAATACTAGTTTACCAAGGTAGTCTCAATATTGTTGTAACAGCAGGAAGAGTAGCTCAATACTGTATGTAATATTGAGCTACTGCACATTAACTGCTCGGCAAAGGACAGGTAGTAGAGCGCCGATTGCTTGGGGCATCACTATCTATATGACTATCTATATGACTAGCTGATTAGCTATCCTTGATATAAATGCTCAAAGTTTGGAATATTACTTTCCCATATCGGTATGTCTTTACCAATATATTCACGCACTGCATCAAAGAATAACCGTGTTCTTACCGGCAAATCGCGATGTGGATATACCGCATACATAGCACTAAAATCCGATAATTGAAGGTCGGTTAGTAATGGGATTAAATCGCCGTCTTTAACTTCATTAGCGATGATAAATGCGGGGATCACCACAAAGGCGGTGCCTGAAAGTGCTTTTAATAGCAATACTTCACCATCGTTGGCTCTAAAAACACTCTTAATTGTTTTTTCAGCTCTGTTACCTTGTTGATCAATATAGTCAATACTCGTTACTCGCAAAGCGCTACTGGTATAATTAGCCGCAGGTAATAATGCCAATTCATCAATTGTTTTAGGCATACCATAGGTGTCGATAAATTCAGGTGAAGCCAAAATAATCAGGCGATTTCGAGCAAGTTTTCGTGCGATTAAAGTCGAGTCTTTTGGCTCTCCGACCCGAAAAGCTAAATCGACCCCTTCGGCCACAATGTCCATAACACGATCATCCAAACGCAATTCCACTTCAACTTGTGGAAAACGTTTTTGAAAATCATTAATCACCGGTTGTAAGTAACGTTTGGCAATGATGGTAGACGAGGTTATTTTTAATACGCCTCGCGGCTCTTGGTGATAATTTTCAGCCAACCTGATGGTGTGTCCGAGCAACTCTCTAAGCTCTCGTGATTTTTTGATCATTTCAGCGCCAGCAGCAGTCAGCGAAAAAGAGCGTGTTGTTCTATTTAATAGCCGTACACCCAAGTCGTCCTCGAGTCGGCTAATTTGCTTTGAAATGACCGAACGGTCTATGTTTCGCCTTTCTGCCGCGCTGGAAAACGAACCTAATTCGACGACATCTAACAACATTAATAACCGACTTGTTGTATCCATTTTTCACTCATCCATCTTACTATTGGTGCGATTTTGGCACTAATGTAATTAAAAATCTATGCTTTTTATCCACAAGTTAGTTCCGTATCATGCCGCCCATAAACTTAATTAGTATTATTGCCAGCAAATAGAGTATCAACATGAGTAAAAACATTATTATTGCCGCCATCATTACCATCAGCTTAGCGATAGCAGGTTGTGCTGATGAACCTGCGAAAACAGCTGCACAGCAGCCATTACAACCAATCGACGTTGCGGAAGTTTTAATTAAACCGGTACAAAGCTGGCATGTATACACTAGCCGCTTAGAGTCTCCTGAAGAAGTTGCTTTAATGCCACGTGTTTCAGGTGTTATTGATAGCATCGCTTTTAAAGAAGGCGATGAAGTAAAGCAAGGTGATTTACTTTTTCAACTTGATGACCGCCCTTTTGCTGCTGTTGTTGCGAGTTTAGAAGCACAAATATTGAGTGCAGACGCTGCATTAGAGCAAGCAAAAAGTGAAGCAAAACGTGCTATTCGCTTAACTGAGCGTAATGCTATCTCAACAGAGCAAGCACAAGCGCGTACCTCAACGTTACACCAACGCCAAGCACAGTTAGTTGCATTACAAGCACAGCTAACGTCTGCTCAACTTGATTTAGAGTTCACCGCTATTCGCTCACCTATCAATGGTGTTATTTCGCGAGCCAATATTACTCGTGGTAACAATGTTATAGCGGGTCAAAGTGTTTTAACGTCAATTGTTTCAAATCATGAAATGTATGCTTATTTCGACATTGATGAACGTACATGGAATAGCTCATTTTCTGATGTGACAGCAGCAAGTAAACAACAAGTTGTTATGCAAAAAGTAGGACAAGAAAACTTCGCACATGACGGTTACATCAACTTTATTGATAACCGTATTAACGCTTCAACAGGTACTTTACGTGTACGTGCTATTTTTGAAGATAGCGAACAGTTACGTTCAGGTTCTTTTGCCCGTATCAAGTTAGCGGCTAATGCGATTACCAAACAAATTATTATTCCTGAACGCGCCATAGGTACCGATCTAAAAAATCGTTTTGTACTAACCGTTGACGAAAATAACGTGCTGGTATACAAGCTAGTTGAAGTTGGTGAGCGTTACGGCAAACTACGTGCGATTACCTCAGGTTTAAATAAAGGCGATATTATTGCTGTTAACGGCCCTGCTCGTGTCGGTCCTGGCATGCCAATCAACCCGACAACCGTTGCTATTGATACCACTGATATCGCATTTACCTTGACTGCAAACGACGATGCTAGCCTTGTGGCTAAGTACTAAGAGCCTATCATGAATTTTTCTCACTTTTTTATACAGCGCCCCATTTTTGCGGGCGTATTGTCACTCATTATTTTACTCGGTGGTGGTATTTCATTATTCCAACTGCCGATTAGTGAATATCCAGAAGTTGTACCACCAACGGTTGTTGTAACCGCGAGTTACCCGGGAGCAAACCCAACGGTAATCGCCCAAACAGTAGCAACACCGCTTGAACAAGAAATTAACGGCACTGAAAACATGCTTTATATGTTTTCACAAGGGACTAGCGATGGTCGCATGACACTGACCGTGACTTTTGCGTTAGGTACTGATTTAGATCGCGCACAAGTACAAGTACAAAACCGAGTCAACAGCGCTTTGCCGCGTTTACCTCAAGAAGTACAACGCCTTGGTGTGGTTGCAGAAAAATCATCGCCTGATTTAACCATGGTGGTGCATTTATATTCACCTGAAAAAACCCACGATACGGCGTACTTATCTAACTATGCTGATTTGCATATTAAAGATGAAATTGCGCGCTTATCTGGTGTTGGTGACATTCGTTTATTTGGTGGCGGTAAATACGCAATGCGTGTATGGCTTAACCCAGACGCACTTGCCGCTCGTGAATTAACAGCCACTGATGTGGTAACAGCATTACGTGCTCAAAACCAACAAGTTGCTGCCGGTAGCTTAGGTGCGCAACCGATTTCTAACGACAGTCAATTTCAAATATTGTTGAACGTTAAAGGTCGCTTAAATAGCATTGAAGAATTTGAACAAGTCATTATTAAAGTAGGTGACCAAGGCCAGTTAACACGTTTGTCTGACATCGCCCGCGTTGAATTAGGTCAAGACTCATATTCACTTCGAGCTGAGCTTGATAACCAACCTGCACTAGCTATGCCTATTTTCCAACGTCCTGGTTCAAATGCTATCGAACTTTCTGATCAAGTACGTGAAACTATGGCGCGCTTATCAAAAGACTTTCCTACTGGTGTTGAATACGACATTGTTTACGACCCGACAGTATTTGTTCGCGGCTCTATCGATGCAGTTATTACCACTTTATTAGAAGCGATTGCCTTAGTGGTTATCGTGGTGATTGTATTTTTACAAACCTGGCGTGCTTCTATTATTCCATTGATTGCTGTACCTATTTCACTCATTGGTACCTTTGCGGTAATGCAATGGTTAGGCGTGTCGATTAATACCTTGTCGTTATTTGGTTTAGTACTCGCCATCGGGATCGTGGTCGATGACGCTATAGTTGTTGTCGAAAACGTTGAACGTAACATCGAAAAAGGTTTATCACCGCTTGAAGCAACCCGTGTTGCCATGAGCGAAGTAACGGGCCCTATTATTGCGATTGCTTTAGTTTTAAGCGCTGTATTTATTCCAACCGCCTTTATTACTGGTTTATCGGGTCAATTTTATAAACAGTTTGCCCTAACAATAACTATTTCTACCATAATTTCAGCCTTTAACTCGCTGACATTATCGCCAGCATTAGCAGCACTATTATTAAAACCGCATGATGCAAAACCAGATGCATTCACTCGCTTATTAAATGCTTTATTCGGTCGTTGGTTATTTAAACCGTTCAACCGTGTGTTTAACCGTGGCGCTAAAGGCTATGAAAAACTAGTACAAAAGCTTATCAGAATGACGGTTGTTGTTATGGTGGCTTATCTTGCCTTAGTGGGCGGCACCATTAAGTTATTTGATACTGTACCTGGTGGCTTTATTCCACAACAAGATAAACAGTATTTAGTTGCCATTGCGCAACTACCCGATGCTGCCAGTCTTGATCGTACTGAAGATGTATTGGCGCAAATGCAAAGAATCGCCTTAGAAGTACCAGGCGTAGCACATACCGTAGCTTTTCCAGGCTTATCAGTGAACGGTTTTACCAATAGTCCGAACAGCGGCATTGTATTTACGCCACTAGATAGCTTCGATAAACGTACTGACCCAAGCCAATCAGCAATGGCGATAGCGGCACAATTAAATCAACGTTTTGCTGCCATTGATGAAGCATTTGTTGCGGTATTTCCGCCACCGCCAATTCAAGGTTTAGGTACAACGGGTGGTTTTAAACTGCAAATTGAAGACCGAGCAAATAAAGGCTTTGAAGCCTTATTTAACAGCTTACAAACGGTTATTGGCAAAGCACAACAAGATCCTGCATTAATGGGCCTTTACTCAAGTTTTCGTATCCAAGTACCACAAATGGATATTGATATTGACCGTGAACAAGCGCTTATTCAAGGTATTCCATTGAATGAAGTCTTTGACGCACTGCAAATTTACTTAGGATCAGTATATGTAAACGACTTCAACTTGTTTGGCCGAACTTACCAAGTAAATGCCCAAGCCGATGCAGATTTTCGTTTAGACCCTGATCAAATATTAAACCTTAAAGTACGTAATCGTGCCGGTAACATGGTGCCATTAGGCTCAGTATTAACGGTAACGCCAACTATTGGTCCTGATCGTGTCATGCATTACAACGGGTATCCGAGTGCTGAACTTAACGGTAGCCCAGCGCCAGGTTACAGCTCTGACCAAGCACAAGCCGCCATTGAAAAAGTGCTTGCTGACAATTTGCCTGCCGGTATTGAATATGAGTGGACCGAAGTGACCTATCAGCAAGTACTTGCCGGTAATACCATGGTTTATATCTTCCCATTAGTGGTGTTATTGGTATTTATGGTACTTGCCGCTCAATACGAGAGCTTACGTTTACCCTTGGCGATTATATTAATCGTACCTATGACGATATTTTCTGCCCTACTTGGGGTCTGGTTTGTCGGTGCCGATAACAATATATTCACCCAAATAGCCTTGATTGTGCTGGTGGCCTTGGCCTCGAAAAATGCGATATTGATGGTGGAGTTTGCTAAAGACAGACACGACTCAGGCTTGACACATTTAGAAGCAATTCTTGAGGCTTGTCGTATGCGTTTACGTCCAATTTTAATGACTTCAATTGCCTTTACTGCGGGTGTTGTGCCATTAGTGTTAGCCACAGGTGCTGGTGCAGAAATGCGTCACGCAATGGGTAACGCGGTATTTTCGGGCATGATTGGTGTCACGGTGTTTGGCTTATTATTTACACCGGTATTTTATATGTTAGTGACCAGCAAAAAAGCGAAAGCGCAGGAAATAACACATGACTAAGCTGAAGTTAATGAAAGCAGTAAAAGCTATGCAATCAGTAAGAACGGTTAAGCCCTTAAAGCTTAAAACTAGCCTGACTGCCACGGCGATATTAATGGCAGCGTTTTTATCCGGCTGTGCCAGTAAAATTGATCTTGCCAGTGAGCAAAACCGGGTCAGTGAATTTGTTGCTAAAGCGAATATTGCCGGCGATTTTTCTGGTGAACTCAATGCGAATTTAACGGGTGCAGATGAAACAAACTGGTGGCACAAGCTTGATTCAAGCCAGCTAAACCAGTTAGTGACCGATGCATTAGCCAGTAACCATAACGTAAACACTAGCCAATTAACGCTGAAAAGTGCTTTAGCGCGCTTAGGTGAGCAAAAAGCACAGTATTTACCCCAAGGTGGTGTTGAAATTGGTGCTCAGCGTAGTGGTTTAGGTGAGACAAATAGTCGTCAATCAAGTGCGAACGTTGCGCTAGATTGGCAACTGGATTTATTTGGCCGCATTACGGCCTTGGTTGATGCTGCAAATGCATCGGCCATGAGCCAAGCGGAAAAAGTGCGCTTATTGCAAATTGAAGTGGTTTCATCAGTCGTTAAAGGTTTTGTAAGTTATCAAGGCAATGTAGAGAAACAACGTATTCTTACCTTGCAAATAGAAGCACTAACGCAAAGTATCGATGTGCTACAAGCACGTGTTGATGAAGGCGTTGCGAACGATCTTGACTTAAACCGCACCATGGCACAACTGAGGCAGCAACAAGCATTAATGCCGGCAATTGAATACGCTAAGTATCGAGATTTATCGACTCTCGCTGTTTTAACGGGCCGTTTAGCGCAAGAGCTGAAGTTAAGCAACGAGCAAGCTATTTTAGAACATGCCTTTAATGTGTCATTAAAGGCACCTAATAAAGCGATTGCACTACGACCAGACATCAGCCGAGCTCTTTATGACTTTAGCCAAGCAAATAGTTTAAGTGTTTCAGCAAGCAAAGCATTACTGCCTGATATTAGTTTAACTAGCTTTGCCGGTGTCGTCAGTATCGGTAGCAATGGCTTTAGTGATACCCAACAGCAATGGCAAGTAGCGCCGCAATTGCAATGGTCATTACTGAGTTATCCGGCTTTACTAGCACAACGCGATGCTCAGCAATTTTTAACTGAGGCGGCGTATAGTGATTACCAACAAGTGGTGCTAAGTGCATTGAGTGAAAGTGAACTTTCGCTACAATTATTGGTCAATCAAGCGCAGCAAAAGCATTTTGCTGACGAACGCTATCTCTTTGCTAATAAAGCATTTTTACAAGCCCAAGCCATGTATGAAGAAGGTCAAATACCTTACTTGGAGTTGTTAGATGCGCGTCAGGATGTTTTAATAGCACAAGAAAATGCTGTTGATTCAACGATTTCGTCTTTGCTCGCTAAAGTAAATGCCTACCAGTCATTTAACGGGCAATGGAGCTATGCGTTAAGCAATACTAAATAAGTCGAGTACTATTGATGCCAAATACTGATATTTTACCTGAAAACATTGTCTCGAAGACTACTGTCGCAAAAACGATGCGAGCTATTGTGCTGCCCGAAGCTAATGAAGATATTCGATTAGAGAATATTAAGCTGAGTGTGCCTCAATGTAGTGACAATGAACTGTTAATAAAAGTTGAATATGTTGGCCTTAATCCCTTAGATGCACAGTATGCTAAAAGCGGCTTTTGTCACTGGCAATATCCGCATGTACTTGGTTTAGATGCTGTCGGTATTGTGGTTGATGCACCAAAAGGGCTCTATCCTAATATCGGCGCACGTGTTATGTGGCATGCAAGTATGGGCGATCATGGTGTACTTAGTGAGTACGCCAAAGTCCCAAACTATGCGGTATCGGTAGTACCTGACAATGTCAAACCAGAGCAAGCAGCCACACTGCCTTGCGCTGGTATGACCGCGCTAATCTCACTTGATAAATTACAAATTGCTGAAGGTGATACCTTATTAGTTGAAGCGGGTGCCGGCGCAGTTGGCCAAATAGCGATTCAATTTGCCAAACTACGCGGTGCCGATGTATTTACTACGGCGGCGAAATGTAATCATAAATTAGTGAAAGCTTTAGGAGCTGACGTTGTTTTTGATTATAAAGATAAAAAACTTTGTCAGAAAATTCGTCGCGAGTTAGGACCGCAAGGTTTTGACGCGGTATTAGACTCTATCGGTGGTGAAACAACCGTGCGCAATATCGAATTAATGCGTTTTTGTGGCCGTATTGCCTGCTTAAAATCTTTGCCAAACTTTGAAGATGAATTACTGTTTAGAAAAGCACCTAACATTAGCATTGTCTCACTTGCTGGTGCTTGGTTAGCGAATAGTTTATGTGCCCAACAACGCATGAGCTTTATGAGTAATTTACTGCTTGAAAGCTTAGAGAAGGGTGATTTAGCCGTTCCTGAAGTTAGCCTAATCGATTTTAATGCTGAAGATATTTCTGCCGCGCTTAATAAACAGCTAGCTGGCGGTTTTACCGGTAAGCAAGTAGTGAAGCTAACCACTGACAATTAATCGCTAATTTAAAGTATTAATAGCTAAAATATCAGTAACTAAAACATCGTTTTTACAGAGCAAAGCATTATTTTCTATCAACGATAGGTACATCTAAAGGGTAATATTATTACCCTTTTTTATTGCCTTCATTTTAGCCATTGCTTACGATTTATCATTCTTCACTGCTCACCTATTGCTACTATTTATTACTACTATCTATTACGACTCCCTATTGCGACCATCAGTTGCCACTCATCCGATAGTTATCACCTAGTACTTATTGAACTGCTAATTGCATAGCTAAGAATGCTGAAATAAAAAACACTTGCACACTACGATTACAAGTGTAATTATAAATACATAGATTACACTTGTAATACATTAACTTTATCAAGCAGAGAAATAGTCATGCCAAACTCAGTTCCAGAGATCAGTGATGCAGAATTTGAAGTCTTAGATAGTTTATGGCAAAAAAATCCAGCCAGCGCCAATGACATTATTACTAAGCTGAACGAAACAAAACCATGGCATGAAAAAACAGTTAAAACGCTACTCAATCGTTTAGTAAAAAAACAGGCAATCACTTATCAGAAGCAGCAACGAAGCTACTTATATTCACCATTAATTGAACGTGAACACTATTTAGTGAAACAAAGTAAAACCTTGGTCGATAAGCTTTTTCGTGGTCACCTTTCACCTCTTGTCACTGGTTTTGCTCAGCAAAGTCGTTTGAAAAAAGACGATATTGCTGCGCTTAAAGCCATTATTGCTGACTGGGAACAGGAGGAGAAAGATGATTAATCTGCTGCTCGAATTACTTTGGCCGTTAACATTAATACTAGCGTTAATCTTAAGCTGTCATAGCTTAATTTTAAAACACTGCAGCGCCAAGATAACTTATGCCTTATGGGCGCTGATCCCAATAGCCTTGCTCATTTATTTAATCCCCATGCCATGGCAGCAAGTTGCTCAACTACCCAGTAGCACGCTACAGCGTTATTTGGTTACACCAAGTGCACAACTGAGTGATTTTCAGACCAATAACCTACTCGTACTATGGCTATTAGGCGTGTTGTTAATGCTAGGCAATTGGTTATTCAGCCATCTGCGCTTTAGTCGTCAACTGCAATTAACGCAGATGTTTGATGCAGACTTGGCTATTAAGTTACCGCCAAAGCTTAACGCCTTTAAAAGTGATATGACCTATAGCCCGATGCTACTTGGTTTACTACCACAAAAACTTATTATTCCTGCCAACTTTGCGAGCAGCTTTACCCGCTCACAGCAAAAATTGATCCTGGAACATGAAATTTGTCATTTTGATCGCAATGACATTTATTGGAACACTTTAGCGCTAGTTTTCGTTGCGTTATTTTGGTTTCACCCTTTGGTTTGGTTAGCTTATTTTAAGTTTCGCCAGGACCAAGAATTATCCTGTGACCAAATTGTTCTGGCGCGCAAACAGACCGCGAGCAGGATTGCATACAGCAAAGCACTATTAGTGGTAGCAGAATATGCACCAACAACAGCTTTTGCCCAACTGTCTTTTAAAAAATATGGAGATAAATACATGATGTTCAAACGTATTAAGCAAATCAAAGCAAATACCCAAGCGACAAAATTAGCTTTAGTTATGGTTTCAGCCGTATCGGTGACCTTGCTATCTGGCGTCAGTTTCGCGGGTAATCAAACGGATACTAAAGCAGAAAATTCACAACATCACGCGACAAAAAACATAAAAAATGAAGTGAAGCCAACTTATAGAATAGAACCTAAATACCCGGTGCAAGCCGCAGCAGAAGGCATTGAAGGCTCAGTAGTATTAAAGTTTGATATTGATCGTGCTGGTACGGTGAAAAATGTCGAAGTAGTGAATGGCTCACCAGCTTATGTATTCGATAAAGTCGCGAAAACAGCGTTAGAGCAATGGCAATATGAACCGTCAAATAGTTATCATAAAAACAACTTGGTACAACTCGATTTTGCAATGGATGCAAACTCTGCTCGACGAGAAAGTTTAATTGAGCAAATCAAAGTGACAAAATAGCAGCAGGTATATAAGTCATAACGTAAAAAGGGTAATAACGGCGATGTTATTACCCTTTGTTAATATGCTACCTACTGAAAATACTTAAGTGCTTATTGTTCAGCTATCTACTTTAATAAAAATATTATCTGGCAAAAGACTAGTTTAAGTCACTCAGTAACAACCTAATTACTTATTCTCATGCAACAAGAATTGTTTAAAGTCGCTATCAAATAGTGGCTTGGCAATATGATAGCCCTGCCCTACATCACAACCAATTTCTTTCAGCTTTTGATATTGCTCTTTTGTTTCAATACCTTCAGCTGTCGTTTTTATCTTCAATGCTTTAGCTAAATTAACCACAGCATCTAATATCAGCACTTTATTGCTCACTTCATTTAAATCATCAACAAAACTTTTATCAATCTTCAAATAATCTAAAGAAAACTGGTGTAAATAGCTCAATGACGAAAACCCAGTACCAAAATCATCCAAAGCAACGGCAATACCCATACTTTGTAAAATATCTAAATGTTCTTTCACTACATCAGCGTTTAAAATTAAGCTCTCTTCTGTAATTTCAACACATAATCGTGCGGTAATATCTGCCGACTTCAGGTGTTGCATTTGCAAATAATTAATAAAATCTTGCGACGAAAAACCTGACGTAGAAACATTAACATTCAATTTAAACCTTTGCGGTAGCCAATCACTCCAAGCATTAAGATTGTTAATCGCCAGTCTTAGCATATAGAGATCAAGCTGAACTATTTGACCAGACTTTTCTAAAATGGGAATAAAAACATTTGGATACAAAAGCCCTAACTTAGGATGTTGCCAACGTACCAATACCTCAGCGCCAATAACATCACCGTTATCAAAGTCTATTAATGGCTGGTAACTGCCAATAAATTCATTATTTTGAATCGCATTATAAAAATCATATTCGAGTTTTACATTGGTTGATTTATTTTGTTCTTCAAGTGCTTCAAAAAACACATACTGATTACGCCCTTTCAGCTTAGCTTGGTACATAGCATGGTCGGCATCAATCAATAATTGGTCAGCACTTTCACTTGTATCATTATAAGTTGATATACCAATGCTAACGCTACTAAAGATATTCAAACCATCGATATTAAAGGCTTTTTCCATAGCAGCTATAATATTGATGGTTATTCTACAAATAGTGTCATGGTCAATTTTACCATCGAGTAAAATAGCGAACTCATCACCACCTAAACGCGCCAACGTATCCGTTTTTCTCAGCGCTGGCGTTATTGATTTAACAATAGCAATAAGTAACTTATCGCCGACATGGTGCCCATAAGTGTCATTAACTTCTTTAAATCTATCTACATCAATAAAGAGTATCGCTATATTGTCGTGACGATTATTTTGACAATATAAAAACGCATGTTGGATTCTATCTTTAAACAACGATCGATTCGGCAAATGAGTTAATGGATCATGTAAGGCTAAAAATTGTAGTTTTTGTTTAGCCTCCATTCTTTCAATCGCGTTATTGATATGCTTGGCAACGAAAGATAAAAGTTTCTTATCTTTCTCCTGAAATAAAAATTCGGTGCTATAGCTTTGTACAACAACAATACCTTTATTTACACCGCTACCAAAAGGTACACCTAACCAAGCTTTTGGGATACTGCCTCGAATATAGATTTCTTCTTCATCAAGCATCTTCTGGATATCGTTTTCATAAAGCAAAAAAGGCTGTTCTTTGGCCAATGTATAGCCAGTAATACTCAATAATTCAGGATTTATATGTATGCTTGAAAAAGCTAAGTCGGGGTCAAATTCGTCGATAGCATAAGGAAAATCAATTCTTTTCCCACTATCTTTCAGTAAAGCGACAAAAAAGTTTTTTGCAAAAGTCAGGCGACCGATGCATTGATGTAAGTGTTGATAGAATTCATCAATACTTTCTGTTTTAAAGATCAGCTCCGCAATTTCAAAAAGTGCATCTTGAATTTTATTAGAATATTCTAAGTTTTCAATTATATCTTCCAAGCCATCAACTCTGATGATTTGAGATATTTTCATTGCGGCTATAGAAGCTAACGCGGTAAGTGTTTTTAGGTGATATTCAGTGTAAAAATTAACATGGGCACTTTCGGAGTCAATAACACCGAGTAATTGATCTTTAAATAGAATAGGTACGGCTAATTCTGATAATGTTGTTTCATCATCTACAATATAACTTTCAAATTCTCGAGTATCTTTTACTAAGATCGGTTTTCTAGTTGCGGCAACTTTACCAATAACACCTTGATTAAAAGGAATAACGATAGTGTTAGATGAGGTGTCTCTTGTTTGAGTATTACTGATGTTATCACTATTAATTGATATTTTTTTTTCAAAACCAGACATTCTACTTAATGTCTTTTCGCCTTCATCCAAGGTGTAAATAACAGCATCATCAAAACCGAGTTTTTCAACAATATTCTGTGCTAAATATTGCCAAATTTCACTTGGGGTATTCAGTAACAAAATATCAGTAGCAAACTTATTGGTAATAGTTAAACTTTTTATCGTTTGTGATTTAGATAGTTCGGACAAAGTTATGATGCCTAAAGTAATTTAAAAAATATATTTCTACAGCTATTAAGCTATTTATACGAGAAAAGTGACGGATCAGTAGAACAAATTTTTAATGTGCTGTCTATTTAACAAGTAATATAAATACGCATATCAAAGCAACTATTTACTACAATATAGTCATTTCAAACCACTATTTACTAGCCTAAAGCTGGTCATCCAGCTAAAACTAGACAACGAATTTAATTTACCTAACTTAATATTTGGCTTATTTTACTGTCGCATCAACCATTAATTAAAGCCTAGCAGGATAACTTATCTATAAAAAACAGCTCTAATCAATGAGTGAAAAAACATATAATCTACCAAGGTACACCTATTTAAGTTCTTATAAAATAATAAAAATATAACCAAAAATCAATATATTAAAATAATCATACGCAAATAAAAAAGGGTAGTAACATTTTCATGTTACTACCCTTTCAATATATCAAAGTACTGGTTTAGTGATTCTCTGAAACCATATTCACTGTATATTTAGGAATTTCTACAACTAAATCTTCATCGCCAACCAATGCTTGACAGCCTAGGCGTGAGTCGGGTTCTAAGCCCCAAGCTTTATCTAACATATCATCTTCTAGTTCATCACTTTCAGCAATAGAATCAAAGCCTTCACGAATGATCATATGGCAAGTTGTACACGCGCAAACTTTTTCACATGCATGTTCAACACCGATGTCGTTTCTTAGTGCTACATCTAACACACTCTCGCCTTTTTCGGCTTGTACAACCGCACCGTCTGGGCAAAGATCGGCATTGGGTAAAAATATAATTTGTGGCATTTGACTAAACCTCGTCGACTGAATGGCCAGATAATGCTGTTCTGATAGATGAATCCATTCTACGCTCAGCAAATATGGCAGTACTGTTATTTAATATATCTAATGCTGCTTCTACTTCAGCAACATTACCTGTTTGGCTTATTCCTGCAAGCGCTGTAATCGCGTTTTCTATCGTATTAAGCTCTGCTGCATCTAGTAAGTTACTGTCTACAAAAATGGCCGCTTTAACTGATTCTATAACACGTGACGCTTCAACTTGTTGCTCTTTCAACATTCGAGCTTGAATGTCTTGTTCAGCATTTTCCATTGAATCTTTTAACATATTAGTAATTTCATCCGCTTCTAAACCAAAACTTGGTTTCACGGTAATACTAGATTCAACACCGGTTGATTTTTCCATCGCTGAAACTTCTAACAAACCATCAGCATCAACTTTAAAAGTAACACGAATATGGGCTGCGCCCGCAGTCATTGCGGGAATACCACGAAGTTCAAAGCGCGCTAATGAGCGACAATCGTCAACCAATTCACGTTCGCCTTGCAGTACATGTACTGCCATAGCGGTTTGGCCATCTTTAAACGTGGTAAATTCTTGTGCTTTAGCGACCGGGATAGTGGTATTACGAGTAATAACTTTCTCAACTAAACCGCCCATTGTTTCTAGGCCAAGTGATAAAGGAATAACATCAAGTAATAGCATGTCGCTGTCTGGCTTGTTACCGGCCAAGATATCGGCTTGGATAGCAGCACCTAAAGCAACAACTTTATCAGGGTCAATTGAAGTTAAAGGTTGTCGTTTGAAAAAGCCTTCAACTTCTTGACGTACTAGAGGTACGCGAGTTGAACCACCGACCATTACAACTTCAATAATGTCATCAATAACTAAGTCAGCATCTTTTACTGCGCGTCGACAGGCTCTTAGTGTTTTCTTCACTAACGGTGCAATCAATTGTTCAAAGTCATTGCGCGTTAAGTTGCCAGACCAAGCATTGTCATTTTCAAGTGCCAATGTAACTTCTACACTGTCGTGAGCTGACAACTGCTCTTTAGCAAAACAAGCTTGTTGGGTTAATTGACGCTCCATCGACGTAGATAATGGACGTATTAAACCAGCTTTAGTGACGAGATGCTCAACAAGTGCACCATCAAAATCATCACCGCCTAGTGCAGAATCACCGCCAGTGGCTAATACTTCAAATACACCTTTATTAAGACGTAATATTGAAATATCAAACGTGCCACCGCCTAAATCATAAACCGCGACAACACCTTCTTGCCCACTGTCTAAACCATAAGCTACAGCAGCAGCTGTTGGCTCATTCAATAAACGTAGGACATTAACACCGGCTAATTTTGCTGCGTCTTTTGTACTATGACGTTGTGCATCATCAAAATAAGCAGGTACGGTAATCACGACACCTGTAAGCTCTCCGCCTAATGATGACTCAGCACGCTTCACTAGCGTTTTAAGAATTTCTGCCGATACTTGTACAGGGTTCACATCACCGGTACGAGTCGTAATTGAAGGGTGACTTTCATCACCACTGAAGGCATAAGGTAGTGATGCGTACTTGTTCATGATATCAGCTTTAGAGCGGCCAATTAGGCGCTTTGCTGATACGATAGTATTTTCAGGATCACTCACAGCTAGCGCTTTTGCATCATGGCCAACAAGAATTTTATCGGCTTGATAACTCACCACTGAGGGTAAAATGTCAGCGCCATTAGCATCAAGAATTGTTTCAGCTAAGCCACTTTTTACGCTAGCAATTAAGGAATTTGTTGTACCAAGGTCAATACCAGCAGCAAGTCGATGTTCGTGAGGAACTGTACTTTGCCCTGGTTCAGCGATTTGTAATAATGCCATTGTAAAAGCTCGTTAGGTAATAGTTTTACGGATTTTTTATTAACAGAAACATGAGTTCTTTAACTAAAAAGTTCGTGTTTATATTAATGTCTTAATTTTTTAATAGCTTAGTCGTCTAACAATAATTCTTCGAGTTTATCGAGCTCAATATGCAGCTTTTGATAGAACTTGAGTTTTCTTACATTGTCACAAGCTAAACGATTCGATTCTGTCGTATTCTCTGCTAATTGAATTTGCAACTGATCAAACAGTTGTTGAAATTCCGTTTCAAACACTTGTGAAACTTCAAACACAGCAGCATCAACATCATCGGCATCTTTCACCTCCGCTAGCATTTCTCGTAATTCCATTTGACGCATTAAAAAGCTAACATCACCAAAAGATGCCTGTTCACTAGGCATGTTAACGCCGCGCAACTCTAAGAGATATTGCGCGCGTTTCAGTGGATTTTTTAACGTTTGGTATGCGTCATTAACGAGCGTTGACTTTTTTACGGCTAGCATTTGCTCTTGGCTTGAGCCGTGAGCAAAACGGTCTGGATGCACTTTTTTTTGTAATGCTTGATAAAGTGTTGAAAGCTTTGGTAAATCAATAACGAATTCTATTTCTAAACCAAATAATTGAAAATAATTCACAACAACTCCAGTGGCATTAACCACTTATTAAACATTAAAACTTTCACCACAACCACATTCGCCTTTGGCGTTTGGATTGGTGAATTTAAAGCCTTCATTCAAACCTTCTTTAACAAAATCTAGTTCAATACCATCAAGGTAAACTAAGCTTTTGCCATCAATAATAATATTACAATCATTAATGGAAAACATGGTATCGTCTTCATTTAGCTCATCGACAAATTCGAGTACATAAGCTAAACCAGAACAACCCGTTGTTTTAATACCTAATCGTAAACCAAGGCCCTTGCCTCGGTTTTCGATAAACGATTTTACCCTGTCAGATGCAGCAGGCGTCATCGTTACACTCATAATCTGTCTCCAGCTTAAGCTTTATGCTTACTACGGTAATCTTCGATTGCCGCTTTAATTGCATCTTCTGCTAAAATCGAACAGTGAATTTTCACTGGCGGTAATGCAAGCTCTTCTGCAATCGCGGTGTTTTTAATTTCACCCGCTTCGTCAATCGTCTTACCTTTAACCCATTCAGTTACTAATGAGCTTGAGGCAATAGCAGAACCACAACCGTAAGTTTTAAATTTAGCATCTTCGATAATACCGTCAGCTGAAATTTTAAGTTGTAACTTCATGACATCACCACATGCAGGTGCGCCAACCATACCCGTAGCAACTTGTGGATCGTTTTTATCTAAAGAACCAACGTTGCGTGGATTTTCATAATGATCAATTACTTTTTCGCTATAAGCCATGTTATTTCTCCTGTTGCTCTAGT
>JBAROR010000013.1:0-2683 GCA_049642265.1 Cognaticolwellia sp. | reverse complement strand
TTCATTCTATGCGTTAACTCACTCAACTTGAAAAGAGAAAAAATTATGGCTCGAAAAAAAGCAGGATATTTTACGGTTTAACTTGACGTGGGGAGTCATACCAACGCCTCATTAAGAGGCAAAAAATTGTTTGCTAAAATGTTTGAGGTACGAAAAACAGCAAACTGTTTTTTGTCCTGCTTTAATGCCTTGTTAGTTGCTTGATTGTTAAAAGCACCAAATTAACAATAAGTTATCATGTTTAAGAAGTGGTAGGAAGCACTAAAACCACCTCCGCAATACACACCTAAACATGAACTTTGAGCCTTAAAATGAAAGCAACTTTGATTACCTAAACACGTAAGGCGAAAACTGGGTTTAGCAAAAAGGAAGGGATAATTGAAAGGCACTTCCATTGCCAAACCAAAGATTGAACCACGCGCAAAATATTAAGTTGAGCACATAACATGATAAATAAAATTATCTATTTATTGCGGACAACTAACAGTATATTATCCATAATTCCGACTAGTAACAGGTTATGGTATAAAAAATAACACTAACATTAAGGATAAAACTATTAATTGTCAAAGATTTATCCTTAAATAAATACCCGTTTAACCTACATAGTTTTTGTAGAAACTAAGAATTGCGTCATACTCTGCCGACATAGGCTGAGTATGACGCAAACACAAACCCAGTAAACACTAAAAATCAGTCACTTACATTATCACGCGTGTAGAAAGTGAGAATATTTGATCTCACTTTCTACACTAAGTATTGCATTTTCATATAAAACCCATTATAACTGTATAAATATACAGCCCAGGGTAAGAGGTTATTTATGATCATCAAATCTCCTTTTTTAGCATCACTTCGAGATGTGATCCGTGTAAAACGATATAGCTTACAAACTGAAAAAAGTTATTTATATTGGGTCAAATATTTCATCATTTTTAATGACAAAAGACATCCCAAAGACATGGGGGCAGCAGAGATAAATCATTTCTTAACCCATTTAGCTGTAAATCGAGGAGTGAGCGCAGCAACACAGAACCAAGCTTTATGTGCTTTGGTCTTTATGTATAAAAATATGTTCGACGAGCAATTTGATGGTTTAATTTTTTCCTATGCCAAACGCCCCAAGAATATTCCTACTGTTCTTTCACCAGATGAAGTCACATTAATTATTAATAAGTTAAGAATGCCTTTCCAACTAATTGTTTCTATTCTTTATGGCTCAGGTTTACGCTTAAATGAAGTATTGAGATTACGAATAAAAGATATCGATTTTGCCAACCAAACTATATTTATTTTTAGAGGAAAAGGACAAAAAGATAGACTAACAATACTACCTAAAGAACTAAATAACCCTATTACAAATCAAATAAATAATGTGGAAACTAAACACAAACAAGATTTACTTGACGGGTTTGGTTTAACGTCTGTACCTGCTTCATTACATAGAAAATATAAATCAGCAATGAAAGACTTCGCGTGGCAATATTTATTTCCTTCATCAACTCGATGTGAACATCCAATAGATGGTTACATATGTCGTCACCATCTTCACCCTTCAACGTTGACTAAAAATTTACGGCAAGCTGTGTTAAAAGCAAAAATTTGTAAAAAGGTGTCCGCACATACATTTCGCCATAGTTTTGCAACGGCTTTGTTACTAAATGGCACTGATATTAGAACGGTACAAACATTACTTGGACATTCTGATTTAAGAACAACTGAGATCTACACACATGTGATTGGGGAGAGACATGCAGGAACGATCAGCCCGTTTGATTGCATTTCGCATAATTTTAAGACATATACCCGTGACCATTGAAACTGCTTGTTTTGATTCGCCTAAAATGCCCATCTACTTCGTTGCATTCAATCCCTATAGCCAGCTATGGCTCAATCATGCGCCTTGCAGTTGAACCTTTTAGTCAGAACCAAAATCATGCATTTCCAATGATTAAGGGTATAAAAAAGGTCACCGAAGTGACCTTTTTAAGATTAACGTTTGGTTAAGCAGTGCCTACCAACCCGTTTTCTCTTTAAGTGCTTTACCGATGTCCGCTAAAGAACGTACAGTTTTAACACCAGCCGCTTCAAGCGCAGCGAATTTCTCATCAGCTGTACCTTTACCACCAGCGATAATCGCGCCAGCGTGACCCATACGCTTACCTTCTGGTGCAGTAACACCAGCAATGTAAGATACTACAGGTTTAGTAACGTGTGCTTTGATGTATTCCGCCGCTTCTTCTTCAGCCGTTCCACCAATTTCACCAATCATGACTATTGCTTCAGTTTGTGGATCGTTTTGGAACATTTCCAATACGTCGATGAAGTTAGTACCTGGGATAGGGTCACCACCAATACCTACACAAGTAGATTGGCCAAAACCAGCATCAGTCGTTTGTTTAACGGCTTCGTACGTAAGCGTACCAGAACGTGAAACAATACCTACTTTACCAGGCTTGTGAATGTGACCAGGCATGATACCAATCTTAGTTTCGCCAGGAGTAATAACACCTGGACAGTTAGGACCGATCATACGAACGCCAGATTGATCAAGCTTAGCTTTAACGTCAACCATATCTAAAGTTGGAATACCTTCAGTGATAGTAACGATAAGCTCGATGCCTGCATCAATAGCTTCTAAAATTGCATCTTTACAGAACGGAGCAGGAACGTAGATAACTGT
>JBAROR010000001.1:0-4771 GCA_049642265.1 Cognaticolwellia sp. | reverse complement strand
TGCTTTCCCTGAATTAGTTTCTGATGGCGGCCGTGGTGGTGTTTTTGAATTACGTAATGTGCCAAACGATGAACGCAGCATGGCACCACATGAAATTTGGTGTAACGAATCTCAAGAACGTTATGTTATTGCGGTATCAGACAAAAATTTAGCAACCTTTGAGCAAATATGTCTTCGTGAACGCGCACCATTTTCTGTGGTTGGCCGTGCGACTGAAGAAGAACACTTAACCGTTACTGACTCACATTTTGCTGGTAATGATAAACTTGCTACGCCAATTGATTTACCGCTTGAAGTATTATTAGGTAAAACACCAAAAATATTTAAAGACGTTGAAACAAAAATAGCCACTGGCGATAACTTTACCGTTGCTGACATCACGTTAGCAGATGCGGCAGAGCGTATTTTATCACTACCTACAGTAGCAGAAAAAACTTTCTTAATTACCATCGGTGATCGCTCAGTAACCGGTATGGTTAATCGCGACCAAATGGTTGGCCCTTGGCAAGTACCTGTAGCCGATTGCGGTGTAACCGCTTCAGCGTTGGACTCTTACCACGGCGAAGCTATGTCATTGGGTGAACGCACTCCCGTTGCATTGCTAAACTTTGGCGCTTCTGCACGTTTAGCCGTCGCTGAGTCATTAACCAATATTGCCGGTACTGATATTGGCGATTTGAACCGCATTAAACTTTCAGCTAACTGGATGTCACCTGCGGGTCACCCAGGTGAAGACGCTGGTTTATACGAAGCGGTAAAAGCTATCGGTGAAGAACTTTGTCCTGCGCTTGGCTTAACCATTCCGGTTGGTAAAGACTCAATGTCGATGAAAACGACATGGCAAGAAGCGGGAGAAAATGGCGAAGACAGTGGCGAGCAAAAATCTGTTACTTCTCCAATGTCATTAATCATCACCGCTTTTGGTGTTGTTGAAGACATTCGTAAAACCGTAACGCCTGAATTGAGAATTGATCAAGGCGATACCCGCATCATTGCGATTGATTTATCAAAAGGTAAACAACGTTTAGGCGGTTCATGTTTAGCACAAGTTTACAAACAGCTTGGCAACGAAACACCTGATGTTGATTGCCCAGAAACCTTAAAAGGTTTCTTCAACGCCATGCAAACACTAGTACGCGATGAAAAACTGATTGCTTACCATGACATTTCAGATGGGGGTTTATTTACCACGGTTGTTGAAATGGCATTTGCTGGCCATACCGGTGTTGATATTGATTTAAGTAAGCTGACAACAGCCTCTGGTAATGACGTAGATGTATTGTTTAGCGAAGAGCTTGGTGCAGTTATTCAAATTCGCGAAAGCGATGTAGATACTATTAATACAGTATTTGCTAAATTTGGCATTGAAGATTGTTGTACTGATATCGGTCGTATCAATAACGAAGATACCCTGCGCTTTAGCCGTGACGGCGAAGTCGTGCTAGAAAATTCTCGTACTTACTACCGAACAACTTGGGCACAAACCACGTTTAGAATGCAATCATTACGTGATAACCCAGAATGTGCACAACAAGAGCATGACGTTAAATTCGATACTGAAGATCCAGGTCTAAACGCTGACTTAAGTTTTGATATTAATGAAGATATTGTTGCTGACCTTATTATCAAAGATGCACAAAGCGCCAACGTCAGTAACCCTCGCATTGCTATTTTACGTGAGCAGGGTGTTAACTCGCACGTAGAAATGGCTGCGGCTTTTGACCGTGCTGGTTTCATTGCTATTGATGTACATATGTCAGACATTTTATCTGGCCGCACTGACTTAGCTGACTTTAACGGTTTAGTGGCTTGTGGTGGTTTCTCATACGGTGATGTACTTGGCGCTGGTGAAGGTTGGGCGAAATCTATCTTGTTCAACAAAGATGCTAAAGCTATGTTTAAAGCCTTTTTTGAGCGCGAAGATACTTTCTCATTAGGTGTTTGTAATGGCTGTCAAATGCTGTCAAACCTGAAAGAAATTATTCCTGGCGCCCAAGCATGGCCTCGTTTTGTGCAAAACAAATCAGAACGATTTGAAGCGCGCTTTAGCTTGGTAGAAATACAAGAAACACCCTCTATCTTCTTTGATGGCATGGCTGGCTCTCGTATGCCAATCGCAGTTTCTCACGGTGAAGGCCGTGCCGAATTTAGCTCTGATGATGCGATTGATGACGCTAATGAGTCTGGCACTGTTGCCCTGCGTTATGTTGATAACTATGGTCATATCACTGAAACCTACCCGGCTAACCCGAACGGTTCACCTGATGGCATTACCGCGTTAACGACAACCGATGGCCGAGTAACCATTATGATGCCGCATCCTGAACGTGTATTTCGTACCGTAGCTAATTCATGGCACCCTGATGAATGGCAAGAAGATTCACCTTGGGTACGTATGTTCCGCAACGCCCGTAAATTTATTGGCTAAGCAGCTACAACATTAGTTACTTATCACTCATCTGGTAAGTTTCGGTTATGAAAAAAGCGCCTTTGGGCGCTTTTTTATTGCCTTAATACCAATTGAATTAAGGCAATGTGTGACTACGCATAATGATTGATACTAGTCTTATTTACGATTGATGGTTTTTAAAGGGGAAGTTAGCTATCGGTTGTTCTTTAGGTCAAGTGATAGCCCAAAGCGGTCATTAAGCCTTTGCAAAGTCAGGAGTATATTTAGGGTAATATTAGCCAAAATATTCTGCTCACTTATGGGGCTGCTTTAAGCTCGCTGCTGCCGTTGAACTTCCTTAACTTGATGCTATTTTACCCTGGAGTTTCAATTATTTTTGTACTTCAATGACGCTTAGAGGAAAAGTTGTTATTTAAAATTAGTATTGTATATTAAATGAACAACATTTTGAGCGTACAAAAAGGAATGATCCATGCTTATAAAAAACTATAAATCAATTGACTATAAAATTTATTCTTCACTTATATTTTTTATTTCTATATTTATCTTGCTTTATACCCCAAATACCTTTGCAAAAGAAGTATTTTTAATGGATATAAAGCCAATTACAAAAGATCAAAAAGTACAACACCAAGCATTATTAAAACAGGCTGAAAAATTAGGTATTACTGAGGAGGATTTAGAAGTTAAAGTTACAGGACTTGCTCTTACCTTTAATCTTAGATTCAGTGAAATAATAGAACAAGTCAAAGCAAGTAAATTACCATATCACGATAATTATATATTGAGTCATGCAACACAAAATTCAATTCTTACTTTTAAGATACGAAACAGGTATTCGGATTCTCTTGATGAGAAACTTAGAAATATTAAAAGTGTATATGATACCGAAAAGGCAAAACAACCAGATAGAAATAAACAAGAAGCGAACAAACTTAAATATGAAGGAAATAAACTAAAATCAGCACAAATGAATATTGAGAATAAAATAAGTAAATTTAACGATTACTTAGGGCCGGCTAAAGTAGATTATGATATATATGCCAAAAAAGTTGAGGAAAATAAAGAGTCTCGTAAAACACTCCTAGCAAAAATGAATGCGTTAGACAATAAAGCGGCTATTGAAATTAATGAAGTTATTAGCAGTAAATATCCAACCATTGCGCCAATAAAGGTGAGAAAGAAGAATAACATTCTTGATGACATCAAAGAAAGCAAACCAAATAAAAAAACGAATAAATGTAAACAGAAAAAAAGCACCTATCTGTTCGCTGAATTATCTTCGGAGTTTAATTCTTGCGTTTTCATAAAAATTAAGAAAGATTGGATTTCAAAGGAAGACCTACTTACTCCAATTAAAAAAAGAGCTAAAGAGTTTCTTGTCCTCTCAAAAGAATACAAAAAGATAAAATCTGATAAATCTGTATCCAAGAAACAGAGCAAAGCAAAAAGAATTGTTAAAAACATGACGGCTAATGCACCATCCGTGTTGGGATTTGAAGTTAAAAAGTTAGATAAAGAGCTTAGTCAAATTAATAAACAAATTGCTAAACATGATGAGAGAATTAAAAGAATCTTAAATACTCCGTTTGCTCCTTATGATAACTACTATGTGACAAGTGAAATTGAAAGCTTCAAGGGATTACTTTTTGATTATCACAATGAAATCGCTCACGATCAAATTCGTAAGAATAATGTTAACTTCACAGAGTTTGATGAATGGGAGTTTTCAGTTCCTAACGATATAGAACATACGGCTTTCTTTTACAAGTTAAGCAGTAATTTAAAGACCGAGAAATATGGATTCTATGCCATGACGTCCACGTACAATAAGAAAATTGAAATTTCTGACCATAAATCTAGAAAGCTTATATCTAAATATGATGAAACATGGGATAAAACGGAATACGTTAAATCAGTGTTTTATTATTTAACAATGTAGTGGAAACTATGCTTGATTAACTACAACCAGTTAATCAAGCATAGTTAAAAGTATAAATGAAAAAGCAACACATTATCAAACCTGCGGGGTCAGGTTCGTTGAAAGTAGTCGCAATTGAATAAACGGAATTATGAATTAGACTTTGTATACCCAAAGAATGTAAAGGAATACAAAAATGGCTCGTCTACCTCGACTATCCATCGCTGGCTGTCCTCAGCACATAATTCAACGAGGCAATAATCGCCAAGCATGTTTCTTTACTGAGCAGGATTACGTAGTTTATTTAGATAAGCTCAAGGATTCCGCTACTAAGCATAATGTTTCCATTCATGCATTTGTTCTAATGACTAACCATGTTCATTTATTAATGACAGCTCCTTCGATTGATGGGATCAGTCAAGTGATGCAAAATTTAGGAA
>JBAROR010000118.1:0-123294 GCA_049642265.1 Cognaticolwellia sp. | reverse complement strand
GTTTTAATGCTTTTCGCTGCTTCTTTTGCAAAAGCTTCAAGTTCTTTCTGGTTCATGTGCTCTACCTTTCTTTGACCCTGTTAGGGTAACTGATGAAAAGTACTTACACAAAATTTGTTACAGGCTCAACGAAACTGAGTAAATTATTAGCTCAGTTCCGCTTATATTGCCACTCATAGGCAATTAATTCAATGCCACTTTACTTACATTTAGATCATTAATAAATTGCTCAAGAATTTGATCGATAGAGCTTTTAGTAGACTTCAACGTGGCATTCTTCATGCCAAATGGACCAGCGCCCCACATTTGGCCTCCTTGCGACTGGCCTTCAGAGCTATATGTTTTGTTAAGTACTTCATTGTCACCATCTTGTACTTTTATATTCATACTTGTGTAAGCTCGATAATTTTTGTACTCAAATTTTTCTAATTCAAATATCACCTGTTTTCCTGTGATTACTTCTGTGCTAGCTCTGTGTTTAAGTTTTCCAAATGAAGACTGCACATAATCTGATCTTATTGTTTTATCAAGAATTTTACCAAACTCAACAATCCATACATGTGCATAACCAACTGTTGCTGCACGAAATTGATAATTATGGTTTTCTGTTTTCGTTGCTATTGAGTATTCGGCTTCTAAATCAGAACTAGGTAGGTTAGTTTCTGAACCATATTTAACTAAGTGTTGGTCGTAATCTTTAGCTACAGGATGGTTAATTGAACAACCAGTTGTTAGTGCAACTAAAAGAAGTAATGTTGTGGTAAATATTCTATTCATTTTGATCTCCATTGGTAATTATTGGCTTTTGCCTAAAATGCTTAACAACTTATATTTTTGTTTGTGGTGTGATTTCGATTTTCTGCTTTTAAAAGAATAACTGAACTAGGTATAGTAAATATAAAAAAAGAGGCAATCCCAAGAGTAGAGAATACGACCAATAAAGCAGTAATATAGGATGGTAACTCAGGTTCAATATCGCCAAATAAACTATAGGAAAGAAGTGCTAGAAAAAGAGGACTCAAACCGCGTTTATTCCCCTAACAGTGGATTAATGCGCATTTCGAATTAAACCGTCAACGATGTTGATCTACTCGGCTACACATAATATTTTTTTGTAATATATTTAATAACTTATCAGCAAGTTTGACAACGTACAACTTCATCTATGACTTTACATAACGGGCCATGAAATATTTGAGCCAAAATTTGGCTTGTTATATACATAATCAAATGGAAACAAGGAATTTTAAAATACAGGGTTACTCGGTAAGTGATTGATAAGTATTTAATAAATAAGCTGGAATTATTATTACATAACATGCCAAACTTCTTGTTCAGGTATACAGTGATCAACAAAAGTTATTCATTAGAAGATATAGAGAAAAAGTAGATCCTAAATTTTACAATAGGACCTTGAAGTGATTTCTATAAAACTAGGTGAATGACGGTTGTAATGGCAGCAGCCTTATAACTTACTGATACTTTATCAAAAAGACCGCTTTATTTCGTCGTTACTATAAAAACAATTTCTATTTTATGACTCGACTACTAAGGCTTTATTTAATTAACGGCAACTGAATTATTACATCAACACCGTTATTATTTTTTTGGTTTTCTGCTTTTATTGTCCCACCATGGAACTGACAAATTAATCGAGCTATATATAAGCCTAAACCTAGATGGGGCTGCTCATTATTGTGCTTTTTCCTGATTGAGACCATAGAGTCAAAGAGTTGCTCACTCATTTCTTCCGGCAATAACTCACCTTTGTTACTAATAACTAATGTGATATGGCTACTATTACTCTCAAGGTTAACTGTAATTTTATTATCTTCAGAAAACTCTACCGCATTCGCGATAACTTTATCTAATAATTGGGCTATATGTTCAGGCGAACCTAATATTTGATACTTTCCTATTGATAAGTCAATAAATAAAAAATCAACCTTTGGATATATTAGTTGATAGCCTTGCATACAACCGTTGAACACTTGATCTAAGTCGAAAACGTTTTTGTCAGTGTTTTGCAACATTTGTTCTATTCGGGTTGCTTCATTCATATTGGTCAAAATTAAACTTAAGCGTTCAATACCATGCTGTGCTCTTACTAAATAAGGATTTTCATCCTGTACGCTATCGTTAGTATCTAACTGATTTAGTTGTATACTTTGTTGTTGCATCGCTAAGGTTTCTAACGATGTTCGAACGACGGCAATTGGAGTACGTAATTCGTGTGATAACCGAGATGACATGTTCTCTAAATAATGATTGTATTGACCCAAGCGGTTAACTGCGGTTGAGAAACTACGAGATAAATCGCCAATTTCATCATTAGTAGTTGAAGTATCGACATTTCCGTTAATTCTACCATGTTCATCAATAGCCATTTCGGCTTGATTACTCAAGGTTCTTATACGATTAGAAATACGTGATGCGAATAGAAAGAATGCTAAAGCACCAAGTAACATAATGGCGAGAATAGAACTAAATAACTTTTCCAATGCCTGGTTTCTTAATGTACGAATACCGTTAGTGGTTTCTTCTACAATTACAGCACCTTTGACATGTTCATCAATAAAGATTGGGTAAGCCGCAGATAGAACAACCGCCTGTTTATCCGTACTCAAACGCCATTGCGACATAGGTTCACCGGCCAAAGCACTTTCTATATGTTTACCTGTGAGGTTTTCTGAATCATAGAGCTGATCGATAAAGTTACGAGGCGGTTGCGAGATGATTTTGTCATATAATGGCTTAAGCATTTTGGCTTCAAAGGTCAGCCATGCTTTGACGATAAAATTATCTTCGCTACTTTCATTTCGTTCATTGTTTAGGTTAACGCGTTTATTCCATACACCACTTGCATGTTTAATGTTGCCCGTTGTTGCTAATACTCGGTGATGTTGGTCAACAACCCAAATGCTGGAGTTGGTGTAGCTCATGCCTTTAACAATGCGCTCTATTTCTGGTGATGGTACTAAAATAGTGCCTAAAGTTTCAGCTGAACTAGGATCTGCAGAGCCCAGTGATGTTTCAATATTTCCTAGTGGGCTATCTACATCGTGCACAGCGAAAGCTATATTTTCATTGAATTCATTCAAGGGTACGCGTATTTCGACGTTATAGCCTTGTGAAGTATCTCGCCAATGGCCTTGTATTTGTCTTGCCGGCACAGGAATATCAGCTTTAATATCCGTAATGCGATAAGCGTCTATCCAGCCAGTCGTTTTATTACTGATAATAAAACGACTAAAAATACCTTGAGGGTTAATAAATGCTAGCTCTAAATGATCGTTATTAGTAATGCTGCGGGCATTGTTGTCACGATAAATAACCTTATCGTCAATAACAGCAAAGTATAAATATAAATACTTACCATAAGTACCAACAGCAGCGGTGAAGTTTATAGATAATTGCTCTGGCGTTAGTTGACGGTATAGTTGATTATTTTGTTGATAAAAATGAGCTTTATTAGCAAAGTCGGGCCAGTCATTATTCAAACCATCTAGTTGAATAGGCGCCGACAAACCATAGCTATATAAATCTTTACCTTTTTCGACACTGGGTAAAAAACTAGCTTGATTATTAAAAAGGTTAGCGCGTTCATGCATCGCAGTAGCGAGTGCTCTTGCAGTACCAATGATGGTTTGCTCTTGGCCATATCTAAGGTATTTTTCCATTTCCCAAACATACTGATAGCCAAACCATGGAATGGTAAATAAAAAACTCGATAATAAAAACAGCTTACTTCTTAAGCCAAAACGCCACTTCATTGCCATTGTTGTTTAATTACCTGCGCCAATATCTGTAGCACTCTGGTTCCAGCGGTATCCCATGCCATATACTGTTTCGATACAATTAAAGCTGTTATCAAGGTGAACAAACTTCTTTCGTATGCGTTTTATATGAGAGGTAATGGTTGAATCATCGACGTATATTTTTGAATCTTGCATCAGCTGACTACGATTTTTTACATGGCCAGGGTGTTTGGCTAATGCGTATAGCATCCAAAATTCAGTAATAGTTAAATCTACATGCTGGTTTTGCCATTGTATTGTCATACGTTGACTATCAACGGTTAAAGGTCCGATAGCTAACATATGGTCAGCTTGTTGTGGTTTACCTAATGCATCTTGGCGACGAAATAATGCAGAAATTCGAGCAGCCAGATGCGGCAAGCTAATATCTTTGGTGAGGTAATCATCAGCGCCAATACGTAAACCAGACACAGTATCTACATCACTATCACGTGCGGTTAAAAAAATGATTGGCAAGGTGGTCGACATAGAACGTAACCATTGGCATAACTCAAAACCAGCATCATATTCGTGCTCTAGACCAATATCTAAAATCGCCAAATTGGGCAGGCGTAGATTAAACGCTTGCATAGCGGTTGCTTTATTACCATAGGTTTGTACTTGATAACCTTGCATACGTAGTACATCAGCATAGTTTTCTCTGATGGCTGCATCATCTTCGACAATAGCGATCCGTTTCGACATTCTTATTTATTATCCATTATGTATCTCAGGGGTAAATAATATCGAATAAATCATCATGATGCTGCTAATTATTGCAATTGCCATAATGTTGCCACAATTGCTCACTGAATTGCCATTTTTGCGTCCTTAAGTCGTCGTTTTGTTGCGGTTAAATAACGTCATCAAAACAAACACGCTGACTAAATGATTAGTTAAGCATTATTTATAAACAATAAAATGTAGCAGAGGCATCAATATGACAATCCAATTAACCACAACTAACAACACTCGAGTAGCAAAAACTGGTTCACTTAAAACAATGGTTTGTGTCGCATTAATTTCGTCGCTAACACTAAGCCCTGTGTTTGCAGGTAATTATGAAAAGGCAGCACAGGAAAAATTAGCGCAAGAAAAAATAGAACAGCAAAATGACGCACAATTAAAAGAAGAAATAGGTTTAGGTACTGGGGTAATTATTGGTGCTATTTTTGGTGGGCCTGTTGGCGCATTTATTACCGGTATTGCAGGTAACTTGATTGCCAAAAATATGAATGCTGAAGATGAAGTTGAGACCATTTCAACGGCATACCGAGCAGAAAAACATAGTAATAAACTAGCATTGGCTCGTTATCAGCAGGAAATAGAGCAATCTGAACAGCATTATCAAACTGAGTTGCTGGCGTTAGAGCAAAACTATCAAGCGACAGGCTTGTTACAGGCACAAAATTTATTAATGAGCTTACAGTTTTCTACGGGCTCTAGTGAGATAAAGTCTCACTATCAAGAGCAAATTGCGAGCTTAGCTAAAATTGTTCAACAATCTCCTAATTTGAGCTTAGATCTTTCTGGCTATACCGACAAACAAGGTAGTGATGAGCTAAACCAAGCACTCTCATTAGCACGTATAAATGCCGTTAAAAATGCGCTTATCGATCAAGGTGTAGAAGCAGAGCGTATTAATCTATTTGCTTTTGGTGAACAAAATACGGTTGTAGCATCAACGGACAAAGAAATTAGCTTTTATGACCGTCGTGTTGTTATTAAATTAAAAAACACGGCAATAGCTAAAGATGCAACAAGCCAAATAGATTCACAAACAGCGAAAAACTTTTAGTTTACATTTAAGTTTCAAATTAAGTTTATTTCAGGTTCAGTTTAGTAATGAAAGGTTCAACCAATCAAAAAATGCTTATAGATAGTTAGTAAATATAAAAGGAGGTGTAATAACAAAAGATGAGTGAATACCGAAGATAACATTTTTATATATAATTAGATGAAAGTAACAAAAAAGCCAAGGCGTTATGCCTTGGCTTTTTAATGCTTGCAGAATAAAGCTCAGATATAAATAGCAATTAAGCGTACTTTATTCCGCTAGTCGGTTATTTACCTATAGTGAATTTAGTATCAGCTTCACGAAGTAAATATAATGCAGCACAAGCAGCTAACATAGGCCATGCAGCAAAAAATAATAAATTATTGAAAGCATCAAGGTATTGAGAATAAGCAGATAATGTTGAGCCAGCATGCATCAGAAATATCAAACCGTAAGTTATACGCTTTTTAATACCGAATAAGAATGTCATCACTAAAATTAATTGTAGTGCGCCAAGAACATAAGCAATCATGTCATTGAAGCCGCTGATATTATAAAAATGTTCGAAAATTTTAATACTGTGGCCAGGGTTTACAAATTTATCTATTGTCCAAATGAACATTACGATAAACACGCCAACACGCAAAAATAATAATGACCATTCCAAATTGTTCTGTAAGTTCTTGTTAGCTAGGGTAGCCTCTGTTGACATAAAAATTCCTTAATTAAATAAAAGTATTGGTAACTAAGCTAAGAGACCGAGTAAGCAAATATAAATTTCAGTATTTCAACATTTTGTTATGTAAATTAATTCACAGGATTAAAACAGGCTGATAATTTTCGTTTATGATTTTTTTCTTTAATGATGTGGACTATTATTTAGCATTAATATTATTTAAAGCTAACCGAGCAAAAACAACCAAGTTGTAGAGCTTTAATTTGTTTTGGTTAACTCACGGCTAAATTTATGAAATTTCCCCTCCGTTTGATGATATACACGCTACCTTTAGGAGCATAATGATGAAATTTGATTGTTTTTCAATTAGCTTAGCAGTGAAAGATCTGCAAGTTTCGCGCGATTTTTATCAAAAGTTAGGCTTTAGTGTTTTTGCGGGTGAAATGTCGCAGCATTATCTTATTATGAAAAACGGAGACACTAACATTGGCCTTTTTCAGGGGATGTTTGAGGGAAATCTATTAACCTTTAATCCTGGTTGGGATCAAAATGCACAAAGCCTAGATAACTTTACTGATATTAGAAAGCTACTCACAAAGGTTGAGCAGCAAGGAATTGAGATTAATAATAAAAATGTAGAGGGCGAGCAAGGGCCAGCAAGTTTTTCATTTACCGACCCTGATGGTAACGTCATTCTTATCGATCAACATAGATGATAAACATGAATAAAGTCTATGAGTAAAATCTGCATAGCCATATATTCATCAAGCTAAGCGTTACTCAGTAAAACCGTAACGAGTCGTTAGCTTTATCTTGAGCAACTAGGTAATAACTTATTCAATGATGCGTTTAAAGGGCGGTAAAGAGTTTAATAAATCTTTACCGTAACGTTTATTCACCACACGCCTATCCATTAATATTATAACGCCGTAATCTTTTTCGTTTCGTAATAATCGTCCTGTAGCTTGAATCAGTTTTTTAGATGTTTCAGGTACCGATATAGACATAAACGGATTACCACCTTTAGCCGTAATATATTCAGCTTGTGCTTCTTCTACGGGTGAAGAGGGAACAGAAAACGGCAGTTTAGTAATAATAACGTTGGTGAGATAGTCACCTGGTAAATCTAAACCTTCTGAAAAACTTTGCGTACCAAAAATAATACTTTCTTGTTGTTTATCACAAAGCGCTTTATGGGTTTCAATAATTTTTTGTCTAGATTGTTCACCTTGTACCAAAATACTGAGTTTTGTTTGTTCTCTTAAGGCTGTGACGACCTTATCCATTTGCCAGTACGAAGAAAATAACACGAGTGTCGCTTTGCCGCGTTTTATCTGCTCTGGCAATTTACTGATCAGTTCATCTGTAAATTGGTCAGCACTTGGTTCATATTGCATTTTCGGTACAATCAATTGAGCATTATTTTGATAATCAAAAGGGGAGTCGACTTTTTGATATTGGCTACCATCATCCGTTCTTAATCCGGCTTGTCTGCGAAAATGTTCAAAAGAGTTTAATGCTAAAATTGTAGCGGAACATAACACCGCACCTTCACATTTAGACCACAACATATCCTCTAAAGTAAAACCAACTTCAATCGGTGAGCCGCTAATAAGATAGTCACTGCGTTTACCTTCTATTTGTTCTAACCAACGTGCCATCGGCGCGCCTTTTTCACTATCGGTTTTGGCATACATTTGCCATAAAGCATTTAAATTTTCTAAACGTTGGATCATAAAACCTGATTCAGCTAACAAAGGTTCAGCTAAATACATTTGGGTGTCGCCGTCTTTAACTGACTCCATCAACAGATTATAAAGCTTGTTTAAATGTGCTAAACATTTTTTTGAACTGTCTGTTAAATCTTCTGCCAAATTCTTTAATAATTTTGGAATGATGCCATTTTCAAAACGAAATTGTCGCGGCTGATTCTGTGAGTTTCTATCTGCTGTTTGTTGAAAATAAACATCGCGATTGTTATCAATAAAACTTAATACTTTTCGCATGTCAGTTAAAATATCCTGACAATCATCTGCTAATTTTACTGAGGGCGATATTGCGCTATTTGATTTTACCAGTTTTGCTATTTTGTCACCGGTTTCTTGTAACTTACCAAGCCAGTCAATGGCTCCCTTAATGGCAAGGTTTGCACTGGAGTGGTCACGCGTTACCTTTGGCAGGTGATGCGCTTCATCAATAATGTAAAATGTGTCTTCTGGTGAGGGTAATATTTTACCTCCACCAAGCTCTAAGTCGGCAAGTAACAAACTATGATTAACCACCAATACATCAGCCGAATCCATCGTTTCTCTAGCGAGATGAAATGGGCAATGGCTGTGGTCAGATAAATGTTTTAAACAACTATGTTTGTCAGCTTGAATTTGTTGCCAAATATGATGATTAACGGGTTCTGGCCAAGCGTCAATATCACCAGGCCAACTATTATCATTAAGCGCTTGGTGCATTTTATTTAAGGTGCGAATATCACTGGCTTGGGGTTTTTCGGCAAAAGTAAAACCAGCTTGTGGACTATCGTCATTGGCAACTGCTAGCGCAAGTTTTTGTCGACAAACATAACGTTGTCTACCTTTCGCAAGCGTAAAATTAAAGTCTAAACCACTGTGTTTTTTTAAAAAAGGTAAATCTTTATCAACTAATTGCTCTTGCAATGCTACGGTTGCGGTGGCGATACAAACTTTCTTGTTGCGACTTAATGCTAATGGAATTGAACCAAGGGCGTAAGCTAAAGATTTTCCGGTACCGGTACCAGCTTCAATCGTAATTATTTTACGGACTTTGTCGTAGTCACCCGCCAGTGTTTTAGCAATTTCAGCAATCAAAAAAGTTTGCTGTTTACGAGGATTAAAGTTGGTTAGGTTTTCACCTATGGCTTTATAGGACGTTCTAATAACTTGCTTAATTTTATCGCTTAACATCGCGGCTGTAGTTTCCTATCGACAATAGATGATTTACACTGCTGTATATATTAACAGTTTGTTATGAAGAATTAGAACCCTTAATGCAACTTTCTCCTGAACAATTATCAGCAACAGCAAAAATATCCGATGCTAAGCGTGGTTTTCTTTTAACCCGCAGTGCTAGCGATCGTAATAATCATATTGAAATTACGTTATGGTTAAAAACGCCACAAGGCGCTACGCAATTGATTATTGCGAATGAACGTGCTGTTTTTTTTGTTGAAGATGTTGCGGCAAAAGGTGCGGAAAATATTCTACATCAACAAGGGATTCATGTTGATGAGATAAAACCAGTGGCATTAAAAGCATTTAATCAAGTTAATGTTTTTGCGGTTTATTTTTTAACCCTACGTGATTTTTATCAAGCTAGAGAAGTACTTAAGCAGCGCGGCATTAAATGTTATGAAGATGATATTCGGCCCGATGATCGCTTTTTAATGGAGCGATTTATCACGGCAGATATCACTTTTGACGGCCAACAAAGAAATGTAGCGCACGACACAGACAATCATTATCGGCGTTTTGAACAGGTTAAGTGTAAGCGTATTGATAAAGCACAACAATGCGATATTGTCTTATCTACGGTGTCGTTAGACATTGAATGTGCAATGTCAGGTGAGTTGTACTCTATTGGTTTATATAGTGAAAATTGTAGGCAGGTATTGATGATTGCCACAGAACAAGAAATAAAACGTGAAAATGAAAGTACTGCTGCACATGAGGTTGATATTGTCTGGCAAGCAGATGAACGACAATTATTACTCAGTTTATTAACTTGGTTTACTCAGCATGATCCCGATATTATTATGGGCTGGAATGTGATCAACTTTGATTTTGACTTGTTACAAAAACGTTTTGATTTACATGGTATTAAGTTTTCTATCGGTAGAGACGGTAAAACACCTTATTGGCGTAAAAATAAAGTCAGCGAACAACAATTTATTGAAATTAACGGGCGTGTGGTGCTTGATGGTATCGATTTACTGAAAACAGCGACTTACAACTTCCCCAGTTTTTCACTTGATAACGTTGCTAATACGCTATTAGGCATTGGTAAAAAAGTAGACGATGTTGATAACCGTATTCAAGAAATTACTGATAATTTTCATCATGATAAAAAAGCATTAGCCACTTATAACTTAGAAGACTGCCGATTAGTCTTGTTAATATTTCAGCACACTCAGTTATTAGAATTTGCCATGTTAAGGGCACAGTTAACTGGATTAGCCATTGATAGAGTCGGTGGCTCAGTGGCCGCTTTCACTAATTTATATCTGCCTAAGCTACATCGCAGTGGTTATGTAGCACCGAATATGGGCGATGGCGATCAAGGCTTTGAATCACCCGGTGGTTTTGTCATGGACTCTACACCAGGGCTTTATAAAAATGTGCTGGTATTAGATTTTAAAAGCCTATACCCGAGTATTATTCGCAGTTTTAACATTGATCCCATGGGCTTAATCGAAGGGTTAAAGTCGCAAGAAACAGCAATAGAAGGTTTCGATGGTGCTTATTTTTCAAGAGAGCAGCATTTTTTACCGGGTATTATTACCGAGTTATGGAAAGAACGAGATAAAGCTAAAGAAGAAAAAAATGCAGCTTTATCACAAGCCATAAAAATTATCATGAACTCCTTCTATGGTGTTTTAGGCTCGACAGGATGTCGATTTTTTGATCCCCGTTTATCCGGCTCTATTACCAAGCGCAGTCACAGTATTTTAAAAACGACTAAATCATGGATTGAGGCCAAAGGCTATCACGTGATTTACGGTGATACTGACTCGATATTTGTGCATGTTGGTGATGATCAAAGTGAAGATAATAGCCGAGCGCTTGGCAAAACCTTACAAGACTTCATTAATCAACAATGGCAGCAGTTACTAAAAGAGCAGTTTAATATATACAGCGAACTTGAAATTGAATTTGAAACTCACTTCAGTAAATTCTTAATGCCCACGGTTCGCGGTCAAGATGTGGGCACGAAGAAACGTTATGCTGGGCTTGTACAGTATGGCGAAGAACAAAAACTAATTTTTAAAGGTTTAGAAAGTGTTCGAACCGACTGGACTGAATTAGCAAAACAATTTCAACGCAAGTTATACCACATGGTATTTAATGATTTACCTGTTGCTGAATATATCAAACAAATTGTCGCACAAACCTTAGCGGGCGAACATGACGAGCTTTTGGTTTATCGTAAACGTTTACGTCGTAAGCTTGATCTTTATGTCAAAAATGTTCCGCCACATGTGCGTGCGGCAAGGTTGGCAGATGAAATCAATAAAGCCCAAGGAAAACCCCTTAAGTATCAAAATAAAGGGTGGATCGAATATGTCATGACAACCAGTGGTCCACAGCCTAAAGGATATCAAACAGCAGCGTTAGATTATCAATTTTATATCGACCGACAATTATTAGCTGTTGCAGATGCTATTCTACCTTTTATTAATACTAGTTTTGATGAAATTACCAATGCTCAAATGAACTTATTTGGTCACTAACGTTTATAGCAAGGAACGCACTTGTGAAGCGCTAACGTTAAATACGTATTACTTAAATGCCGTTTGAACAAGTAGAAGAATAAAGAACCTAAATGTATAAAATCTAGCGTTGAAATCATATAACTAATCATACTTAAGTCTATGGTATGAAAAAATAAAGCGTGCTTCTTTTCCTAATTCAAGATATAAATATTGTAGATGGCTAGATAGCTATAAATTAATATTTAACCGTGGGGTGTAACTTAGACATGAAAAAAGAAACAAAACTCATTAATGCTGGTCGTTCAAACCGATGGACACGTGGTGTTGTTAACCCGCCAGTTGAGCGCGCGTCTACGGTAGTTTTTAATTCAGTTAAAGAAATGAAACACGCTACAGCCAATAAAACTAATCAAGTACTTTTTTATGGCCGACGTGGTACATCAACATCTTTTGCTTTTAGTGACGCCATGGTGGAGCTAGAGGGAGGGGTGGGTTGTGCTATATATCCATCGGGTACCGCGGCGATTACAAATGCCATTTTAGCGTTTGTTAAAACCGGTGATCATATCTTAATGGTTGATAATGCATATGAACCAACGCGTGATTATTGCGATAAAATACTAGCTAAGTTAGGCATTGAAACCACCTATTATGATCCGCTCATCGGTAAAGATATTGAATCGTTAATTAAAGCGAATACCCGTGTTGTTTTTCTTGAATCACCAGGTTCAATTACGATGGAAGTTCAAGACGTTCCTGCGATAGCTGAGGTGGCACATCGTCATAATTGTATCGTGATGTTAGATAACACTTGGTCTGCGGGTATTAACTTTAAACCCTTTGATTTTGGCGTTGATATTTCAATACAAGCGGCAACAAAATATATCGTTGGCCATTCTGATGTCATGTTAGGAACTGCAACAGCCAATGCAGAACATTGGCCCCAATTGCGTGAAAGTAGCTATATTATGGGACAATGTACCTCCCCAGATGATTTATATTTAGCTATGCGTGGCATACGAACTTTAAGTGTACGCTTGGCACAACATCAGGCCAGCGCGCTGAAAGTGGCTAATTGGTTGTCGTCACGACCGGAGGTGGAAACTATCTTACATCCGGCACTACCTTCTTGTCCTGGCCATGAGTTTTTTGAACGTGACTTTACTGGCTCAAATGGCTTATTTTCTTTCGTATTGAATAAAGGTAATCAAGCAGCATTAACCGCCTTTTTAGATGGTATGGAACATTTTAAGATGGGTTATTCGTGGGGCGGTTTTGAAAGCCTTATTTTAGGTATTTCAAACGTTAACATCATGCGCACAGTAACTACGTGGCAATATCAATTCCCGCTAATCCGTTTACATGTAGGCTTGGAAAATGTTGATGATCTCATTCTCGATTTAGAAAAAGGCTTTGCGCGCTTAAATTTAGTTCTTCAGCAATAATATTTATAATTAATATTGGTGAGCAAAGTAAGCGAGGATGGAAGTAAGTGAGAATCGAAGTTTAGCATTACCAATTTTGACGTCAAGTTGACTGCTAATGTTGCATCCACATAGTGTCATAGCGCTATGTGGGGGATGTGCACATTATCAATAAACCTAAATACCAATAAATCTAAAATGTGCAAAATTACCGTTTGAGTAAAATTACCATCTGCGTCAGATTATTTTTTGCATATTTTTCTTCTGAATACACAATACTAAACGTAGAGTTGTCTCTTTAAATGCAGATTAATAATAAGCTGATGCTGTGCTGGTTACAATATAGTACTTTTTAGCGTTAATAAGTTAATTACATTGATGAATAGATAGTTTACAATTGATAATAGTTATCATTCCATACTATTTGTAAAGGCTGTTCAGTATGCATCAAAGATCCACCAATTCTTGGTATCGATATACCTTTTCCGCTAAAATTCAACAGAAGCTATTTAGTGTAGTCACTGTAATTTTATTGTCGTTTACGTTGTTTTCTCAAGCGAGTTTTGCGCAAACGGAACAAACCGCTCAGTTACGTCAATTGTCGCAATTAGCAGAGTACATTGGTGTTGATTACGCATCAGCCGTGGAAAACGGTGAAGTGGTTAATGAAGGCGAATATCATGAAATGCTTGAATTCTCAGCCATTATTGCGAAAAGAATTTCTACTCAACTTGAGCATGAAAATAAAACGGCAATATATCAGCAATCTTTAGCGTTAGAGCAAGCAATTAAAGACAAGTCAACGGTGAGTCATATTCGTCAATTAAGCGCTGATATGCGTGGGCAGTTCCTCGCCATTTTGCCTGATTCACTTCTGCCTGAACAGTTATTAGCGGTTCAAAATACACAAAAATTATTCCAAGAGAACTGTTCCAGTTGTCATGGTCCGTCGGGTCAAGGTGATGGCATTTTAGCTAAGGGCTTATCACCAGAGCCAACAAATTTCACTGACAGAGAGCGCGCAATGAATCGCTCATTACTGGGTTTGTTCGATGCTATTTCTAATGGCTTAGACGATACCGCTATGCCTGCTTTTACTCAACTTAAAGAGCAAGAGCGTTGGTCGTTAGCTTTTTATGTTGGTAGCCTTGCTTTTAATGCCGATGAAGCAGCGAAACAACCCAAAGATCTTGCTTTACAAGATTGGATTAACTTTAATCCATCTCAACTTATTGGTCGTGATAACAATATAAATGCTGACTTTATTGATGCCTACAGAGCAACGCCTGCGCTTTTGTTTAGTACAAAACAAAGCCCAATAAATACCACGAAAAGTCAATTAAATGCTGCCTTAGACGCTTATCATAAAAAAGAGTATGAAAAAGCGAATACCTTAGCGGTGAGCGCGTATCTTGATGGTTTTGAATTAATAGAAAATAGTTTAGACGCTAGAGATGCAGATTTACGCAAGGCTATTGAAGAAAACCTGATTAACTTAAGAAAAGTTTTTAGCACGGGCGGTGAAGAAACGCGTTTAATCGCATTATCAGCAGAAGTGTTTAAGCAGCTCGATGAAGCAGAACAATTGCTAACAGGGTCTGCTTTATCAAGTAGTGCATTATTTAGCGCAAGTTTAGTTATTTTATTGCGAGAAGGGCTTGAAGCATTATTAGTGGTTATTGCGCTAATGACGGTATTGATCAAAACAAATCGCAAAGATGCGCTTAAATTTGTTCATGCAGGTTGGGTGTTAGCGTTAATTGCTGGCATAGCGACTTGGGCAGTAGCACAATCGATTATCGATATTAGTGGTGCGAGCCGAGAAGTGATGGAAGGTGTTGCCGCTTTACTTGCGGCAGTGATGTTGCTGTATGTTGGTATATGGATGCACAGCAAAACCAACGCTCAGCAATGGCAGGCCTATATTCAAAAGCACATTAACACACAATTACGCGCGGGCACGTTGTGGGGCTTAACCTTACTGTCGTTTATCGCGGTCTATCGTGAAGTGTTTGAAACTGTACTTTTTTATCAATCATTAATGACCCAAGCGTTACCTAGCCAATTTTCGGTGGCAGCGTCAGGTTTTGCTGCAGGTGTCGTGATTTTAGCTGTGGTTGCTTGGGCAATTTTAAAATACTCAATTAAACTGCCGATTGCTCGTTTCTTCTCTATGACGACGTATTTATTACTCGCCTTAGCGTTCATTTTAATGGGCAAAGCGATATCCGCGTTACAAGAAGCGGCTGTTATCGGTATTTCAGCATTGCCAGTTCGCATTGACCTGCCATGGATTGGTGTTGGTTCAACGTGGCAAGGTGTGCTTGCACAAACAGCCATTGTATTGTTTTTTGTGTTTTATCGCATGAAAACCAAAGAGCAACCGTTAACGGTTAAGTAAATATTGTTGTAATAATACTATGCCTGCTCGACTCTATGATGCAATGTCATTGAGTCGGCAGGTATTTTTCATTTAATTACTTTTCTTATTTTAGAAAGAACAATAAGTTTTAGTTGGAATGAATAGCTAAACGACGTTGTGCAATAGACAGATCTAAAGTGAGAAAAATTTTCGATTAAAACCACCTCATAGCATATTGCTTTAGCAACCAATTACACCGAACCAATTACATCAAACCAATTTCGTCAAATCAGTTACATCGACTCAATGGCACCTAGTTAATCACCTTAAAAGATGACATTTGTCATTTCAATTCATGACAAAGCTCTATTACGCTTTTATTTTCTATTAGGCAAACTAACCTCAACGTCTAATTAACCTGAAAGTCAGCCATGAAATATATTATCAAATCAATCGTTTTATCTTTAGTGCTTGTACAAACCGCTTGTTCTGTATTTTCGTCTCAAACTGAATCCCGCGAAGTTGAAAAATTTACAGCGCTAGAGGTTTCAGGACTTGCCGAGGTTATTATTACTCAAGCGAGTCAACAACAACTGGTGATTAAAGTATCAGGCATGCCTATAAGCGATGTTGTAACTAAAGTTGAAAATGAGAAGTTAATTATTACCACCAAGGGTTTTCACCGTGGAGAATCCGTGCAGGTTTTTGTTAATTATAATCAGCTCAATAGTATTAGAAGCTCTGGCTCTGCACAATTAACAGGCACAAACACTTTAGTGACACAGCACATGCTAATTACAACCGATGGTGCTGGAGATATCATAGATTTAGCCATTAAAGCTGATGAATTAACCGTGAGTATCAATGGCTCGGGCAATGCCAACTTAGATGTTGACGTTAACAGTATCAATATAGAAATGAACGATGCAGGTGATTTAAGTATTCAAGGAAATGCCCAGCAGCAACATATTATTTCCAACGGTTCACATGGCACTTTATCTAATGCGGGCTTAACCTCGGTGATTTAGGTCCTATAGCACTCAGTTCAAGAGCATTGCATCTAGGACACTACATTTAAAGCGCTACATTCAGAGCAGTAAATCCAGAGAGTTAAACTCCAAACTTCAGCACTAAATTGCTAACCCATTGTTGAGCAGAGTATTATTATGAAAAAATTCTTTATTTATTTTATCTTCTTAAGCATTTTTATTACTGGCATTGTTATGTTTGCCTATCAAAAAGATTTATATGTTTGGGATAATCCACAGCAAAATATGTGGATTGCCAATGGAGAACTATTTGATGGCACAAGTGAGAAAGCGATTAAAAATCCAGGAATTTTAGTGAGTAATGGCAAGGTCGCTTGTATAGGTAGCACTTGTAAAATGCCAGCAGATGTTATTCATATTGATGCTTCAGGCAAGGGCATTATACCGGGATTGATTGACTTACATGGCCATTTTTTAAGTGCAAAAGCAGAAGGTACAAAACAAAGTATCCCTGAGATGATTTGGGATCAATTACGTTTCTTGCCGAGTGTTCGACGAGAACTTATCGCCGCAGGCATCACTAGTTACCGATCACTTGGCGATGTTATGCCTGCTATTTTTATGCTTAAACAAGAGCTTAACGCACAGAATATTGCCGGACCAAGAATCTACATTGCGGGTCCAATATTTACTATTAAAGGCGGGCATCCAACTCAAGATAAAAGAATTCCAAGCTGGGTGATTGAGCGAGCGACCGTGCAGTCTGATGATCCTGTTTATGTGAAACAACAGATTGCTGCATTAGCTAAGCAGGGCGTAGATGGCATTAAAGTTGTCTATCAGAGTCAGACCAATGAGCACGGCATCGTCACCATGCCACGTATTTCCAAAGAGACTTTACAAGTGATTACTAGCGAAGCACGTAAACACGGGCTTTGGGTTGCGGTACATACAGGTACACCTAAAGAAACAGACGAAGCTATTGCTGCAGGTATTGCTACCATTGAACATGGCATACGCCACGGTAATCTTATCGAAACAAAAACAATGCAAAAAATAGTAGAAAATAATATTGTTTACGTACCAACTTTGGGCAGAGAGCCACAAGGACACTTAAATATTGTCGCATTAAACCGCACAGGTATTGCGTTTGGCGTCGGTACAGACGCCCCCGTTGAAATGATTAATGGTAATAGTTACCGTAAAGAACTGTCGCGCATGGTAAATGCTGGGCTTTCTGATGTAAAAGTACTGCTGGCAGCAACCAAAAATGGCGCTGCTGCTTTAGGTAAGTCAAACGAATTAGGCACGATAGAAGTTGGAAAGTTCGCTGATATATTATTAATTGATGGTCAGCCTTGGCATGATATTACGGATCTGAATAAAGTTGATATGGTTATTTTATCGGGCCGTATAGCACTAGATAAGTTAAGCGCTTTATAAGTTTGATATGAAATAGTTAATTGTAGATAAACACTCTCTATTTTAATTCTGAGTATGCAAGTGATATACGGCATACTTACTCCTTATGAAAATTCACAATCAGGAATCGAATGAATTTACTCTTTAAAATACATCATTTCTTATTACCTCAAGATAAAGATATCGGCTATTCCGTATATAGCAATCTACTTTATTTGAGTTTGTTCTTTGGTAATTTGTATTTTAGACCTGTTTACGGCATCGAATTGGCCATTGTGGTTGGCGGACTCATAACCTTTTTGGTACTTTATTTTCGAGCGCATTCAGCTCAAGATCATGAATTAGCCTTATATATTGCGGGTATCTGTCTAATTGGTGTTGGTTTGTCGGAAATCACTTTGGGGGCAAATGTTTTTTTTGTTTATGCTGCTGCTTTTAGTGGCGGATTTTATAATAAAAAAAAGGCGTTTATATCGCTGCTATTTGTGTTGGTATTCACCGCTTCTTATTCAGTGATAATGGACAAGTCGAGTTACTTCTGGATACCGGCAATCTTTATGTCAATAAGCCTGGGGCTGCTCAGTATCTACCATTCAGAGGTGCTGAAAAAAAATAAAGCATTAAAAGAATTGCAGCAAGAGACGAAACAGTTAGCGGAAATTGCAGAACGAGAGCGTATTAGCCGAGATTTACATGACTTACTTGGTCATAGCTTGTCTGTTATTACCTTAAAATCTGAACTTGCTAGTAAAATGATTGATAAAGGCCTGGCATTAGAAAAAATTAAAGCAGAAATAAAAGCTGTGGAAATATTATCACGCAACACATTAGCTCAGGTCAGGGATGCTGTTAAAGGTTATAACATTGCGACGATTAAAGGAGAGCTTTTACAGGTAAAAGTTGCCACCGAAGCGGCTAAAATTGAATTGATAGCCAATATTGAAGTCGAGTTATTGCCTGCAAAAGTTGAATCAGAATTAGCCTTAATTATGCGTGAAGCGATAACGAATGTAATTCGCCATGCTGAAACTGAAAAAGTTTGGATAGACCTACAACAAAACGACACGAGCTTAATGCTAATAATAAGTGATCAAGGACAAACTACTTCGATAACAGAGCAATCAGGCATGCAAAATATGCGTACGCGTATTAATCAAATGGGCGGTGAAATGAGCTTTATAAAAAATCCTCATACACAGCTTCAATTTACATTACCAATCAATGCCGAAGTTCAGGCTAACGTTAGTGCTAAAAGTCAGGCTGATCCGGTGATAAACACGCTGATTCATACTGCTAATGCTACAAAGGTTACGAATACGACTAATGGACAACAATAAATGATCAAAATACTGATTGCAGAAGATCAATCAATGGTACTTGGCGCTTTATCTGCTTTACTCGATTTAGAAGACGACTTTGAAGTGGTAGAAAAAGCGAAAAATGGCAAAGATGCGCTGATAAAATCGCAGCAACAGCCCATTGATATAATTTTGACCGATATAGAGATGCCATGCATGACAGGTATCGAATTAGCGCAAGAATTACAGAAAATTAATCATCCTGGTAAAGTCATGATTTTAACTACTTTCGCTCGCGGCGGCTATCTTCGTCGCGCTATGGCTGCTGGCGTAAAAGGTTATTTACTTAAAGATGCACCCTCTGATTCATTAGCCGATGCGGTGAGAAAAATTCATGCGGGCAAAGTCATTGTTGCACCCGAGTTAGTTACTCAAGCATGGGCTGTTGATGATCCGCTAAGCGACAATGAGCGTAAAGTATTACGTTTGTCGCTAGAAGGTCATTCAACTAAAGAGATTGCAGATTTAATCTTTTTATCCGCAGGCACTGTACGTAACTATTTGTCTGAAGCAACTTCAAAATTAGGCGCTAAAAATAGAATTGAAGCGGCTCGTCTTGCTAAACAAAAAGGTTGGTTGTGATTTCGCTGTGAGCTTTTGTAAAATAATTTATTTGATTAGCCATAGCTTGTCTAATTAGCTAGCTTTTTGCTCTCCAACTCAAAGTAAAACCTTCTAATGACCCACATATATTGATGTCATTGCACCCTCTATATGCGTTATCGGCTTGCCCGTAGGGAGCTATGCTAGAAAATCAGTCCTGCGTAGCCATATTTGATAAAGGAGTGACCATTATCCGTGTATCGCGCCTTGATCTGAATTCTTTGCCTAGCTCTGAAGCTGCATCTTGAAGTGGAACGGTTATATATACTTATCAATGGTGTATTTTCTAACCATTCGTAAAACAGTGATCAAAAAACTTCCTCAAATTTAATCTTTAAACTATACTGTATTTATGTACAGTATAGTTTGTGATCTATGAAAGTAATTCCTATTTATATCGAGGCCGGCATTTCTGGTTTCGAATCTCCTGCGGCTGAATATAAAGAGCTTGGTTTGTCATTGGATCAGCTTTTAATTGCTCACCCTGATGCAACCTTTATTGGCTTAGCGCAAGGACAGTCAATGCAAGACGTCGGTATATTCGATGGCGATTTATTGTTGGTTGATCGCAGTGAACAGGTAAAAGATGGTGACGTTATTGTGGCTAATTACAATGGCTGCTTTACCTGTAAGTTTATTGACAGAATACACGCCAGGTTATTATCCGCATCGGCAACACATCCTCCGGTAAATATTAGTCCAGAAGATGAATTTCAAATAGAGGGTGTTGTGACTCGCTCTATTCGGTTGCATCGGCCTGTGCGGGAGTTTAGCTCATGTATGCGTTAGTTGATGCAGTGTCATTCTATGCGTCTTGCGAAAAGGTATTTGACCCATCGATTAGAAATAAACCGGTTGTTGTACTGACAAATAATGATGGCTGTATTTGCGCCGTATGTCCTATTGCCCGCCGCTTGGGCGTACCAAAGTTTATGCCGTACTTTCAAATTAAACAGTTTTTGGCGAAGCACAATGTCGTTATTCGCTCATCTAACTACGAACTTTATGCCAGCCTTAGCGATAAAATGATGAATGTGATCGGTAGATATTGTGATAACCAGTATATTTACTCGATTGATGAGTCGTTTTTGCAGTTTAAGAACTACCAAACGATTATTAGCGATTGGTATGCCTATGGCACTGAAATACGCCGTGCGGTATGGAAAGAAACACGTTTACCTGTCGGTGTCGGTTTTGGCTCTACGCCGACATTAGCCAAAGCGGCTAATCATGCCGCTAAAAAGTTAGCGGGTTATAACGGTGTTGCTGTTGTTGATGATGTCGCGTCACGTAAAGAAGTGTTATCAAAAATGGCAGTAACAGATGTTTGGGGGATCGGTAGTCGATTAGGCAAACGCTTGAACGTGTTAGGCATAAAAAACGCATGGGATTTAGCTAATCAGTCAGCCAAGTCTATGCGTAGCCAGTTTAGCGTTTTAGTTGAACGTACGGTTAACGAACTCAACGGTATTGTTTGCTTAAATTGGGACGAGGTTAAACAAGCCAAAAAAGATATATTTTCAACCAGAAGTTTTGGACAACGAGTCAACGATGCACATTCACTAAAAACAGCATTGGTCAGTCATGGTGTGATTGTTGGTCGTAAAGTAAGGCAACAACAGTCGTTAATAAGAAGGCTCGTTATATTCGCCGCAAGCTCACCTCACGATGACCATTTCTATAGTAAATCGATTGTGTATGAATTTCCCGTTGCAACAAATAATACATTGCACATAGCGAATGCTATAGCTGCGGTTTTTAATTGCATATATGAAAGTCGCGTTAATTTTTATCGTTGTGGAGTAGGGGCTATTGAGCTGGAAAATAGCCAATACCAGCAACAAGACTTGTTTTCAGTTAGCGATGATAACCCTGAACTTATGTACTGCTATGACGCCATAAATAAACGCTACGGCAATGACACCTTGCAATTAGCTGCGCAGGGTAGAGTTGAAAAGTGGCAAATGCGCCGTGAGTTTCTATCGCCAAGCTTTACTAGTAAGTGGCGAGATATACCGAAGATCAGTTGTTAGTGATTCATCGAGAGCTATCTACTGAGAGTAAGCTGAATTTTAATAACCCAGTGTATAGAACTTTGCTGAAAAATTATTCTAAAAAAATTTGATAGGGTTGACCACTAGTTACCTAGGCAAAAAAAAGCCACTTGAACAGTTATCGAAACTATTACTAAGTGGCTAATTTATAATACTAAATTTGGTCGGAGTAGCAAGATTCGAACTTGCGACCTCACGTCCCCCAGACGCACGCGCTACCAAGCTGCGCTATACCCCGAATGATAAGCTTAATGGGGATAAAACTTACCTGCATTATAATAATGATTTATGGTAATAATGCAATTAAAAACAGCATTATTACCGCTAAATGACTAATTACTGTACATTATTCTCTTGTTTACTGAATTGCTTGATAAAATGAACACCGTCAATCATCAAAGGAAAATCAGGTTTAGCCGTGATCGGCGCAGCAAGTTGAATTGAGTAACTTTGAAAGTTGCCATTTTGATCAACAAACATTGATTTATCTTTATTAAACACCACGATGCCATTGTCCATCGTGTTAGCAATAATACGGTCATTACCCAACTTTTTAATGTCTGTACCGTTGCTATAGCTTTTCGCTTGAATATCACAACCTAACCATTGCTTAATTAGTGTTGGTTGCGCATCCATATGGCTGGTTAATTTATCAATAGATCTGTTTTTGCTGCCAGGTAAAACAAGTAACGCTGGTTTCATCGATAAACTGGTATCTAGTGTGCTATTGCCAATTGAACTTATCCAAAGAATATCTTTATTTTGTTGTTCATCATGCTTTTTGTTTTGCGCTGATATTAGCGCATCTAAAAACAATTCAAACTGGTAACTATTATCACCTTTAAAATAAAATACATGTAAACCAGGGGCATAATTATTAAGTTTATCAGCAAATATTAAACTGGATATATCATCTAGTTTTGTCGTTGTTGGAAATAATTCACGGGTGAGACTTAGTAAGTTATGGGTATTATTTACCGATGCTTCATTAGTGTCTTCACCAACAATAGTGAATGATTTAGCTAAGTTTTTCTGCGTCATCACTTGAAATAATAACGGCTGAGCTTGTTGCTCTAGTAAGTTTGTTTTATAGATACTTGGTAGGCTATAAAACAAGTTAAACCAGGCTTCTTTTGGTAACGCGTTATCTACGTGATTATCTAGCGAGAGCTTGCCTAGCTTGATTCTATGCTTTATTTTATCTAATTGATGAGTCTGTAATGTTTGGTCGGTAAGTATCATGAAAACCGACTGACTTATCACTGATTCACTAGGGCATTGGCCTTGATAAAGTGGGTATTGAGGCACAGCATCAGTGAAGGCTAGTGGGCTAGTACGACGAGCAATATAATCCACTTCATCGAACATGCCATACTTTGTTAATAAGGTTTTTGCCGTTGACGGATAAGACAAAGGTAATACAGTGTCTTGGCGTAGTACGTCATATTCTAAATTAGCGTCAGCCCAAATATGTACCATGTGACTAAAGAAGAAAAACGCCACTAATGGAATAACAATGAAGCGAGCAAAAATTGTTTTTTGTAATTCTTTTAAGTGCTTCCAAGCGTAATTTGAGGTGATAAGTTCGAATGATAATATCACCATTGATAACACCAAACTGACAAACCAAAACGCACGGCTATTTTCTTGAACTTCATTACTTATCAGTTCAAGTATTGGCGCACTTGATGAAATATTTAAATGATAACCTAGGCGGTTATAGATAAATGCGTCGAGTAATAATAGCAATAACTCGGCGGTGAAAATGATGGAAGCGACAACTCGTATAAACCGGGTTCGAGGGAATAAGATGGTGATCGGAAACAAAATCAGCACAAAACTCATAAAAGTTAAGAAAGCCATGTGGCTTAACCATGTGGTGACTAAGTAGGTTTTGCCCAATAAAGTGTCAGGCATTGATTCACTAAATATATAAATTGACGAGAGTAATATCGCCGCAAGTATATTAAAAAAAGTGAACCAATGGCTCCAGCTAACTAACTGTAATAGGCGCTTACTATAGGGTTTTGATTCAAATGAAACCATTGCGTAGTCTAATTCTCTTATTATTGTTTATAATTGTCGCTTACCATTTATACGTTTTATTTAGATTTTTGTATAGATTGTTTTAATGCGCTGGTAAAATTGTTTACTATAATCTCTCGTTGCTTTTCTGGCACATTATTATTAATAATTTCTGTCAGCGTATTTCCTAGGCACATCAGCGCTAGATCAGGGGTTGCAGACTCATTAACGAGTACATCATGCAATTCTTTAATAATTTTTTCTACACGTTCGTTGGAATACTTGGATACAATAGGCATCTTAAACACTTAATAGTAATTGATAAACAAAGCACAAGTTTATCAAATGCCCGAACAATATAATACTGACCTTTATCTATGAGCTTAATAATTTCGAATATTGCACTGCATTTTTTAACTAAAAAAGAAGAAACTGGTGAAGTTGTACTCAGGTTAGGGCCTGAGAATGTCGCGGCGAGCAGCAAAATAGAAAGTTTTGTTGATGCGTTGCATAAAATTTATAACAGCAAAGGCAGTAAAGCATATGGACATTTCTCTTCAATGCCGGCTGAAGGCGACAGTGCTCGTTTTGTTGATATTATGGAGAGCTATTTAGGTGATACGCAAAGTTTTCATCAATTTAGTAGCCAAGCGGGTAATTTACTTAAAAATGAATTAGAAAAATATGATCTGGCTGAAACGGGTTATTTAATTGTTTGTCATTACGAGTATATGGGGGGTCGCTATTTACTTGCTGCTATTATACCAATTTCTGAGCATTATTCTGTTGATGGTGAATTGAATATTTCAGCTGATCAGCACTTAGACACCAATAAATTGCAATTAGCGGCGCGTATTGATTTATTCGATTATCAAAATAATGCCGAAGGTAATCGCTACATTTCATTTATAAAAGGTCGCGCTGGTCGTAAAGTGTCTGACTTTTTCTTAGATTTTTTAAGTTGTGAAGAAGGCTTAAACTCAAAAGAGCAAACACAAACCTTAGTACAAGCGGTTGAAGACTATGTTGCTGTAAACCAGTTTGATGCCAATGAAAAGCAACAAACACGTAAAGAACTTCTAAGTTACTGTAAAGAGCAAAAAGAATCAGCACAAGATGTTTCATTACAAGAAATTGGTAATGTAATTAAATCGGAAGAAAGTAACCAAGATTTTTACAAGTTTTGCCAAGAGCAATCATACCCGATTGAAGAATCGTTCCCGCATGACCAAGCTGTAGTGAATAAAGTCACTAAATATGCAGGTTACGGTAATGGTATTAGCTTAAGTTTTGAACGTAGTCACTTTGGCCAAGACGTTGTTTATAATCCAGAAAATGAAAGTATTACCATCTTTAAAGTACCACCAAACTTAAAAGAACAATTATTCGCGCTATTAGAAAATGATCGTAAGCAAAACGAACAACAGATCAGCTCTCCACTAGAAAATACTGACAGCGAAGATGAAAACGAATTCTAAACGTTAACCCACTTTATATAATTTAAGAAAGTGAGTTAAACGGTAACAGAAAATGAACAGATTTAAATAGGAAAGAAAATGACAACATTAACAATTACTCGTCCTGACGACTGGCATGTACATTTGCGTGATGGCGCCGCCTTAAATAGTACTGTAGCAGATATTAGCCGCTATTTTGGTCGCGCTATTATTATGCCGAACCTGGTACCGCCAGTGACCAATGCTGAATTGGCCGTTCAATACCATCAACGTATTATGGCTGCACAGCCAAGCGCACAATTTCAGCCGTTAATGGTGTTGTATTTAACAGACCAAACAACGGCTGAAGACATAAAAGCGGCAAAAGCATCAGGTATTGTTTACGCAGCGAAGCTTTATCCTGCTGGTGCAACAACCAATTCTTCATCTGGCGTTACCAGTGTTGATAATATTGCCGCCGTGTTAGCAGCGATGGAAGAAGTGAACATGCCGTTATTAGTGCATGGCGAAGTTACCGATCATGATATTGATATTTTCGATCGTGAAGCGGTATTTATCGACACTATTTTGCGCCCGTTAGTGGCAAAGTATCCAACGTTAAAAATAGTGCTTGAACATATCACCACTAAAAATGCCGTCGATTTTGTTAAAGCAGCAGGTGATAACGTAGCGGCTACGATCACGGTTCACCATTTATTATTTAACCGTAACCACATGTTAGTAGGTGGTATTCGTCCGCACTACTATTGTTTGCCTATTTTAAAACGCAATATTCATCAACATGCGTTAGTTGAAGCTGCTACAAGCGGTAGCGAGAAGTTTTTCTTAGGTACTGATTCTGCGCCACATCCACAGTATGCGAAAGAGTCTGCTTGTGGTTGCGCCGGTGCTTACACTGCACATGCGGCTATCGAGTTATATGCTGAAGCATTTGAAGCCGCTAACGCGCTTGATAAACTTGAAGGTTTCGCTAGCTTACATGGTCCTAAATTTTATAATTTACCGGTAAACAGCGATAAAATAACCTTAGAGAAAACACAATGGGCCGTACCTGCGACCATGGCATTTGGTGATGAGCAAGTTGTACCTATTCGAGCAAATGAAACGATTGCTTGGCAAGTAAAGTTGTAGAGGAGAGATAAATGCAGTTATTTGTAAATGATTTGACCGTAATCGACTTCTCTTATTGTTGTCCTGAGCGTGGTATTGTTGGTGAAAGTTGGATTGTCGATGTTTTGCTCGACGGTAGTTTAAATGAAATGAGCATGGTGCTTGATTTTGCTGTCGTTAAAAAGCAAATTAAAGCCATCATTGACGACGCTGTTGATCATAAGCTTTTATTGCCAATGCAACATAGCACTATCAGTGTTGAAGCATCAGAGCGAGCAGGCCATGAGTTTGTTGATTTTAGCGCTAAGCAGGGTAATTACTTCTTACAGTCACCAAGTTGTGCATTTGCCAAAATAGCGACTGAGCAAATTGATATAGCATCTGTTACTCAATACCTAACAGCAATAATCTTGGCGCAATTACCGAAAAATGTTCAAGGCTTGACACTTAATTTACGCCCTGAAAACATTGATGGTGCCTATTATCATTACACTCATGGTTTGAAGTTACATGATGGTAATTGTCAGCGTATTGCTCATGGTCATCGTTCAAAAATTCATATCTACAAAAATGATCAACGCTCTGAAGCATTAGAAGAAGTTTGGAGCTTACGTTGGCAAGATATTTATTTAGCGAGTGAATGTGATCGTATTGCGTTGGCCGATATTGAATTGTCGACTACAGCGAAAGATAATTTGACTCCAGACCAGCAACTATTTTCTTATTTTGCACCACAAGGTCGATTCGACATTGCCGTTCCGGGTAAAATTTTAGATGTGGTTGATTGTGACTCAACGGTTGAGCTGTTAGCTGACTTCATTGTTCGCCAACTTAAAAAGCAATCACCCAATGATCATTTTAAAGTGGTCGCTTTTGAAGGCGTAGCGAAAGGAGCTATTGCCAATGGTTAAATTGTCCTCATTGCTAATAAAGCTTACATTTTTATCTTACGTGTTAATGTCTCATGTTGTTTTAGCAAAAACACAACTGAGTGAGCAGTTTTTTCAAGGTGCATTAATTATTGGTAAAACAGCACCCGAAAATAAAGTAACGCTTAATGGCAAAGAGATCAAAGTATCTAAAAGTGGTGACTATGCTTTAGGTTTTAGCCGAGATGAAAAAAACAATGGTCAGCTTATTATCACAAGTCCTAGTGGTGAAGTTGAACAGCGCATATTGAAACCTTTAAAACGTGAATATAATATTCAACGTGTTGAAGGTATCGCTAAAAAAATTATGAACCCCAACAAAAAAGCAAACACCCGCGTTGGAAAAGATAACAAGAAAATCAAGGCTGCTCGAAGAGTTGACAGTAACTTAACGGCATTTGCCAATGGTTTTATTGCCCCTATTGACGGGATAATTACCGGGGTATATGGCAGCCAACGTTATTACAATGGTGTTCCGAAGTCACCGCACTTTGGATTAGATTATGCGGGCAAAAAAGGTGATCCAGTAAAAGCACCTGCAGATGGCGTCGTACTTATGTATGTACCTGATATGTTTTATTCAGGCGGTACTATGATTATTGATCATGGTCATGGCGTTAGCTCAACATTTTTACATTTGAGTGATTCTCATGTAAAAGTTGGTGATAAGGTGAGCAAAGGGCAATTAGTTGCAGCAGTTGGCTCTAGTGGTCGTGCAACCGGTCCACATCTAGACTGGCGCATAAACTGGTTTAATATGCGATTAGATCCTGCCTTAGTATTAAAGCTTAAGCCTTTAGAATAATATTATTGGAATAACACACTAAAAGGACGAAAAAGAAGGTTTACATGATGAAATTTTGCATGAAAATATTACTTATCGTCTTTTTTATTATCATAAATTTTACTAGTCAAGCTAAAGAGTTTCATGTTGGCTGGGAGTTATGGTATCCCTATCAGTATCGCAACAGTCAGCAAGAATTACACGGTTTAGACTTTGAAATTTTTAACCGCATACTGAATAAAGTGAGCTATAGCGCGGAATATACCGAATTACCCTGGAAACGACATTTACACTACATAAAAACGGGGGAAATGGATATTGCTATGGGGGCATCTAGTAGTGCTGATAGATTGCGCTATGCGACATTTAGCCAACCTTATAGAAAAGAAACTGTAAATTTATTTGTCAGAAAAGGTCAAGCCGATAGCATTTCCTTAGCTAAGCTAACAGACTTAGCTGATAGTAAATATATGTTGGGAATTGAGAGTGGTTATTACTATGGTGATGAATATCAGAAGCTAATAAAGACCACAGAATTTCAAGAGCATATTATTGAGGTTGTTGATCTTGAAGAGAATGTAACTTTATTGTTGAAAGGCCATATTGATGGCTTCCTCGTCGACCCTACAACCATCAAGGCATTCTCTAAAAAATACCACATGAATGGAGAGTTTGAACAACATAAACTCAGTATTTATCAATCTGATATTCATCTTATGTTTAGTAACGAGTCGGTAGACCCAAGTATTATCAAGGCAATTAACCAGGCGATTAGTGAGCTAAAACAGTCGGGTGAGCTTGACGAGATCATTAATCGATGGAGTAAGGTAAACTAATTGTAAGTTTATGATAAATATCCTGTTTTTCTTAAGCTAGACCGCAACATCACCTTGCCATAATGTTTAACATAAGCTCAAATTTGATTATACAAAGAATGAAGTAGAGCAACAGCTTTATCTGAAGTAATAAATAATATAATTGATAATGTTAACCATTATGATATTTTAATTATTATCTCATGTTGGTAATATCTTGATTTATTAAGATTAGTATTTATTCAGCTCTTTAAAATAGGCAGCTTAGACTGCGAAGGAAAATGTATGAAAAAGTTATCGTTGGTATTATTTACTTTATTTTTAACAACGGCATGTTCACCTGAAATTGGTAGTGAAGATTGGTGTAAGCAATTACAAGAAAAACCTAAAGGTGATTGGACCGTAACAGAGGCAAAAGACTATACGAAGCATTGTATTTTTTAACGCAAGCTCAATACAGTTTAACCCTATGGCAGGTTAAAAACTCACGATATAAATAAACCGATAATGTGCTTTGTCATGTTATCGGTTTTTTATAGCTATTGTAGACTTAAAGACTGCATGCTTTAGTAAACCAAACACACAGATACCTGTCGTTTATACCTTTAACCTTTAGATACTGGACAACCTCAGTATCTAAAGGTTAAAGGCAATTGTTCAGCTATTTATACTCGCGCGTATGTATAAGCTATCAGGTATAATAAGCCTCTAAATTGTCGTACTTATTCATCAGAAGAAAGAGATTATATTATGTATCCGTTAAGCTATATTGAGCCCGTATTTCGACCACCGAGTGAATGGAAGAGTCTTATTTTACAGGTGACAAACGGATGTTCTTATAATAAATGTACTTTTTGCGATATGTATACCAATGAGAATAAAGCTTTCAAACCGAAAAAAGTCGAGCAAATAGAACAAGAAATAATGTCGATAGTTGATGCAAAATTACCCGTGGGACGAGTATTTTTAGCGGATGGCGATGCGATGATGTTACCGTTTAATCGTTTAAAAGATATTCTGTTACTGATTAAAAAGCACCTTCCGCAAGTTACCCGAGTTTCGAGTTATTGTTTACCGAGAAACTTAACTAACAAAACGGTTGAGCAATTAACAGAATTACGAAATCTAGGTCTTTCGTTAATGTATATAGGCTGTGAAAGCGGCGATGATGAAGTTTTAGCTCTAATTGAAAAAGGTGAAACATACCAAAGTTCACTTGTTGCGCTGAAAAAAATCAAACAAGCAGGAATGAAGTCATCAGTGATGATTTTAAATGGCTTGGGCGGACCAGAGCTTTCGCAGCAACATGCGTTAAACTCTGCGCGTTTAATGAATGAAGCACAACCTGATTTTTTATCGACATTAGTTGTTTCGTTTCCATTAGGAGAAGAGCGTTTTGCAAAAAACTTTGCTGGTCGTTTTCGCCAATTAAATCAGCAAGAGCTATTTCAGGAGATGGCAACGTTATTAACGGAGTTGTCATTAGATAAAACCATTTTTCGCTCTGATCATGCGTCGAATTATTTAGTCCTTAAAGGTATTTTAGGTAAAGACAAGCAAGTGCTACTTGAGCAAGTGAATATGGCAATTAATCAACCTCAAACTATCCCGCTCAGGCAAGAATGGCAGAGAGGGCTATAAAGAATTTGCAGAAGGCTTAGCATTATAACTAAAGCGTGACGGATAAGAGGCTAATGTCAGTATTACCTTTTTATCCATCGACAAAATTGAAAGGCCTTCATATCGATGATGTTGTTTGAATAATCTGATTTCTTAGCCATTTGTTTGCAGGATCAAAATCTACGTTGGTGTGCCAATATAAATGTACGTCAATGTCGTGCAAACTCACGGGCAATGGGAAAGCCACCAAGTCGAGCACTTGGCTGTACATTTTCGCTGTTGTTTCAGTTAATGTTAACAACATATCGTTGTCGGCTATCACTTGGCAGGCAGAAAAGGCATGCTGACAACGTAAGCCAATTTTTCGTTGTAGTCCTAACCTTCCTAACTCAAAATCTTCAACACTTAGTCCTACAGTACGAGATGAAACCAAGACATGGTCTTGAGCGAGATAAGTATCTAAATCAAGTGTAGATTTAATCGCAGGGTGATTTTTTCGTGCGAGCACCATTAATTTATTATGATCTAATTGCGTGTGTAAAATATTGTCACTAACGGGCACTAAGGCGTCAATCGCCAAATCAATATCTCCGCTCGCGAGTTTAGTTTCTAATTCATTTCGATTAACGCGACGACTACTTTGTAAATGAATTAGCGGTGCTTCTTTTTTTATTCTTTTCATTAACGGTGGAAGGTAGGAAGCTTCTAAACCACCATGTAATGAGATGTTAAAGTTGTTACGTGAGACAAGAGGTTCAAACTGTCTTGATTGAGCCAGACAAACTTTTAATTGTTGTAATGCTTCCCGTACGTCAGCAATAACATTGTTCGCAACCGGTGTTGGCCGCATTTCATTACCTTGTCGAATAAATAAAGCATCATCAAAATTATGTCGGAGTTTACTTAAAGAGTGACTCACTGCCGGCTGCGATAAATTAAGCGAAGACGCCGCTTTAGTAATATTTCCTTCGCAATATATCGCTTCAAATACCACAAAAAGATTTAAATCAACTTTCATACTTTCTCCACAAAATATACCGACAATTAATGAACCATTTTATTTTTAGTATTCATCATATGGATAGTGGGTCATTAAAACTATTCATTTGTTTAATTTAATGGCTAGACCTAGCATAGTCAAGTAGTACAAAAATTGTGCTGCGCGAATCATGAGCATCTAGCCTATGATGATAATTGAGTACGGTTTAGTAAATAAACGTCAGATGTACTTAATACAATAATTCATGTTCAAACAAAGTATTTGAACAGGATCACATTAAATGAATACGTGTATTTTGGTATTTATAGAAATCTCGGGGATTCAATATGAAACAAAAGCTAAAAACAAAGTATTTTAAAAGAGCATTACTCGTTTCAGCGATATTAAGTGCAATAAGCTCTACTGCAGTTAACGCTCAAGAAGCTACTACACCGGCGCAAGCTGATGTAAAAGATGTAGAACGAATTATGATCACCGCGTCTAAAAGGCTTAGGGGACTGCAAGAGTCACCTGTTGCTGTGACCGTGGTAAGTGGAGTTGCTGTTGATCAAGCAAAAATTTTAGACATGAACGATCTGCAAATACTTGTACCCACTTTGCGTGTTACACCTTTACAGCGCTCAGTAAATACTAACTTTGCAATTCGAGGATTTGGTAACGGCACCAACAATACTGGCATTGAACCTTCAGTAGGGGTGTTTATTGATGGTGTTTATCGTTCTCGAGCAGCAGCACAAATTGGCGACTTACCTCGATTACAACAGATAGAAGTTTTAAGTGGGCCACAAAGTACGCTTTTTGGTAAGAATGCTTCAGCGGGTGTGATCAGCGTTCGTACTTTGGCTCCTTCGCATGATCTGGAAGCTAAAATAGAAGTGGGTGCTGGTAACTATAATCAAAAACTTTTCAAAGGTTATGTTACTAATGGTGTAACAGACGAGTTAGCGCTAAGTTTCTCCGGCGGCTTTAACAAACGTGATGGTTATACCGAAAGCGTTGTCGGTTTAGATGAAATTAATAACCGTGACCGTTGGAATCTTCGAGGCCAAGCTTTATATGAACCAACTGAAGATGTAACGTTACGCTTTATTGCCGATTATAGTGAAATTGATGAATCGTGTTGTACAGCTGCTGATGTTATTAATGGCCCAACAACAGGTGCAGTTAGAGCATTAGGTGGCGTTGTACTTGAAGATAATGACCCTTATGCTTATCAATCATCATTAAATATCGACCCCGATAATACAGTTGAAGATAGTGGTGTTTCATTACAGCTTGATGTTGATTTTGATGGCTTTTCTTTTACTTCAATTAGCTCACTTCGTCGTAATGACTCCGACTTTTTAAATGACGTTGATTACACGTCATTAGATATTTTACAAGAAGGTGGTCACACCGAAATAGATACTATTACACAAGAATTTCGTTTGACCTCTACAGGCACGCAAAAATTAGAATGGATGGTGGGTGCTTATATATTCAGTGAAGAAGTAGAAACAGGCGACACGCTTTATTATGGCGATGATATCAGAAATTACTTTGATGTCTTAATGGCTGCTGGTGGTGCCGCAGGTTTACTTGGTGGTGTTGAAGGCGTTTATGGTCTTGCGCCAGGAACGTTTTTCTCAAATCAGTCTTCGGTAAACTCTGAATTTACTCAAGACAATGACGCCTATTCATTATTTGCAAACTTTGATTATCATATCTCTGATAGATTAACGGCAATTTTTGGCTTGAGTTATACAAAAGATGAAAAAACGATCACAGCCAAACAAGTTAATACAGACGTACTATCAGGTATTGATATCGATAATGATTTAACGGCTTTTAACGTGCCATTATCTTTTATCCCAACCTTAGCTCCAGCTATTCCTACACTGAAAAGCTTGCAGTTTTTACCGCCAATGCCGAGTTTACCAAATGCAGTTGAGCAACATAAATCTGATGACAGTAAAACAACATGGTCGATGCGTTTAGCCTATGAGGTGAATGATAATATCAACGTATTCGCTTCAGCAGCTACTGGTTTTAAAGCGTCATCATGGAATTTAGGTCGAAATAGTAATCCTTTCATGGCTGACCAAGACGCGCTAGAAAGCGCTGGCTTAGCACTAGCCAATCAAACTTACGGTGGTCGTTTTGCCTCACCTGAAGAAGCAAAAGTATATGAAATCGGTCTAAAAGCACGTTTTGAGAATGCTGCGTTTAACGTTACAGTTTTTGATCAAACGATTGAAGGGTTCCAGTCATCAATATTTATTGGTACTGGTTATGTGCTAGCAAATGCCGGTAAACAAAGTACGAAAGGGTTAGAGTTTGATTCTAGTTATAACCCAACGGAAAACTGGACATTTACTTTAGCAGGTACTTTCCTTGATCCTATCTACGACTCATTCCAAGGAGCAACAGGTCTTGATGGTCCAGTAGATTTATCAGGTGAAAAACCAGCAGGTATACATGAACGTAGCATAACAGCAGGCATTACTTACAGTTATGAACTCGAAAATGGTGCGTATGGTTATATAAGAACTGATTACTTGTACGAAAGTGAAGTTCATCTGGCTGAAAACGTACCTGAATCACTAACGCGTGAAGTCAGTACTTTCAATGCAAGTGCTGGTTTAAATTTCGATAATGGAATTAATGTACAGCTTTGGGTGCGTAATTTGACTAATGACGAGTACCAACTGTCTGCATTCCCACCACCAATTCAAGCAGGTAGTTTTAACGCTTATCCAAATCAACCGAGAACTTATGGTGCATCAGTATCATATGAATTTTAGTTATCTGTTTATTAGTTGTCGGTTGAGTTGATTATTATGTAAATAAAGCCTTAAAAGTTACTTCACTACATACAGTAACTTTACAGCACTATCAGAATACTATTTTGGTAATGTTAACCAGGCTAACGTTAACGAGTCAAGCCTTGCAATAATTGTTGTAAGGCTTTTTTATTTAGTCGGTCATCTGTTTCATCATCAGCATGTTATTTATAAACCAATATCACCCACCATATTTTCAATATCAGTCTCATATTCAATTAGTTAGTCTTTTTTATGTGATTAAAAGATACTATGCTGTTTATTCTTAAATAGAATAGTAGGTTATAAGAACTATTCATTTGTTTTATTTGTTGGTTACGCATAGCATGGATTGGTCGTGTTAATCTGATGTTTAATTATGCTAGTGGTAATAAATAAAATGATATTAAGAACATGTTTTAACTTAATGAAAAGCCAACATATTACGGTAGAAGCTTAATTTATGGCTGCTATCTATCTTATTCGCCATGGCCAAGCTTCGTTTGGTAAAGCTGATTATGATCAATTGTCTGAAAAAGGTAGCATGCAATCTCAGCTTCTTGGCAAACATTGGCAGTCACTTGCAAGACCCGACAAAATGTTTTCGGGTGATTTATTACGTCACGAGCAAACACTTGAAAATTTTCTAATCGGTTATCAAGGTAATAAACCTTCATCCGTTCTGCATTCAGGTTTCAATGAATTTAACCATGTTGATATGCTGACTCGTTATGATGCGCAGTGGACAAGCTTTGCCAATATGGCCGCGTTAATTAGCCAACAGCCTGATGGTAATAAAGTATTTCAAAAAGAATTTTCACAAGCACTCAACCGCTGGGTGAGTGGTCAGCACGATAGTGATTATATTGAAAGCTGGTCACAATTTAAGAAACGCTGTATCGCTGCTTTACATGATGTTATCCATCAAGAACTAAACGCTAAAAAAGCATCAAGCCAGATAAAACCTTCAAACAATATATGTATTTTCACTTCTGGCGGCACTATCTCTGTGCTTGTCCAACATATTTTAGGTTTAACAGATCAAAATACGCTAGCGATCAATCAACAATTACGTAATACCGGAGTGACAAAGCTACTTTTTTCTAAAAACGGCTTAAGCATTGATTATTTGAATAACTATGGTCATTTATCACAAGCGGGTGATGACTGGATAACGTTCAGATAAGACAACAATATTTTTAAATAGGAAGATAGATATGAGTACTAATTTGTTTGATTTAACAGGAAAAGTTGCTTTAGTTACTGGCGCAAGTCGAGGCATTGGCGAGCATATAGCAAAATTATTGGCAGAAAATGGCGCTCATGTCATTGTGTCGAGCCGTAAAATAGAGGCTTGCCAAGCCGTTGTTGAACAAATTATTGCTGCTGGTGGTAGTGCACAAGCCATTGCATGCCATATTGGTGAAATGACACAAATAGAAGCCATCTTCGAGCAAATATCTTCAGAGCACGGCAAATTAGACATCTTAGTAAACAATGCTGCCGCAAACCCTTATTTTGGCCATATTCTAGATACCGATTTAGCTGCATTTCAGAAAACGGTAGACGTTAATATTCGTGGATATTTTTTCATGTCTACAATCGGCGCTAAATTAATGAAAGCAAATGACGGCGGGGCAATTGTTAATGTTGCTTCTATCAATGGTGTTATCCCCGGTGATTACCAAGGTATCTATTCAATTACCAAAGCGGCTGTTATCTCGATGACAAAAGCTTTCGCTAAAGAATGTGCGCCATTTAATATTCGCGTAAACGCTTTATTACCAGGTGGCACAGATACAAAATTTGCATCAACATTGGTCAACAACCCAGCGATATTAGAGCAAATGATGCATCACGTACCAATGAAACGTGTTGCCCAGCCTGAAGAAATGGCTGGTACGGTGTTGTACTTAGTATCGAATGCTTCTAGTTACACTACAGGCACCGCTATTAATGTTGATGGCGGCTTTTTAATTGGTTAGCAAGTAAATAAGTCAACTAATCGTAAGCCATAGAACTGACTTACGGTTACGATTTAATCATAAATATTTATCATAAAAATTAGAACAGTTAGGAAAAACATGAGTAACAATAACGCAGCTAAACTTTTTCAGTCATTCTCTTCAGGTAGTCTAACCCTAAAAAATCGTACGGTTATGGCGCCAATGACACGCACATTCTCACCAAATTATATTCCTACAGATGATGTAGCTAAATACTATCGCCGCCGAGCAGAAGGTAATGTTGGTTTAATTATTACCGAAGGGACTTTTATTTCACATAAAGCCGCTAACGGTTATGAACGCGTCCCTGCCATTTTTGGTGAAGAAGCATTAGCGGGTTGGAAGCATGTGGTTGATGAAGTACATGCCGCCGGAGGAAAAATAGCGCCACAACTGTGGCATGTGGGATCGGTACGTAAAGAAGGTATTGGTCCAGATAAAGCCATTCCAGCTTATAGCCCTTCAGGTTTGTATAAGCCGGGAGCACCAAATGGTGTTGCGATGAGTCAAGCAGATATTGATGAAGTGGTTGCTTCATTTGCTCAAGCTGCGGCTGATGCTCAAGCTATTGGTTTTGATGCGATTGAAGTACACGGCGCGCATGGTTATTTAGTTGATCAATTCTTTTGGGAAGGCACCAATCAACGTAGCGATAAATATGGTGGTTCATTAGAAAATAGAGCACGCTTTGGTGTCGAAATAGTTGAAGCCATTCGTGCAAAAGTAGGCGAAGACTTTCCAATTATCTTTAGATTTTCACAATGGAAACAACAAGATTATAACGCCAAACTTTGCCAAAACCCTGAAGAGCTAACAACATTTTTAACACTATTAAGTGATGCTGGCGTTGATGTTTTTCATGCTAGTACCCGACGTTTTTGGCTACCTGAGTTTGAAGGTTCAGATCTTAACCTTGCCGGCTGGACGAAAAAAATCACCAATAAGCCGGTTATTACCGTAGGTAGTGTTGGCTTAGATAGTGATTTTACTGGCGAAGGTAGTGCTGATCTTGGTGGCACTTCAAATCCAACGGGTATCGACGGTTTGTTAACCCGCCTAAATAATGATGAGTTTGACTTAGTTGCTATTGGCCGCGCGTTATTAGTTGATCCTGAATGGGTCAACAAAATTGAGCAAAATAAAGAAGATGAAATAGCACCCTTTAATAAAGATGCGCTGATGAAACTAAGTTAATGACAGACATAAGAGTGTACGCCAGATATGACGAAAGCGAACGCTAAACCTAACAGTTAATACAGAGTTAAGGTATTACACAGGTAATGCGTTAACTAATAACTAATAGTAAAAATAATAAGGATCTCCCATGGATTTTGAATACAGCGACAAGGTTAAAGATTTAATGGCACGTGTTACAGCGTTTATGGATGAGCATGTTTATCCTGTTGAAGCACTTATGCATGAGCAAGTAGCGCAAAATCAATGGACAACACCAGCGCTAATGGAAGAGCTTAAAGCGAAAGCGAAAGCACAAGGTCTATGGAATTTATTTTTACCGATTAGTTATGGCAAATATAGTGCCGGTCTGACTAACTTAGAATACGCACCACTGGCCGAAATTATGGGTAAAGTGATGTGGGCACCTGAAGTGTTTAATTGCGCTGCGCCCGATACCGGTAATATGGAAGTATTAGCAAAATATGGTAATGAAGCGCAGAAAAAACAATGGTTAGAGCCCTTACTTGAAGGCAAAATTCGTTCAGCATTTGCTATGACTGAGCCAGAAGTTGCTTCAAGTGACGCAACTAATATTGAGCTACGCATTGAGCGTGAAGGTGATGAATATGTCATCAATGGCCGAAAATTTTATATTAGTGGTGCTTGTCGCAAGCAATGCGAAATTATGATTGTGATGGGCAAAACTGACCCAGACAATAGCAATCGCTACATTCAACAATCTCAAGTACTTGTACCTATGAATACACCAGGTGTAACTATGGTGCGTCCAATGCAAGTATTTGGTTATAACGATGCACCAGAAGGGCATGCAGAAATTACTTTCGAAAATGTCCGTGTACCGGTTGAAAATATTATTGTCGGTGAGGGTAAAGGTTTTGAAATTGCTCAAGGTCGCTTAGGGCCAGGACGAATTCATCACTGCATGCGTTCCATTGGTGTTGCCCAACGTGCACTTGATTTAATGTGTAAGCGCGTTAATGAGCGTATTGTTTTTGGTCGTCCAATGATCAAACAACAATCTGTTCGTGAAGACATTGCCATTTCAGCTTGTCAAATTGAACAAGCCCGTTTGATGACCTTAAAAGCAGCTCAAAAAATGGATATTGAGGGCAATAAAGCGGCGAAAGATATTATCGCGATGATAAAAATTGTCGCGCCGAACATGTCACTTGATGTACTTGACCGTGCTATTCAATGTCATGGCGCCGTGGGAGTCAGTCAAGATACTTTCTTAGCGCATGCTTATGCGGGTCAAAGAACGTTGCGTTTAGCTGATGGTCCTGATCAAGTGCATATGATGCAACTTGGGCGCGACTTAGTTAAGAAATCTACGTAGCGATACGTAGCATTAACTAGGGTAAAACCTTATCTAGCAAAAAGAATGGAAGAGATAAATTATATGACAGCAACGGTTGCATTTGATGTAGAAAAACTAGCCCAATACCTTGAATCTCATATAGAAGGTTTTGCTGGTCCTATATCGCTAACAAAGTTTCCTGGCGGGCAGTCAAACCCAACTTTTAAGGTGACTGCCCAATCTGGGGTGTATGTACTGCGAAGCCAACCAGCAGGTAAATTGCTGAAATCAGCACATGCGGTTGATCGAGAGTTTCAAGTACTTGATGCACTTAAAGATACCGATGTGCAGGTTGCTAAGGTATATCACCTTTGTACAGATACTAGCATTATAGGCTCGATGTTTTATTTAATGGAGTATTGTGATGGCTCTGTGTATTGGAGCGCATCACTACCAGAAATTTCAAGCAACGCTTATCGTAGCCAATTGTATGATGCGATGAATAAGTCATTGGTTGCTATACATCAAGTCGATCTTGACGCTGTCTGTTTACGTGGTTATGGCAAAGCAGGTAACTATTTTGAACGTCAATTTGGTCGCTGGACATCACAATATCGAGTAACTGAACTGCAAAAAAATCCAGCAATGGACAATTTAATAACATGGCTTGAAACACATCTACCTAAAGACGATGGCAAAGTGTGTTTAGTACATGGTGATTTCCGCTTAGATAACATCATGTTTTTTAAAGACAAGCCTGAAGTCATGGCAGTACTTGACTGGGAATTATCAACGTTAGGGCATCCATATTCTGATTTAGCGTATCAATGTATGCAATTACGTATGCCTCAAGGTATGGGCACCATTGATGGTTTACAGGGTATTGATAGAGCTAGTTTGGGTATACCAACTGAAGAAGAATATGTAGCGGCTTATTGCAAACGAATGGGCATAGCTCATATCGATAATTGGACCTTTTATCTGGCTTTCAGTTTTTTTAGATTAGCAGCCATCGTACAAGGCGTTGCAAAACGAGCTTCACAGGGTAACGCATCAAATGAACACGCGAACAAAGTAGGGGCCTTTGTAGAGCCTTTGGCTGAAATGGCTTTAAAGATCATTGCGGAAACTGAATAAATATCGAGCAGTCAAAAATAGACTAAAGAAATGACTTGTTATAACAACAATAATTCATCAAACAACATTTGTAATGTAAGGAAATTAACATGGATCCACTATTAGATTTTACAGGAAAAGTTGCGGTTATTACGGGCGCAGCGCAAGGTTTCGGTAAGCTGCTCGCAGAAGAATTGGCTAAGCGTGGTGCCAAGTTAGTTATTAGCGATATTAAAGCCGCTGATGTACTAAAAGTTGCTGAGGCTATCGCATCAACAGGTGCTGACGTTATCGGCATGGCGTGCGATGTCTCAAAAAATGAAGACTGTAAAGCGATGGTAGATACTGCTATTAAGCACTTTGGTCGCGTTGATATTGGTGTCAATAATGCCGGTATCGCCCACGAATTTATGCCATTGCATGACATTGATGAAGACATTATGGATTCTCAATTTGCCGTTAATGTGAAGGGCGTGCAATTTGGTATGCGTCATCAAATACAACAAATGTTGCAACAAGGTGAAGGAGCTATTCTAAATGTTAGCTCAATGGCCGGTTTAAATGGTGCTGCAAGAGGCAGTGCTTATGCTATGGCTAAACATGCGGTGATTGGTTTAACCAAAACCGGTGCAGTTGAATATGGTCGTAACAACATTCGTATCAATGCTATTTGCCCGTTTTTTACGTTAACGCCGATGGTGACAAATTTTGCTGACGAAGAGCAACAAAAAAGAATGAGTAAAGGTGCACCTATGCATCGTTTAGGCGAACCAAAAGAGATTGTTGCCATGATGCTAATGATGTTGTCACCAGCGAATACCTATATGACCGGACAATGTATTGCGATAGATGGCGGCGTATCTGCTCAATAAGACTTTATATTTGAGTATTATAAAACTGGGTATTTGAGAATAGAGTGTTGCTATATAACACACTGATTTAACAAAAGTATATTAGCTATCGTACGTTATTAACTATGGCTAATACTATCGACAAGTTAAAAGATAAGAAGAGAAAAGTATGACTGCTACATTAATGAATGAACGAGATCTTGAATTTATGCTCTATGAGCTTTTTGATAGTGAGTCGCTGATCGAAAGATCCCGTTATCAAGACCATGATCGTCAGACTTTTAATGAAGTCATTAATACTGCTAAGGCGATAGCTGAAAAACACTTCTTACCTATTCGTCAAAAACTGGATACTCACCAACCGACCTTTGATGGTGAAAAAGTCACGCTTATTCCAGAGTTAAAACCAGCGATTGAGGCAGTTATCGCCTCAGGTATCTCCTCTGCAACCGCTGACTACGACTTAAATGGTATGCAATTACCGCCAATTGTTGCCAGTGTCGCAAGCACTTATTTAACCGCGGCAGGTGGTGTCGGTTTAGGCTATAACATGCTGACTAATGCCAATGCTAATTTACTTGAAGCGCATGGCAGTGAAGCCCTGATTGAAAAATGGGTAAAGCCCATGCGTTCAGGTCGCTTCATGGGCACCATGGCGATGACAGAGCCAGGCAGTGGTTCAGGGCTGGGTGATTTAATTACCAAAGCAGTTAAAGCTGAAGATGGTACTTACCGCATCAGCGGTAATAAAATTTATATTTCTGGTGGCGATCATAATTTAAGTGAAAATATCGTCCACTTAGTCTTGGCGCGAGTGCAAGGCGCACCTAAAGGTGTCAAAGGTATATCGTTGTTTGTGGTGCCTAAAATTTTAGTCAACGATGACGGCACATTAGGCGCTGATAATGAAGTGGCACTCGCTGGCCTATTTCACAAAATGGGTGGCCGAGCGCAAACATCAACGGCGTTAAGCTTTGGTGAAAAAGACGGTGCGATAGGTTACTTAGTGGGTGAAGAAAACCAAGGCCTTAAGTACATGTTTCATATGATGAATGAAGCACGCATTATGGTGGGTACAAGCGGTGCTACTTTGGCGGTTGCTGGTTATCAATATGCCGTTGATTACGCAAAAAATCGTCCACAAGGGCGCTTACCATCTTGTAAAGATCCACTTTCTGGGATGGTTAATATTATTGAGCATGCGGATGTTCGTCGCATGTTATTGGCGCAAAAAGCTTATGCTGAAGGCGCGTTATCATTGGTACTTTATGGTTCACAACTGAGTGATGATGAGAAAACAGCCCCGACGCCAGAAGCACAAGAACATGCACATGTGTTATTGAATTTCTTAACACCTATCATCAAAACTTGGCCGTCAGAATACGGCACAAAAGCCAATGATTTAGCCATTCAAGTACTTGGCGGACACGGATATATTAATGAGCATCCTGTTGAGCTGTTTTATCGTGATAATCGCTTAAACGCAATTCATGAAGGTACAACCGGTATTCAATCACTTGATTTATTGACCCGAAAAGTACCGATGAATCAAATGGCTGGTTACTCAGCAACATTAAGTGAAATTTATAAAACTATCGATCATGCCAAACAATATAACAACTTAACTGAGTTTTCAGCGCAGCTTATTGATGCGGTCGAAACCCTGAAAAAAACCACAGAAGTTGTATTAACCGCGATGCAAACCACCAATATCGACTTAGCACTGGCGAACTCAGTGAAATATTTAGAACTGTTTGGTCACGTTATTGTTGGCTGGCTATGGTTAAAGCAGGGCATTGTCGCGAGTAAAGCGTTAACTCAGCAACCGCACCAAGCTGATGAAGATTTTTATCACGGAAAACTACAAGCATTGCAATATTTCTATCGTTTCGAATTACCAGAAATAGCACTGTGGTCGAGCATTTTACGTAACAGTGATAGTACAACGTATGACATGAAAGCCGCTTGGTTTTAATCGTATCAGGGGCTTAGCTCTTGATATCTTGAAGGTAGAGAGCTTGAGAGTTTAACAATTTAAAGGCGTTAATTTACTAGATTGGTCATGACCGACTGATTCAAAAACAATGTTTAGCTAAATAGGAACTTACTATGCCAACAATAATAAAAAAAGATCAAATAGCCGATTACATTGGCTTTCAAGCCGAGCCAACGCCTTGGCACGAGATCAGCCAGACGCAAATTAACCAATTTGCGGATTGTACGCTCGATCATCAATTTATTCATGTTGATGAAGAAAAGGCGAAAGCAACACCTTTTGGCTCGACCATCGCACACGGATTTTTGTCGTTATCTATGTTGTCGCATTTTGCCGAAGATTTTAGTGTCATTATCGAAGGCTTTTATATGGGCTTAAACGCAGGCTTCGATAAAGTCAGATTTTTACAACCCGTTAAGGTTAATAGCCGCGTTAGAGCACATGCAAAAACACTGGTTATTGAAGAGAAAAAACCGGGTCAGTATCGTTTATGTACCGAAGTTACCGTTGAAATAGAAGGTTGTGATACACCCGCACTCGTCGCCGAGTGGGTTTCAGTGCAAATGGTTAAATAATTTTAGTTAGCCGATATTAGATAAGTAGTTTTGATTAGATAAAGAGCATTTTAAGGAAATATTATGTCAATCAGTTTTGAAGGTAAGGTCGCCATTGTTACTGGCGCAGGTAACGGTTTAGGTCGCTCTCACGCATTAGCGCTTGCGGCACGTGGTGCAAAAGTTGTTGTTAATGATTTAGGTGGTGCTCGCGATGGTAGCGGCGCTTCATCAGAAGCTTCTCAAGAAGTGGTACGTTTAATTGAAGAGCATGGCGGAGAAGCAATCAGTCACGGTGCCAATGTGGCCAACTTTGATGAAGTACAAGACATGGTTAATCAGGCTATGGAAAAATGGGGTCGCGTTGATATTCTTATCAACAATGCCGGTATTTTACGTGATAAATCGTTCTCAAAAATGACTTTAGATGATTTCAAACTGGTGATGGATGTTCATGTTATGGGCTCCGTTAACTGTACTAAAGCAGTATGGGAAATCATGCGCGAACAAAATTATGGTCGTATTGTCATGACAACATCATCAAGTGGTATGTACGGTAACTTTGGTCAATCAAATTACGGCGCAGCAAAAATGGCCGTGTTAGGACTGATGAACACATTAGTACTTGAAGGCGCAAAGAATAATATTCGTGTAAATGCCTTAGCGCCAACTGCAGGTACACGCATGACGGAAGATTTAATGCCGCCAGAAATTGTACAAGCCTTTGCACCCGAAGCGGTAACCGCAGGTATGTTAACGCTGTGTGATGACGATGCACCTAATCGATTTATTTTATGTGCTGGTGCGGGTGGTTATTCAAGTGCCAGTATTTTTGAAACGGAAGGTTGTTTTATTCCGCAACATCAACAAAGTCCTGAAACGGTTCGTGAACAATGGTCTGAGCTTACCAATGAAAGTGCGCAAGCATCGTTAGCATCAGGGGCAAAACAAGGCGAAAAGTTTGTTTTAAAAGCGATGGCATTCATGAAATCGCAACAAAAGTAGTTACGCGTAACTAAAATTAATCAGGCTAGGGCCCTTTGTTATAGAGCTTTAGTCTAATTTTTAGTGACGATTAGTTATTTTAGAGAATTATTGTTACTTGTCGTCATTAGGTGTCATTAGCCGTCATTAGTGCTCGTCATCAGTATTGGTCATTAGCCGTTTTTGACAACTAATTTAAGCGAATTTAAGCAAATTCAATCGAATTAATAGGAAGTTATCATGAGAGAAGCAGTAATAGTATCCGTAGCACGTACGCCAATAGGTAAAGCATATCGAGGCGCATTTAATGATTTATCAGCCCCAACATTAGCGGCCGTTGCTGTAAAAGCTGCCGTAGAGCGTGCCGGTATCGATGTTAATGAAATTGAAGATTGTATTTTTGGTGCGGCATTAACCCAAGGTAACCAAGGCATGAACTTTGGTCGCCAAGTGGCTATGGCTGCTGAGCTACCGGTATCTGTTGCTGGCATGACCATCGACCGTCAATGTTCATCAGGTTTAATGTCGATAGCGACCGCGGCTAATCATATTGTTTGTGATGGTGCACAAGTTGTTGTGGCGGGTGGTTGTGATTCTATTAGTTTAGTGCAAAACGATAAAATGAATATGTATCGTGCTGTTGACCCAAGCGTGAAAGCCTATCGTCCAGCGATTTATATGCCGATGTTAGATACAGCTGAAATAGTGGCAGAACGTTACAATATTTCACGAGCAGAGCAAGATGCTTATGCGCTTAAATCTCAACAGCGTACAGCTGCTGCACAAGCTGCGAACAAATTTGACGATGAAATTGTACCGGTTACTGCAACAAAATTAGTGATGGATAAAGCTACCGGCGATATCAGTAAAGAAGAAGTCACGTTAACTAAAGATGAAGGCAACCGTCCATCGACTAATATTGAAGGCTTGTCAGGATTAAAAGCCGTAAAAGATAACGGCACGATTACTGGCGGCAATGCTTCTCAGTTGTCTGATGGTGCAGCAGCCGTTGTGGTGATGGAACGAGCATTAGCAGAAGAACGAGGCCTAAAACCATTAGGCGCATATCGTGGCATGGTCGTGGCTGGTTGTGAACCTGATGAAATGGGCATAGGTCCTATTTACGCGATTCCAAAATTACTCGAGCGTAATAATCTGACCATGGACGATATTGGTTTATGGGAAATTAACGAAGCCTTTGCCGTACAAGTTTTATATTGTGCCGAAAAATTAGGTATTCCAGAAGACCGTTTAAATGTTGATGGTGGAGCTATTTCAATTGGGCATCCTTACGGCATGAGCGGTACACGTATGGTTATGCATGCCTTAATTGAAGGTAAACGACGTGGCGTAAAATACGTGGTTATCAGTATGTGCATAGGCGGCGGCCAAGGTGCAGCTGGTTTGTTCGAAGTGCTTTAGTTATCAAGCAGTAACATGTAGAGTAGGGTGTCATTGATTCATATTAACAGCACAAAAAAGAGCAGTACGAGTAATAGCATTAACAATAATAACAATGGCACTAAATACACTAAACATTAGTGATTGGGGAGATAATACAATGGAAAAAGTTTGGCTTGAGAAGAGTTATCCAGCAGGCGTTGAATTTGAAATAAATCCAGACAAATATAACTCTTTAGCGGATTTGTTTTTAAAATATACCAAGTTATACAAAGATAATGTCGCATTCATTAATATGGGTAGCAGTATCACTTATCAAGAACTTGGGCAGCAAGCGAATGACTTCGCCGCGTACTTACAGCATGACTTAGGATTAGTAAAAGGCGATAAATTTGCCATTATGATCCCTAACCTTTTGCAATATCCAGTCGCCTTATTTGGTGCGCTAATTGCTGGCTTAACGGTCGTTAATGTTAATCCGCTTTACACCCCTCGAGAATTACAACATCAATTAAAGGACTCAGGTGCAAAATCTATTCTGATCCTTGAAAATTTTGCTCATGTACTTGAAACCGTTATTGATAAAACGGATATAGAGCGAGTTATCCTCACCGGTGTTGGTGACCGATTGAGTACAATAAAGGGTGCTATTGTCAATTGCGTACTTAAATACGTTAAAAAACAAGTACCAGCATACAACTTACCCGGTGCAGTTAAATTTAATCAAACCATGGCGAAAGGTGCGAAGCTGAGTTTTACGCCTGTTGAGGTTAATGGTGAGGACTTAGCCTTTTTACAATATACCGGTGGTACAACGGGTCCTTCAAAAGGGGCGATGTTAACGCACCGTAATTTGATTGCCAACGTTGAACAATCGAATGCTTCAACTAAAAATGTTTACGAAATAGGTAAAGAAATGATGGTAACGGCCTTACCGCTGTACCATATTTTCGCCTTAACCTCTAACTGCCTATGTTTTATTCCTTTTGGTGGCACCAACCTGTTAATTACTAACCCAAGAGACATGGTCGGTTTCGTTAAAGAATTAGATAAATATCCTTTTACCGCGATTACTGGCGTCAATACCTTGTTTAATGGCTTATTACATACGCCAGGTTTTGAAAACCTTGATTTTAGTACTTTAAAACTAGGTTTTGCCGGCGGTATGGCAGTACAGCGTCCAGTGGCTGAGCTTTGGGAAAAAGTGACCGGTACGCGTTTATTAGAAGGTTATGGTTTAACGGAATGTTCGCCATTAGTGACCATGAGCCCTTACACGCAAGAAAGTTATAATGGCTCTATTGGTGTACCAGCGCCTTCGACTGATGTGCGTTTAATTGGTGATGACGGCGAAGAAGTCGCGTTAGGTCAACCAGGCGAAATGTGGGTTAAAGGCCCGCAAGTGATGAAAGGTTACTACAATCGCCAAGACGCAACAGATGAAGTACTAAAAGACGGCTGGTTAGCCACCGGTGATATTGCCACGATGGACGAAAATGGCTTTTTTAGAATTGTCGATCGTAAAAAAGACATGATCATTGTCTCTGGTTTTAACGTCTTCCCGAATGAGATAGAAGAAGTACTCGTTATGCATAACGGTATTTTAGAAGCAGCCGCCATTGGTGTTAAACATGATGTCACTGGTGAAGCGGTTAAGGTCTTTATTGTTAAGAAAGATCCTAGCTTATCTGAGCAAGATATTTTTGCTCACTGTAATGAAATGCTAACCAACTATAAACGTCCTAAATTTATTGAATTTATGGATGAATTACCGAAAACCAATGTTGGTAAAGTACTGAGAAAAGAGCTACGAAAATAAGTCGATAACAAAGACAATAGCAAAGTCGCTTTTCTTGCTAAATAGCAGTTAAGCGCTATTGCCTCATGAGCTTAATTAACATGGCTTATTAAAATTAATCACTGCTTTATCTATTCAACTCAAACGCTAAGTAAATGAGTGAGTAGATAAAGAAACTTTCCATAAAGAGAAAAACAATGACGACCTATACCGCAATTAATTTAATCGCTCGACCAACTGGCGGACCAATCGGTCCTGACCTTTTTGAAGTTGTACAAAAAGAACTTCCTAGCGTTGGTGAAGGACAATTTTTAGTAAAACAAAACCATATGTCGTTAGACCCGGCCATGTTTGGTTGGATGAGCCCAGATACCGAAAGTTACATTCCTCCGGTTGAACTAGGCGATGTTATGCGCAGCTCAGGCATTGGTGAAGTAGTGGACAGCAAACACCCTGATTTTCAAGTCGGCGATCGGGTCATGGGCATGATGGGCTGGACTGAGTATCGCTTAAGTAATGGTGTCGGCTTAAATAAAGTTACTGCGCCATTACCCGACGAAGCGATATTATCGGTTTTTGCCTTACCCGGCTTAACCGCAACACAAGGTTTATACAGCATTGGTAAACCGAAAAAAGGCGAAACGCTGGTTGTTTCAGGCGCGGCAGGCTCAGTGGGTTCAATTGTCGGTCAACTCGCAAAAGCCGATGGCTTAACCGTTATTGGTGTGGTTGGGAGTGACGAGAAAGCAGATTGGATTATTAACGAATTAGGTTTTGACGGCGCTGTTAACTATAAATCAGAGAATTTGGCTGAACAATTAGCCGAGCTGACGCCACGCGGTATTGACGTTTATTTTGAAAACACGGGTGGACCGATACAGCACCATGTCTTTGAACGTATGAATGCCCATGGCCGTATCGCTGTTTGTGGCTTAATTGCGGATTATCCAAAGCAAACACCTGATTTAGCGCCAAACTGGATCCCGATCATCAAAAAGCGTTTAACCATTCAAGGTTTTACGATGCCAGACCATTTCGGCGAAATTCCAGCGTTACTTGAAAAGCTTACACCGTATGTAATGCAAGGAAAAATCAAGCATCGTGCTCATGTACTTAATGGTCTAGAGTCGGCGATGACGGGCTTGAATTTATTCTTTACCGGCCAAAACAAAGGTAAGTTAATCGTTAAAATTTAATCGTTTAGTTCAACGCGAATCATTTTAAGGGCTACGATTTTAAAGATAGCGTTTAAAAAGCGATTAGAGGCGCAGCAATAAGTAAGGTCTGCGCCTTATTATTTTATATAACGCATTATGCTTTTACATTTATATCTACGCTGATCTCTGATACCAAACTGAAATAGTTTAAAGGTGCTTTTCAAGATCAATTATCGAGCATTGACTCATCCATGTTCTTGTTAATAATTCAGGCGACGAGCCTACATTATTTTAGGTCATCATTAAGTTAGGTCATTACTAAGTAAGGTAATACTCATGAGCGAAATTAAAACACACTATCGAAATTGTAATATTTGTGAAGCCATGTGCGGCTTAGAAATTAAGTATCAAGATAAAAACATATTATCAATTAAAGGTGATCAGCAAGACCCGTTTAGCAAAGGCTACAATTGCCCGAAAGCGACAGCGTTACAAGATTTTTATGAAGACAAAGATCGTTTAAAAACCCCGATAAGAAGAACAGCAACCGGCTGGGAAGATATTTCTTGGGAAGAAGCTTTTACGGAAATAACTGAAAAATTCAAATCAATTCAAACACAGCATGGCAAGAATGCTTTAGCGGTTTATTTAGGAAATCCTAATGCTCATAATCTTGGCAACACGCTATTTTTAAAACCTTTCATGAAAACGTTAGGCACGATTAACCGTTTTAGCTCTGCGTCGACCGATCAAATGCCGCATCATGTTGCCGCTAATTTCATGTTTGGCGCTGGCATGTTAATTCCTATTCCTGATATTGACCGCACTGACTTTATGCTCATTATTGGCGGTAATCCGGTAGTGTCTAACGGTAGTATGATGACCGCGCCTAATGTTATTGGTCGCATGAAAGCGATTCAAAAGCGTGGCGGTAAAGTGGTTGTGGTTGACCCACGTCGTACTCATACCGCAAAAGTAGCTGATCAACATGTATTTATTCGTCCAGAAAAAGACGCCTTGTTGCTACTGGCCATGATCAATCGTATTTTTGCGACCAAAGCTGTAGATTTAGGCCATTTAAGCGATAAAGTTCATGGTGTTGAAGAACTTAAAGAGCTATCAATGGCTTATTCAGCCGAAACAGTCGCTGAATTTGTTGGCATTAACGCTATGGATATTTGCACTTTAGCGGATGACTTTGCTAGCGCCAGCTCTGCGGTGTGCTATAGCCGCATGGGGGCATCGACACAAACTTTTGGTGGGCTATGTCAATGGTTAACCAATGTACTTAATATTATTACCGGAAACTTTGATAAGGCCGGCGGGGCGATGTTTCCACAACCTGCTTTTGATTTACTGCGCAATCATAAAAAAGGTCATAAAAGCTCTTTTGGCCAGTATCATTCGCGGGTGCGAAAACTGCCATTTTTTAATGGTGAATTTCCGGTGGCGACGCTAGCCGAAGAAATACAAACGCCAGGCGAAGGCCAAATTAAAAGCTTGATCACTGTCGCGGGTAATCCTGTACTTTCGAGTCCTAGCGGTCATAAGCTTGCCGAAGCATTTAAAGGCTTAGAGTACATGGTGTGCGTTGATATTTATTTAAACGAAACCACTAAACACGCCAATATTATTTTACCGGGCACCACAGGTGTCGAAAATTCGCATTATGATATTTTCTTTAACTCTTTTTCAGTGCGCAATACAGTAAAATACTCAGCACCCTTATTTGAAAAAGATACGGATCAGCGCCACGATTATCAAATATTACAAGAGCTTGCTGCTCGAATGAGCGATAGCCCTATACCAAAGCATCTGCAGAATCTTACCCCAGAATTAATCTTGGATATGGAGTTGAAAAATTGCCCTTATGGTGAGCAAGGCTTTAGTTTACAAAAACTTATCGATAATCCACACGGTATAGATATTGGTCCTTTAATGCCTTGTCTTGATGAACGCATTAAAACGGCTGACGGTAAAATTGACTTAATACCGTCATTATACCTTGGTGATTTACCGCGATTACAGGCGGTTATGTCAAAGCCAGCGCGTGATCATGACTATCCTTTTGATTTAATTGGTCGTCGCTTGGTTAAAAGTCATAACACTTGGACACAAAACTCTGCTCGTTTAATCAAAGGTAAAAACCCTTGTACGTTAGAAGTACACCCTGACGATGCTAAAGCATTAGGTATTACAACAGGGCAGTTATTAAGTGTCAGCTCTATTTCAGGTACGGTACTGATTGACGCGGTGATAACCGATGACATTCAACGTGGCGTGGTTAGCATGCCACAGGGTTGGGGACATAACCAAAAAGACACAAATATGTCAGTGGCTGCCACACAACCTGGTGTCAGTATTAATGATTTAACTGATGCTAATCGGGTTGACACGCTAACGGGTAACGCTGCACTTAATGGCACACCTATTGCGATTCGTGTTGCTTCTTAATTTTTGCATTGAATGCAGCACTGAATATGGCATTGAATGCAGCACAGAATACGACATTGATTACGACATTAAATGCAGCATTGAATAATGTATTGAAAAATTTCAAACGAGTGTTTGATTTGGTTGATACTAAGAAGATATTATTAGCCATAACATTTAATTATTTTGAGCACTTGAGTAAGACAATACGACTAACAAATGAGTGTCGTTGTGTGCCATAAGTGTTCACCAAATAATTCATAAATTAACTTAATGATGCTAACCATTACATAGCATCACCTTGATAGGTAAAGACATGTTTAACAGTACTGAAAACTATATAGCATCAGACGAACTTCGCTTAGCGGTTAACGCGGCTATTACGCTAGAAAAACCTTTGTTGATTAAAGGTGAGCCGGGTACGGGTAAAACCCAATTAGCGGAAGAGTTAGCAAAATCACTTAATTGTAAATTATATCAATGGCATATTAAATCGACTACCAAAGCACAGCAGGGCTTGTACGAGTATGATGCCGTGTCACGCTTGCGAGATAGCCAACTAGGCGATGAGCGTGTCAACGATATTTCAAACTATATTGTTAAAGGCAAACTTTGGCAGGCTTTTGAAGAAGAACAACGTCCAATTTTGTTAATTGATGAAATTGACAAAGCTGATATCGAGTTTCCAAACGATCTTTTGCAAGAGCTTGATAAAATGGAGTTTTTTGTTTATGAAACTCAACAAGTGATCAAAGCAAAACAACGTCCTATTATCATTATTACTTCAAATAATGAGAAGGAACTCCCTGATGCCTTTCTTCGTCGTTGTTTCTTTCATTATATTAAATTTCCAACGAAAACAGAGATGGAGCAAATTATTGCTGTTCATCATCCGCATGTAAAACAAGAGCTACTAGCACATACCTTGGAAGTATTTTTTGACCTTAGAGACTTGCAAGGCATTAAGAAAAAACCGTCTACATCAGAGCTAATTGATTGGTTAAAACTGCTAGTTGCTGATGACGTTGCGCAAGATGTACTGATCAATAAAAAGTCAGACATAATTCCGTTATTTGGCGCACTACTTAAAAATGAGCAAGATGTATCATTACTAGAAAAACTGGCTTTTCTTAACCGTAGAAACAGGTAAGTAACGTGTTTATAGATTTATTTCTAACCCTGAGAAAGCACAAGGTACCGGTGAGCTTACGTGAGCTACTTGACCTTATTGCGTTGTTAAAAAAGGGCGTTGTTTTTGCTGATGTAGAAGCTTTTTATCAGTTGGCCAGAATCGTGATGGTGAAAGACGAAATTCACTATGACAAGTTTGATGGCGCCTTTGCTGAATACTTTGACGGTGTGCAGAAAATAGATATTTTCGATAACGTCATACCAGACGAATGGTTAAGAAAAAAGTTTGAAAGTCAGCTTAGCCAAGAAGAAAAAGACAAGTTAAAGGCCATGGGCGGTCTTGATGAGTTAATGAAAACCTTAAAAGAGCGCCTTGCAGAGCAGGAAAAACGCCACGAAGGCGGCAACAAGTGGGTTGGTACCGGTGGTAAATCACCTTTTGGTGCTTATGGTTATAATCCTGAAGGTATTCGTGTTGGACAAGATGGTAACCGTAATAACCGAGCGGTAAAAGTGTGGGATAAACGCGAGTTTAAAAATTTCGACCAAGACCGAGAGTTAGGCACACGTAATATAAAATTAGCGCTGAAAAAATTGAGAAAATTTGCTCGCACAGGTGCTAGCGAAAAACTTGATATTAACACTACGATTCGTCGCACCGCACAAAATGGCGGCTTGCTCGACGTGCACATGGAGCCTGAGCGTCATAATTCAGTTAAAGTGCTAATGTTTTTTGATATTGGTGGCTCAATGGATGAATACATTCATACCTGCGAAGAGTTATTTTCTGCTGCACATACTGAATTTAAGCATCTAGAGTTTTTCTATTTTCATAATTGTGTTTACGAAAGCTTATGGAAAGATAATAGCCGTCGCCGCAGTGACACCGTAGATTTAGAAGAAATCATCAGAACATTTGCGAGTGATTACAAAGTGCTGTTTGTTGGCGATGCCACTATGGGTCCTTATGAAATAACCGCAGCCGGTGGCAGTGTTGAGCACTGGAATAAAAAGCCAGGCATTGATTACATGCAACGTATTCTTGGGCACTTTAATAAAGTTGCTTGGTTAAACCCACAACCAGAAAACCAATGGGATTATTATCATTCCATTTCGGTGATTAAAGATTTAGTGGGCGACAGAATGTTTCCGCTGACGGTTGATGGTATTGGTCGAGCGATTAAAGAAGTGAGTTAACTTAACTTAGCTTAGAAATAGGCAAAGTCATTGGGCAAAGTAAGCCACTCAAGCGCATAGCAATAATATTAGCAATACAACTAACAATAATAAAATAATGGGGAATGACTATGGAGTTTTTAAGAACTGACGACAGTTGCTTTGCCGACCTAGATGGTTATAGCTTTGCACCGAACTATTTATTGGTTGATGATACTGAAGGCGCGCAACTACGAGTACATTATGTTGATGAAGGCCCTAAAGACGCTACGCCAATATTGTTATTGCATGGTGAACCATCATGGAGTTATCTTTATCGTAAAATGATCCCGCCATTGGTCGCTGCCGGCTATCGTGTTATTGCACCAGACTTAATTGGTTTTGGCCGTTCAGACAAACCAACAAAACGTACAGATTATACTTATCAGCGTCATGTTGACTGGATGGGCAGTGTGCTTGAGCAATTGCAATTAGCGGATCTTACGTTATTTTGTCAAGATTGGGGCGGCTTAATTGGCTTGCGTTTGGTGGCTGAACAAAGTGATCGCTTTGCGCGCGTTGTTGCGGCAAACACTATGCTACCAACGGGAGAATATTCACCAGGTGAAGCATTTACTCAATGGCAGAAATACTCTCAAGAAGTTGCTGAATTTCCTGCTGGCGGTATTGTTAATGGCGGCGCAACTTCAGAGTTAACCCCTGAGATTATTGCTGCCTACAATGCACCTTATCCAGAAGAAAAATACAAAGAGGGCGCTCGACAGTTTCCATTATTGGTGCCAACTAGCCTAGATGATCCCGCCTCTAAAAGTAATATTGCCGCTTGGCAGGTCTTATCGCAATGGCAAAAAACTTTTTTGACCGCATTTAGTGACAACGATCCGATCACCTCTGGTGGCGATAAAATAATGCAAAAGCTTATTCCAGGCACCAAAGGACAAGCGCATACCACGATTGTTAATGGCGGACATTTCTTACAAGAAGATCAAGGTGAGAAATTAGCCGATGTGATCATAGATTTTATTGCGGCTAGCTAATGGTTAAACCTAGATGATAGCGCAGACTTTTTATGCTGATGTTACATTCCTCTCAACGCTAAGATGAGTGAAAAATGACTAACATCCTCTTCTCCCATATTTTTAGGGGGACGTTTTTTATTATATAAATATCAAACATCTTTATAAAATGTATTACTAAGCCGGTTCAGTAATAACTATATCTCGCTTTATATTGTATTTTATTGTTTCTAATTCTTTGAAGTTATAGGATATTAATGCGAATTAAATAAGAATTATGAAACGGATATTACTGAGCCGTATACATACAAGCTGTTATGTGGCTGAAATAGATCGGCGCAAGTTTTAAGTTTTATAAAGGAATATTAATGACTGAATTGAAAGTAGTAACTGCAGAAGATGATTTAAAACCTATTAAGCCTAAAGTTGCGCTGAAAGAAATTACGTTCTCTGGTGGAAGTGTAATTGAGCTTAGTGAAAACGAAAAAATCATACTGGTAGGGCCAAATAATAGTGGAAAATCACAATCACTTAGAGAGATTGTGAATATCTGTCAAACAGGAAATAAAAGCCAGTCTCTTGTTATAAAAGATTTAAAACTTAATAAGCGCGGAAACTCTAGTGATTTACTCTCATACCTTAAGGGCAATGCAAATTTAATTCAAAATCAGTTTCAGATATCTGATTATATTATTCATGAGTCACACGTCCAGTTTTGGGATAACAACCCTTACCTAATAAATGGTTTGCATGTTGGTAGCATAAAAAATATTGCTGCTAATGAACGTTTAAATATTTGTAACCAACAGAACAGTATTTCACCCGGTCAACAAAAATCAAAACCGCAACATGTTCTTTATGATGATGAAGATTTAATGGAAAGGGTTAGTGGCTTATTTAGAAATGCGTTCTCTAAAGATCTGATGTTCGATTTTCGTGGTGGCAGCAAACTTCCAATTCATGTTGGGCTCATTCCTAAATCAGTTGGCGTCATAGATCGTGTGGGAAATGATCACACTTCAAAGGTTCGTGAAAACCCTCTTTTAGACAAGCAAGGTGACGGAATAAAAAGTTATGCAGGTATTCTTTTTGAGACAGTTGCTTCGGAGAGAGATATTACTTTATTAGATGAACCTGAAGCATTTTTGCACCCGCCTCAAATGAGAAAGCTTGGTGAAACTTTATCTTCAGAAGTTAAAGGTCAGTTAATAGTTTCTACTCACAGTAGTGACATATTGAGAGGCTTCTTAGAAGGAACTAAAGGTAAGGTGCGTATACTAAGAATTCAACGAGAAGGCGACGTTAATGTTGTTCATGAGGCAGCGTCAGAGACAATTAAAGAGTTATGGGAGAAACCTGAATTAAGATACTCAAATGCATTAGAAGGTATTTTTCACGAGCAAACAATTATATGTGAAGACGATAGTGATTGTCGTCTAATTAACTCTACCGCTGATTATATAACTAATAACAGTGACGCTTCTTTCAAAGATACATCCTATGTACCAACTGGCGGTAAGCATGGTATACCAAAAGTTGCCAGCGTACTTAAAAAAATTGGCGTCCCAATAAAAGCTCTTTATGATATAGATTTCCTATCAGAGAGGGATTTAGTTAAAAGTAGCGTAATTGCATTTGGTGGTATTTGGGCTGATATTGAAATTCTGTGGGAAAGAGTCGATTCAGCAGTAAGAGGTGGGGTAAAGCCTAAATCAATTGAGGATATTAAAACCGAAATAATCCATACATTACAAAACGCTGAACAAGGGAAGCTACCCAAAGGTGATGTGTCAGCACTTATGAAACAAGGCAAGGCTTGGAATGAAGTAAAAAAATTTGGTGAAGTTGCAATACCTAATGGACAAGCTCAGCAAGACTATAAATCACTTAAAGTTGCCTTAGAATGTTTAGGGATATTTGTTGTTCCTGTTGGAGAAATAGAAAATTTTTGCCCCGAAATTGGTTCACATGGTCCCAAGTTTGTGACTAAACTTTTAACTGAGGTGCAGCTCGCTGACGATCGCCTTAAAACCTTGAGAGAGTTCGTTTCTCATATACATAGCTAAGTGCAGTAGCCACATAAGTCGTTTAAAAGGACAAAAAACTGATTTTATCAGGCCACCCATAATAACTTCATCCCATACTGCATTTTTAATACTTGAGATTATGGCGATGGATAGTCGCTTCGAGGCTGACTTATTTTGCTTTAATTTAAACGTAATATTAAATGGATACATATCACTATGCTAAAGTTGAAAAATATTATTATTATCGTAACGTTGTGCACATTTTCGCAAATTTCGCTCGCAACGCAGTTAATCATTGAGCATGTTGCTAATGCTGGCGTAAAAATTTCTTCGGCGGATAAAAATATTCTTATTGATGCGCTGTTTGACCCTCATAAACGCTTTAATTCGCTTAATGAAGAAGAATATATTCAGCTAACGTTACAAGGGGCCGATGTTGCTGTCACAACTCATACACACAGCGATCATTTTGGGGTAAATCGGGTGTCAGACTTTCTCAGGAATAACCGGAAAACACTATTTGTTGGCACTCCGCAAGCTATGAGTAAATTAGAGGGAAAAGTGCCTTCCTCCCAGTTGAACACTGAAAAGTTGACAGGTTTTGAATCGAAGCGTTTTAAGTATAATGGTATTTATATTGAAGCGTTGAATTTTCCTCATATGGATCCCAAAGTACACGGTAAGACTCAAAATTATGCTTATCTCATTGAGGTCAATGGATGGAAGGTGATCCACATAGGGGACGGAGACATTAACTCAAACCGCATTGATGGTTTAAAGCTGGCGGAAAGAAATATCGATGTCGCACTAGTGCACGACCGATGCTTAATGCAAAAAGATTGTGCAAAGAGGATGAAGCAAATGAATGTTGGAAAAGTAGTCTTTGTTCATATGACGGATAACCGAGTAGGGCCTGTATCAAAATGGATAAACGACAACCTGCCCAAGGCAAATATGCTAGTCACAGGGCATGAAAGAATTAGTATTAGTAGATAGCGATAATATTTATCATGGGTGGAAGTTTTTATCAGGCCAGCCATATTAACTTTTTATGTATCAAAGTGCTCTCAATGAACCTTTTTGAAGCGCAGTGTTTTTCGTTCTGGTAATGCGGGGGAAAATTTTTTTGATTTATTATTGGAAATTTGAAACGGCTGTATCCAATATTTTTGTAGTATTATCATGCTAGTTGAAGTTATCAAATTATCAGGCCGCCCATAATGACTTACCTATATTCACCCTAACTTATATCAGGCCACCCATAATAACTTACCTATATTTCACCCCGTGTATTTACCATGGGTGGTAAAGTAAATGCCATCATTAGTTTTATTAACGCCAACCGTTAGCATTAAAATCAAAGCTAACGGTTAACATCAGCTTTGATAAGGTAAAAAAAGTGAGCACGGTTTAGGCGCTCACTTTTTTATGACATTTTTACGATGATTAATAATATTGCTTTAACATATATCGTGCGATAGCCATTAAGCCGCTCTAAAACGGCTTGTTAAGCTGATTATCAAACGACTACAAAGACAATACCATTTTCGAATCAAGTTCGATGGCAGCGTCTAGTGCAACTAAGATGTCTTTTCTTTCTTTTAACTTAGTACCGTGATGCGCTTTCATATTCAATGTTAGCATTTGCTTAGCAACACTTTTCGCTGTTTCCATCAATTGCTCAGGTTCAACTAGCGTATCTAAAAATCCAGCAACAGCGGCTGTTTCAGGCGAGAATAATTCGGCATTAATCACTGAACGGCTTAAATAGTTAATAGGTAGACGATTTCGTGCAATCTCAATACCTGCTTGGTGCATTGTCATGCCAATAGCGACTTCGTTCAAGCCAATTTTAAACTGCCCTAAGCTGCCAATACGGTGATCACAACTTAACAATAAGAATGCGCCCTTAGCAATTGCGTGGCCAGTACATGCGCCAATAATAGGGAAAGGAAATGACAACATACGGCGTGATAATGTTGAACCGGCAGTAACCAAAGCTACCGCTGATTCTGAACTTTCTTTCATGGTTTTTAAGTCAAAACCACCAGAAAATATGCCCGGTTGGCCAGTTAAAATAACCACGGCATTTGCTGCTTCAGCTTGATCTAATGCGTCGTTTATTTCGGCAATTACCTGATGAGAAATAGCGTTAACCTTGCCATTTTTTAGGGTGATTGTTGCAATTTGTTCGTTAATATCTAAATCGATTAATTCCACGGTAATTCCTATAATTATCTAATTTTATTGAATGCTTACTAGCCAAAGCTTGCTGCTTTTTGAAAGGCAGGTCTCTGCTTAATGTTCGCAAGGTAGGACAGAGTTGTCGTTTTATTCTTTAGCAACCCAAGGCTTTCAGCCATTTCTAATATAATCGTCATCATAATATCTGCGGCACTGAAACAATCACCAGCAAAATATGGACGTTTACTTAAAATACTTTCGATATATGAAAAATCGAGATGTATTTCTTTCGCGATGTAGCCATCAAGCGGTTTTGTACCGTCACGTGTTTCCATCGTCATTAATAAAGAGCTGATTATGGGTAAACTTAACGAGCCTTCAGCAAAGTGTAACCACTCGAGGTAGTGATAATATTCAACACTATCTCTTTTGGGTCTTAATTTTTCATTATTTGCTTGGTCGAGAATATATTCAACGATGGCACCTGATTCGCACAAAGTAAGGTCGTTATCAACAATAACAGGAGCTTTAGCTAACGGATGCACTTTCTTTAAGCTCTCTGGCGCTAAACGGGTGACAGGGTCTCGTTGGTGGTTAACTAAGTTATAAGGCATATTAAGCTCTTCTAGTAACCAAATAACCCGCGTTGAACGTGACTTATTTAAATGATGAATCGTTATCATAATATTTTTTTTGCCTTGTATATTTAATACAAATGTAATGAATTGATAATATAACTTAAAAGAATAGTTATAACCTGCTGCCATGTTAATAAATTAACTTAAGCCAGGTCAATGATACTCTCGTTGTTATTATTACTTTTCTTTATTTCAGCATTCACTTTTGCACGTAAAAATCGCACTAATACACCAGCAGTAAATAGCATCACTAACGTGTAAATTGCAGGAGTAAATGACATTTTATAATTGGCTAATAAAGTTAACGCCATAAACATTGATAATGTACTGTTTTGTAATCCTACTTCAATGGTAACCGAAGTAGTTTGGGCGGCATTTAGTCCAAACCATCGACTTGAATAGTAACCTAATGCCATGGTTGAAAGATTTAGCACAAGTGACACAGGGCCTGCGGCGATAAAGGCAGCAACCACAATATCTTGTTGAATATAGGTTAAGAATATAATCAATAGCGTTAAAAATAATATGCCAAATCGTGAAACGTGAATTTGTGTACTTTCGGCAAATTTAGGTGCAAAAAACTTCACTAACATGCCAATACCAATAGGTACGATGGTCAGCGTCATTAAACTTACCATTGTTTTCATTATCGGTAATTGAAATTCATTGCCTGCACCCATGAAGTGTTGCAATGATAAATTTAAAACCACTGGAATAGTAAATACGGTAATTAAGCTAGCAACAGCTGTCATCGTTACTGATAACGCTACATCGCCTTTTGCTAAATGCGAAAACATATTTGAGGTAGTGCCACCTGGGCATAGAACTAATAACATAATGCCAACGGCATATTCGGGCTCTAACGGCATAATATTGGCTAATGCAAAACCAATTACAGGCAGAAGAATTAGCTGATTGAGTAATCCTACAGATACAGCTTTTGGATATTTAAGTACACGTTTAAAATCATTAGGTTTTAGGGAAAGCCCCATGCCCATCATAATTAAAAATATGCAAATAGGGACCACTTTTGTATTGACCAATGTGACTAATTCTGTGCCTTCCATATTCATCTCCAATCATTTAATGAGTAATAGCTTGCTATAAAGAAATTATTTGACCGGTATTAGCGTCAGAGTTGCCTGACAACACACGTTGATAAATAGCGTCTATCTCGTGGCTATTGGTGGTGTGTTCTATTGTGATACTGTCTTGACAAAATTTAATGTAATTGAGTAAAGACAAACCTATTTTTTTCATTGTTTCATTTGTGCCCCAATCATCCATGCGCTTTTTAAGCTGTGTTGGTGCAAAAAAGAAGGTTGGTGCAACGCCTGGTAATGTCGGGCTTTTGCTTAATTCGTCTTGCGCTAATTCATTTTGTATTAAATCATCATGGTGGGTAACACCAATACGACATGAATAACGAAGTTGCTCAGCAAAGTGATGATGTATATTTGATAAAATACTTTGGCTGCCTGCCATATCAACCACAACAGAAGCTGTATTAGCATCTAAGGTTTCTATCTCGTCATAGCTGATAACCTGATCATAACAACCTAAAGCGGCGACAAATTTACGATTAGCGGCCGAAGTGATACCAACAGCAGGCATTGTTCCTCGTTGCTTAATTGCGAAGGCAAGGGCGATACTGGTTTTACTTGAGGCACTAGTAATTAAATATTGTGAGGCGCCGAAATACTTATTCTCATCCATAAAATCATCGACGAGCCAAGAAGTGGTAAATAAACCACGCACGAGTATGTCAAAGTCTTCATTTTTAGCAGAGTAAAAAGGATTCGCGCTGACACGTTCAAATACCGAGTACAACGGAGCAAGACCTTTTCTATAAGGGCTTACATCAGAAAAACCATTATTATTAATCCGACCCGCTAGAATTTTTACATGCGATGCCATTGGCATGAAGCCCCAAACTCTTTCACCTACTTTAATTTGATCATTGTTTGATGCGATCACGTCAGCAAAGCCCATAACGGGTAAACGTCCCCATCGACTATTACTTGTTTCATCGGTTGGGAAAAAACGCCAATAGCCAAGGGTATCGCCAGCAACACCATAACTTATGTTGTTAGCAGTAAGGGCAAATTTATCGACTTTGAGGATCACTTCATTATCTTCAAGTGGCTGTTCAAGGGTAAACGACGTAAGGCGTGTTTTATGTAAGTTAGTTTTTTCTACTTCAAATACGTGAACATCAACGTGAGTTAGCGTGTTTTTTGACGACGTACCACCAGACATTGATGGTGAGTTTCCTTGATTTGGCATTGAGTAGTCCTATTTTATTATTTTTATAATATGAATTAATTACATTTTTTAGTACCGACTTTAAGTATCTGTTCTAGTAACTGTTTTAGTAATAATATTGGGCAATTATGTCTTGATAAAACGACTAATTGCCTGGTTAATTTCAGGTGATTTTTCATGTGTAAGCCAGTGGCTCGCGTCATTAAAACGCTCTACAACACAATGAGGTACATAACGCTCGATATCATCAAGGTTCTCATTAACAAATGCTTGATCATGTTCGCCCCATAAAATAAGCGTTGGCACATGCACTCTAATATTGGGCACTCTCATCTTAGTTAAGTCTGTAACTTGTACTGTTGCGCTTTTGCTATGAGGGGCATCAGTAGCTTGATGGTTAACCGCTAATTGCGGCATGGCTCGGTAGTATTGCAACATGCCATTTATTGCACCGGGTTGTTGCCATACGTTGACGTATTCCAATTTTTTATCGTCATTAAAAACACGAGAATTTGAGCTCATTGACATTTTCTCACAAAGGTATTGATAATTATTTTTGCATAATAGAGCTTCAGCATCGGGACTAATCAATTCGTGAATATAGGTACTTTTTTCACGTTGAATAGGGTTGTTAATCATCTCTCGGGTAAAAGTGCTAGGGTGGGCTGCATTTAAAATAATTAGCTTTTCAATATACTGAGGGTAAAAAGCGGCTAATGGCCAAGCAATAGCGCCTCCCCAATCATGCGCCACTAAATATACTTTTTTAGATGAGCTAACCGCACGGATAAACTTGATAAAAAATTCGATTAAATGCGGTATTTTAAAAAAGTCAGCATCTTGAGGTTTATCACTGAGATTATATCCGGGTAAGTCGGGGGCAATCACCTGATGATTACCCGCGAAAAAATTGAGTTGAGACTGCCAAGTTTGCCAATATTCCGGAAAACCATGTAAGAAAACAATAGTAGAGCTAACTTCATCATTATTTGAAGTTGGGCCCGCAGAAACATAATGAATATTAACGTCATCAATTAGGACGTATTTACTTTTCAGCTCTGTCGTTAACATCAGGGCGAGGGCTATTTAAAAAATGCAACGGCATTATTGAGATCTTCACGTTCGGTACGTGTGTTATTTACTGCGGCACTTTCATCAGCGTAACCAAATGACATACCGAACAAAATACCGCGTTGCTCTGGTAAATTAAGCGCCTTTTTAACCGGATCTGGAAATTGACCTAATGCACCTTGCATACAGCAAGATAAACCATGCTCTGCCAGTATCAACGACAAAGTTTGCGCATAAATACCTAAATCAACGGCACCCATAATGTCGAGATACTTATCCATGGTGAAAAAGGCAACGTGAGGCGCATCAAAAAACTGCCAGTTGCGGATCATTGCCATTTGTCGACCTTGCTTGTCTTCTCTACTTACACCAATTGAACTGTAGAGTGCATTTGCTGAGCCAAATTGGCGATCACGATGCACGCCTTCATATTTAGGTAACCAATTAAAATCAGGGTTAGGCTTTGCGCCTTTCATTACCGTAGCGATTAAATCAGACTTTAGTTGCTCTTTTTTATCACCAGAAACAACACAGGTTTGCCAAGGTTGTACATTACAGTTAGAAGGCGCTTGTTGTGCTTGTTTGAAAATAGTTTCAAGTAATGCTTGTGGTACCGGCTTGTCCAAATAAGCACGAACAGAATAGCGTTTTTCTAACAGAGCAATTACTGACATAGGTGAACCTTATTATATTGAATTAGTTGTTATTAATTATTTAGCATTAACAGTAGCTTAAACGTCAATGGCATATTTATTTATATCACTTATGCTAAAGCCGATATTTTTATAACACCAATGAATAATTATTATGATGCTGTATTCTTAAAACATATAGTGATGGATGTATTTGCGGCAAAAGCGCTTTCAATCTTGACGAGAGTCAAATAACATAGAAACTATCTTGACAGCAGTCAAATTATGGCTATATTGATGAATTCGCTGTATACGAATATATAATAGTGGGTGATAAAAAATATTCATTTGATTTATATCTACCTTCTGATTAGCATAGAATTATATGATTTTACAACGAATAATTAATTGAAGCTGTTGAACTAAACCTTACTAAATGCCGAGTGCTATAGATGAAACGCAAACGTAATTGCACGGTTATTCTTAATAAATGTAATCTTAATAGTTCAGCAACTCGTACTTATACCAGCTGATTAATATTAATCGGTATTAAACAAAACAAATGTTTGTCAAAAAATAACGCGGAGAAAAAAAATGCCAGAGTATAAAGCCCCGATTCGAGATATAAAGTTTGTAATGAAAGAATTGTTAAACTGTGACAAACATTACCAACAATTAGGTTACACCGACGCTACTGAAGATATGGTAGACGCTATTCTCTCTGAAGCCGCCAAATTTACTGAGCAAGTTATTGCGCCGATCAACCAAATTGGTGATCAACAAGGTTGTACATGGACAGATGGTGTTGTTACAACTCCAGATGGTTTTAAAGATGCTTACAAACAATATGTTGACGGTGGCTGGCCGACATTATCACAAAGTGTAGAGTTTGGTGGCCAAGGGTTACCACATTCACTTAATGGTGCGATCAGTGAAATGATGTCAGCAGCTAACCACAGTTTTGCCATGTACCCAGGTTTAAGCCACGGTGCATTAGCAACAATTGAAGCACACGGTACAGAAACACAAAAACAACAATTCATGCCTAAACTTGTCGAAGGTAGCTGGACTGGCACTATGTGTTTAACTGAACCACATTGTGGAACAGATTTAGGCATGCTGCGCACGAAAGCTGAACTTAGTGATGACGGTAGCTATACGTTAAGTGGCACCAAAATATTTATTTCAGCGGGCGAGCACGACTTGTCTGACAACATTGTACATATCGTTATTGCCCGTATTCCTGGTTCGCCAGAAGGTAGTAAAGGTATTTCTCTTTTCATCGTACCAAAATTCAATGTAAATGATGACGGCACAATTGCAGACAGAAACGGCGTTAGCTGTGGTTCAATCGAACACAAAATGGGTATTAATGCGAATGCTACCTGTGTTATTAATTTTGATAGCGCTAAAGGCTATTTGATTGGTGAAGTTAATCGCGGTTTAAACTGTATGTTTACCTTTATGAATGCAGCACGTTTAGGTGTAGCGCTTGAAGGTACGGCAGCTACTGAAGCATCATTTCAAGGCGCACTAGCTTACGCAAAAGATCGCTTACAAATGCGCTCAATTAGTGGTGTTAAAAACCCTAAAGGGCCTGCAGATCCTATTATTGTGCATCCTGATGTTCGACGCATGCTGTTAACGCAAAAATCTATCGCAGAAGGTGGACGAGCACTAATCGGCTATTTATCGCAGTTAGTTGATATAACTCATGTTGAAAAAGACGAGGCTAAAAGAGCTGAAGCAGATACAACGCTAGCCTTATTAACACCAATTGCTAAAGCATTATTAAGTGAACTAGGTTTTGAATGTACTAGCCATGGCGTACAAATCTTTGGTGGTCACGGCTTTATCAAAGAGTGGGGCATGGAACAATTGATGCGTGATACTAAAATCAGTTGTTTATATGAAGGTACTACTGGTATTCAAGCACTAGATTTACTTGCACGTAAAGTTTTAGGTAGTAAAGGTAAAATTCTACAACCATTCATGGCTGATGTTGGCGCATTCTGTCAAGCGAATGCCGGTAACCCAGCAATGGCACAACATGTACAAGCATTAGGTGCTTACTGTAAACAATGGCAAGAAATAACTGCTGATGTTGGTAAAAAAGCCATGGGCAATGCAGATGAAATTGGCGGAGCATCGGTTGACTACTTAATGTTTGCTGGCTATGTAACTTTAGCTTACTTCTGGGCGCAAATGGCAGCAGTAGCACTGAGTAAATTAGAAAGCAGTGACGACGACAAAGCGTTTTATGAAGCTAAACTTCATACTTGTGAATTTTACTTTAAACGTATATTGCCACGTGCTCAAGGGCATGCAGCGTGTATCGAAGGTGGCGTTGATTCAATGATGGCACTTTCTAGTGAAGACTTTGCTTTTTAAAGGTTATATAAATTTATAACTAGTCGATAACAGCCTTTGTTATTGACTACTAAGTAGAAAGACATAATTAGCGTAGAGGGTAAACTCTCTACGCTAATGCACAAATCTTTACCTTGTAGAATGATAATGTTGTTCAACTTATCAGCTTGACCGTTAAAAATACTTATTAACAAACACAAGCAAATACAAACCAATCCCCTTAACTTCTAAATGCTCTAAAACACATACGATACTCAAGCTCATTGAGTAAAATATTAGCCATAACTCGTCATACCTTACGGTTAACATACCATCGATAGAACAAATAAAAGTTCTCATCAATATATGAGCTGAAATCCTCATCAAGTGCTATTTTTAGTCTCAGTATTCATAGCCAGTATTTGTTCGATCACCAGGGTGTTGAAAACATTGTTTATTTTAAACTTTATGCAGAATATGCGGCTATTGTTAAGTTAATTGTTTTATTACCCATGATTATTTAACTATCCACGTGTAATTTAACTAATTTGATTTAACTAATCAGGTGCAATTTAAGAACTATTTAATAGCAAAAGGGAATGAAAATCCAAATCACGCGAGACTAATTAAGATATTTGTATTGTATGTAGTTACCAAAGGTTCTCTAGGCTAAAGTTTTGCTTGAATAGCTAAGATTTAAGCGATACTTTATTGATTGTACGATTAAATAGATAAGTTAAATAGATAAGTTAAATAGATAAGCGTTTTAAAAGGATTACTTATGAAGCCGGTGAAGCCAACTAACCATCCAGACATTGTCATGATCTACCAAGAGCGCGAGAGTGTTGAACCAGCAATTCAGCAAATAATGGAATTAGGACTCGACTTTAAAGCCTATAAATATAACCCGAAACAATTAAAAGAATTAACGGCAATGAAACCAAAAATTTTATTGTTATCCTCCAATAATGTCAAAAACACTATTGAGGTTTATATTGATTATTTAGAAGAATATAAACAAAACATAGCGCCGCATAGTGCAATTTTATTGATCAATAATCGTGAAACGTTTCGTGCTTACTTAGCCTGTGAAAATGGTTTATTTGATGACTACGCCATTATTAATCCTTTAAATGAACCTTACCGATTAAAACTTGCTTTATTACAAGAACTGAAGCTAATAAAGAATTATAAAAACGATAGTTTAGAAGAGCTTATTAATGACGGTGACGATGAACTTGCCTCATGTATTGAACACGGTGTTGCACTTAAAAAATCTTTTATACAAGACGTCAGCGAATGCGAAAAAAATATTTTATCGGCAACAAACGCTGCCATTGAAGATGAAGAAGCTAAAGCCGTACTACAAAATCTTATCGGTATTTCTTTGGGACAAATGAATGAAAAAGTCTCAAAAAGCATACAACATATTGTAGATCAACTAATTGAATTAAAAGCCAGCAATCAAGAAATCAAAGCCAATTTTGAAGAGGCAAATACACCTAAAAACAAAACGATGGTTGGTGTTAACACCCAACTATTAACCGCTGATGACGATGGCTCTGAGCCCGTACAAAGCGCTAGTTATAAAGTACTAGTTGCCGAGCCTTCAGACATATTTTCACGGGTTATAGATAAAATCTTTTCAGAAACTGTATTCAACTATGTTTTAGTTAATGATGGAAAAGAGGCCTTAGAGAAAATACACGAATTAAAACCCGATGTTTTACTGTTAGCCTATGACTTACCTGGTATTAATGGTCTTGAAATTACCAGAACTATTCGCCAAGAAGGTAATCAAGTTCCTGTTGTTGCTTATGCTCAATATGCAAATAGAGAAGCAATTAAACGTTGGATCCCATTAGGTCTTAGCGGTTATTTAATCAAGCCTTCAAAGAAAAGTGCGATACTAAAAAGCATCACTAAAGCAGTAAAATCTCCTAGTGAAGTACTCGAATATCATGAGAAAAAAGTACCTGATAGTATTCAATGGCAACCAGAATATTCTGTGGGCAATAAAGATATAGATGAGCAGCATAAAGTGCTATTTATCATGCTCAATGACTTTTATCATCAAGACAATAAAGAGTCAGCTACCATGCTATTTCATAATTTGTCTTCGTATATTGATTTACAGTTTGAATCTGAAGAAAATTTGCTAAGACAAATAAACTACCCTGATACAGAAATCCATATGAAAGAGCATCAAGAGTTAAAGGACAATTTATTAATGTTAAGTGAGAAGCTTGATAATTATGATCTTGATGTACAGCATAAAATCGCCATGTTCATTTATACTTGGCTTTCTAAGCATATTTTAAAATCAGACATGGCCTATAAGGCTTACGCATTATCGATAGAAGAAGAAAGTTTTATGAATTAATGTCGGGCAGTTAGTTAAAGATTTAAATCTTTAACTAACTTATTTTTGTTAAAATCCTACACCTTGATTTGATTTTATAATTTAAGTCTCTAAATTAATCCTCTAATTTAAAGCTCTAATTTAAAATTCCATGGGCATCTTAAACAACAAACTGAGCAATTTTCGCTACAGTGTCACTTGGGTTATATAAAAATCAAAGCACGCTGATGTAAGATTCAATACCAACATAAATATCAGCATAAATACCAACATCAACATTTCAAAGCAGTGTAATTGCTTTTTACAGCGCTTCTTTTCTTGCAATTATTTTTTTCATTTCTGGTGCCGACAACAATAAAAATATCACTGCAGAAAGTATTGATGAAGCGAAAATCATACACATCACTATTATTTGATACCTAGCGGCAATTAAAGGGGACACGCCTGATAATATTTGTCCCGTCATCATGCCAGGTAATGAAACCAAACCGACGGCAAACAAGGCATTAATTACAGGTATTGTGGCTGCATTTAGTGCGCGTTTTCTCGCTTCTAAATAGGGCGTATTGTTGTTAATCTCTGAGAATATTCTTTCAGCACAAAGGCTAATGCTATTCATAGACGTAGCGAATATCATCCCTGCCAGTGGAATAATAATCTGTGGCTGATACCATGGACTTATAGACAGCGCACCCTGACTAATAACAAAAAGCGTAAAGCCGCCGCCACATAATATGGCCGTAAAGCCATATTTAAATAGCGCTGTGCGATATTCAGGTAAAGTGCGTAATGCAATCCAACAAGAAATAAAAACCATAGCCAATAAAATTACTGCAATTAACCAAGCATTGTCGGTATAAAAAATATAACTTAATACATAACCGATCAGTAACAGCTGTACCAGCATACGTGATAGGGCATAGCTTGCTTGTTTTACACTTAACGACCATAAATATAAAAAGCCAAGTGCGATAATAACGGGGATAAAAGCAATAGAGAGATCAAATAAACTGATCACTTGTAATGTATTGTTCATGAGAATTTAAAACTAGTAATAGCAGATAACACCATTATTTATTATTTTTATGACAGGGTATAGACTATAAAGTTTTTAAGTTGTTTTCCGCATTGCATATTTTGCAAACATAACGCTAAAAATCTAAGTGCAGATTCATATCACCATAGCGCTTACCTTTTTAAATTCTGTCGACGAATAGCGTAAATAATTAATTATATTCCCTTTATCGGTTAGCTTAGTGTATAAACTGTCGGATAAAAATAAGTAACTTAAAACTATCAGTGACTAGGAACATTCTTTGAATATAACCGTTAACCGCACCATACATTTACTGCTTATTATAGCGGGGCTTGTGGCTTCATTTTCAACACTAGCGCATGGCGTAGATGAAGCAACAGGAAAGTTTTTAGAGGCTAATCAAGGCGCGGCAATATTTCCGTTTATTTATATTGGCGCGAAACACATGTTAACGGGTTACGACCATTTATTGTTTCTTGTTGGCGTCGTGTTTTTCTTGTTTAAAAGCAAAGACGTGCTCATTTACGTCAGTTTATTTACAGTTGGTCACAGTTTAACTTTACTCTATGGTGTTTTTAGCCATATTGACATTAATCCTTATATTATCGACGCCATCATTGGATTATCGGTAGTGTATAAAGGTTTTGATAATTTAGGTGGGTTCCAACGACTATTTAACTACCAACCGAGCACTAAAGTCGCCGTAATAATATTTGGTTTATTTCATGGTTTTGGTTTAGCGACTAAAATACAAGAATTTCAATTACCTAACGATGGTTTAGTCACTAACATTCTTTCATTCAATATTGGCGTCGAAATAGGGCAGTTTTTAGCATTGGCATTAGTATTAATTTTATTAAACTTTTGGCGTAAACATAGCAGTTACTTAAGCTTTGCAACGTTTACTAATACCGCGTTAATGAGTGCAGGCTTTATGTTAATTGGCTTACAGCTCAGTGGCTACTTTATGGCTTAACAATCCATTTATACAACAAATTAAATATAATTAAGCGTATGTAGCTGAATACCTAACTAAACATATACAGAATAAACATATACCTAATAAACAGATAGCTGAATAGAAATAACGTTTCATCACCAAAATGTATTGAAAAAGCCATGAACATTACCTTTGAGTGTTTTATGGTTCAGTGCAATTAGCACCACAAAATAATAAAGAGAGTTTAGGACATAACATGAAAGAATTTACCGTACCTGTTCACACAACCCGCACGTTAATTAAGGCTGCAATTATCGCGTTATTGGTGGCGATAACGTTGCTAATTACCTGTATTTTGCCGGCCGAATATAATATTGATCCAACCGGTATAGGTGAAAAACTAGGATTAACTGCCATTGCCAAAGCGTCTGAAGAGTTGCCGACATTAGAGATTAATCGTGGCCAGCAAAAGGATATTTTCCGTAGCGACAGCGTTGAAATCATTATTCCCGCTGGAAAAGGACTAGAATATAAGCTGTATATGAATAAATACGCCCATGTTACTTATGAATGGCAAACCGATGGTGAAGCATTATACTTTGATTTTCATGGTGAACCCGCAGGTGATACCACTGGGTATTTTGAAAGTTTTTCAATTTCTACAACAAGCAATATGAAAGGTTCACTAACAACACCTTTTAAAGGTTTGCATGGTTGGTACTGGAAAAATAAAAGCTCAAAAGACATTACTGTATCGCTATCTATGCAGGGCTATTACACCATAAAAGGCTAAATTTTATATCAAGTAAATATCAGTTCAATGTCATGAAAAAATTTCATGCAAAATGATATTGTCAATTCCTAAAAAAGGTTTACTATCTCCGCTTTATTTAGCCATGGTCTTTTAGGAAGGAAACCATTTTGTTGTCACGTGTATATAATTTTATGCCAGGTTTGAGCACGTTGCTCAACTACGAGCGTAAATGGTTTGCTGATGATGCGAAAGCCGCATTATCAGTTGCAGCTGTAGCATTACCTGTTGCTATTGCTTATGCACAACTGACCGGTGTTAATGCCGTAGTCGGTTTATATTCTTGTGTTTTACCAATGATAATTTATGCATTATTTGGCACCTCCAAGCAATTAATTGTTGGGCCAGATGCTGCTACCTGTGCGGTTATTGCCGCAGTAGTTACACCGTTAGCAGCAGGCGATATTGTTAAACATTGGCAATTAGTGATCACCATGACCGCCATGACGGGTTTTTGGTGCATCATTGCCAGTCGTTTTAAACTCGGTGTACTGGCTGACTTTTTATCGAAACCTATTTTGATGGGGCTATTAAATGGTGTTGCCATTACCATTATAGTGGGACAATTTTCAAAAGTTTTCGGCTTTACCTTTGACGAACGACACCTGCTTGAGCGTTTAAGCGGCGTACCTGAATATATATCACAAGCGCATATTCCAACGTTACTCATCGCTTTGTTTACGTTCAGCATTTATTTTGTCATCAAACGTATTAAACCTAGTTGGCCAGCATCAATGTTTGCCATCGCTTTAGGTGCAACCTTAGTTTGGTATTTTAAATTAGAGCAATTTAATATCAAAACTATTGGTATTGTCGATGGCGGCTTACCTTTATTTAAAGCACCAGAGTTTAATGTTGGTATTATTCGTGAACTTGTTATGCCAGCACTTAACCTTGCGGTAGTTAGCTTTGTTAGTATGATGCTAACCGCACGTAGCTTTGCCGCTAAAAATGGTTACGACATTAATGCTGATAAAGAATTTATGGCGTTAGGTATGGCTAACTTTGCTTCAGCATTATCTCAAGGTTTTGCAGTAAGCGGGGCAGACTCACGCACCGCTGTAAATGATGCTAATGGTGGACAAACCCAACTTGTTTCTATTATTGCCGCTATTATAATTGCTGTTATCGCCATATTCTTAACCGCACCGCTTGAATTCATTCCTAGTGCGGCATTGGGCGTTGTGTTGATCATAGCTTCCGTTCACCTGATAGATTTAAAAGCGGTTTGGAAACTAAGATTAAAAGATCGCCAAGCGTTTTATCTCACCTTAACAACCTTATTTGCGGTATTGTTTATTGGCGTTATTCCCGGTATTACCTTGTCGGTTTTATTGGGATTATTTCAATTTATTCGAACCGTAATGCGTCCAACCGACCATATATTGGGTGTCGACATTAATGGCGTAGTGAGAAGTTTAGACAGCAGTGATAAAGCTAAAGCAGTAGACGGCATTTTTATCTACCGTTTTAATTCACCATTGACTTACTTCAACTCAAGCTTTTTTAAACGTAGATTATTAGAGCAATACGCACGACAAAAAGACGACATTCAGTGTGTTATTATCGATGCAGTGCCGTGTTTTACACATTTAGATTTGAGTGTTATGGCCATGCTAGATGACTTAAATACTATTTTTACAAAGCGCGGAGTACGTTTAGAGCTAGCCGGAAGAAAACGCCAAATGCTAGCTTGGTTTGAAAAGGCAGATATAAAATCAGGTAGTGATGGCATATACGTGCATTCTGATCTGTATTTAGCTCTGAGAATAAACCAAAGTAAACAAATTCAACAGGAAGAAGCATCGACTAGTACAGCTTAAGTGTTGGGATAGAACATGAAAGGGCACAACAGTGTTATTAATCCACAAATGGTTAAATTCCTGTTGGTTAAAAGTTGGCGTTTAATGGTGGTCAATAGTGACTAAAGTAGCACTTAATTGTTGTTTAGGTATTGGCTGAGCTGTCAGTTCAATTATCAGTTTAGCTGTCAGCTCAACGATCAATTAACTATCGACTTGCACGAAAGCTAAACCTGTTTTGTATTTAGTTATGCTACCAAGAAAGTAAAGCAATAGCGTAAATGAAGAACGTAAATGAAGAGCAGCGATGAATACAGTATATTCATCGCTACATATTAAGGTAAGGGCGTTTGCTCTGCTTACTTAAGCGCTTTTTCAGACTCTTGTTTTGTTTCTTGTTCAGGTTCTAGTTTAGACTCTTCATTAAACACTTCAAAGCAGAGGTTCGCTTCAAGGCAATCAACCCGCTCATTAATGCTGGGCTCATGCACGGGTAACTCTTCAACATACACGCCTTTAGTTCGCCATATGCCCGTATTCCAACGTTTAAAACCAATAAAGCCGCGAATACATTCATCAAGACTGGTTGCTAACCAAATACCGACTAAGCCATAAGCGTAGTGAAGTCCTAAAAGCCAAGCTAACGGCAGGGCGACAAACCACATCAATATAAAACCAAGAATAGAGATATAACGTGCATCACCAGATGCTCTTAACGATGATCCGACAATAAGATTAAAGCTTCGACCAAACTCACCCATAATGGCAACAATTAGCACCAATTTACCCATTGCCCAAATATCGACATTGCTCGTGAATATGGCAAATAATTGATCAGAAAAAGTTAACAAAGTGAAAACAAAAAACATAGCGCCCGCTAAGCCTATTTTAAGACCGAGCATAAGCTGCTTATGTGCATCATCGAAACGTTTGGCGCCAATATAATGAGCAACCTTAATTTGCACCCCTGAACTAATAGCAAAGCCATATAGAATCGCGGTAAAGAGTAAATTAAAAGTGTAAATACGTGTGGCTAATGCAACTTCGCCCATAGTCACAATCATTACTGTCATCAATATTTGCGTGAATTGCCAAGACATTGGCTCTAACACCGATGGCATCGCTATTTTTAAAATAGGCGCGCTGTTACTTTTGAAGATCAGCCAGTTCTTAGGTAATGCAATTTTGATTCGTAAATGTTTGATAATAATAACAAGCGTAAAACATAAACTCGTTGCCCAAGCAATAACAGATGCATAAGCAACACCTTGCACGCCTAAAGCAGGGAAACCAAACTTGCCATCAATTAATAAATAGTTAAACAGAATATTGACGATGGTCATCACAAACGTTGACCACATGTTCCAATGTGTTTTGCCTTGCGAAGTTAATACTGCTGCAGCGGCAAATCGTATGGCCAATATCCAAGTACCCATGCCAATAGTACTTAAATAAATACTCGCCATAGCAGCCATGTCATCATTAAGGCCCATCCATTGTGCGAATGTCGGAGAAAAAGCTAACATAATTGAGGTTAAGAAAAGCCCACCGAACAATAAGATCACAAATAATGCGCCATACGTCGAGGCTAGTTTATTAAGATCACCTGCACCAATACGCTGTGAAGCAACACTGCTACCACCTTGATGCAAAGTACTATATAGCGCAAAGGCAATGCCTAATATCGGCATAACCGCACCGATAGATGCCGCTGCTGAGTCTGAGATGCGACTTAAAAACCATGCATCGGTCACATTAATCATAAAAATGAAAAACAGATCAATAAAAATAGGCCAAGTTAAACTTAGCAGACTTCTATCTGCAACAGATTGATTGGTTTTAGGCACAACAGCTCCTTTAAAAGATGAGTAGCGTAGTATAACAGGACAAGTAATAAAAAATTACACTTACGATTGTTACAAATCGTACTGAAAAATATCAGTTAAATGTGAAAAATGATGGATATAATCATTTATTTGATGGTTTATTCAACACTTAGTAAGAAAAAACCAATAAAATGCCAAATAAGCGAAATTAGCACTTTACAAAGCAGCGCGCAGTATTTATTATTCGCCCCGTTCTGAAGCAGCAATGCTTTTTAACTTCAGGTGAGATGGCTGAGTGGTCGAAAGCACCGGTCTTGAAAACCGGCAAGGGTTTGTAGCCCTTCTAGAGTTCAAATCTCTATCTCACCGCCACATTAAGAGAAGCCCGCTAATCGAAAGGTTAGCGGGTTTTTTGCTTTCTGAGCGTTTGTTTTTAGAATGGGGGGTTTGTAGCGCTAAATCTTCGAATAGAGTTCAAATTTATATTTTTCTACTTAATTATTTCTTTTTAGTTGAAATATCGTGTAAATTTTTAAATTAGTAGATAGAGTAAGTTCACATTTCGATATACCCCTAATAACAATAAGCATTAGTTAAATGGACTTAACAATATATTTCAACATGATGATCAGTGCCGCTTGGTATCTAATACCGATCTTCATATTTACTATCGTCATAAAATCAGCATGGTTTAAAGGTATCTTAGGTGAGTGGCAAGTTAACTTACTTATTAAGTTTTTCTTAGACAAAAATTATTATCACCTCATTAAAAACGTAACACTGCCTACAGATGATGGAACCACCCAAATCGATCATATCATCGTATCAAAATATGGTATTTTTGTGGTTGAAACCAAGAATATGAAAGGTTGGATCTTTGGTAGTCCTAATCAAAAGCAATGGACTCAACAAATATTTAAACACAAATCAAAATTTCAAAATCCACTTCATCAAAACTATAAACACATCAAAACGTTAGAAGCTTGTTTGAAAACAAATAGTGATTTTATATTTTCAGTCATTATCTTTATTGGTGATAGTACCTTTAAAACTAAAATGCCAGAAAACGTAAAGTTTGCTCGTGGCGGTATTGAATATATCAAAAGTAAAACTGACGTTGTTTTCAATGCTGAGGAAGTTGTTAGTGTTATTGAACAAGTTGAAAGTGGCAGGTTAGAACGTAGTTTTAAAACTAACCGACAACATGTTAAGCATGTACGAGAAATTATAGAAGAAAAATCTGATTCCAAATCTTGCTCAAAGTGCGGTGCTGAGATGGTGTTGCGTAAAGCTGCCAAAGGTAAGAATGTAGGTAATGATTTTTGGGGATGTAGTGCATTTCCTAAATGCAGGAATGTACTTCAGCATGAATGAATAACTATGTAGACATTACGTTAGTTTCAGGTACCATCATGATTTGATTAAACTTCTTAATATAATAGTTCGGGCTACGTGCATCTTTTAATTATCGTATTTTTTTATTTTTTAGATCAAACGATTAACACCTTAATTTAATATTTAGGTTGAGTTATGTCACTAGGACTATAGGCATATTTATGCCAACATTTGACTATTTCAAACAAGCTCAAAGTTATTACGCCCAGTCACCAGCAATTATCTTAGGCAATGATGCCTCAGCAGCCTTTGGCATACCAAGTATCGGAGGATTAGCCGATCACCTTAAAAATAGCGTGTATAACTCAAATTTAGAGCCGGAAGAATGTAATGAATGAAATAAATTTGTCACTTTGCTTGATACTAATGTCGATTTGGAATCTACACTGCATCAAGTCAACTTGTCAGAAAAGTTGAAGGGTGAAGTTGTTGGTTTAGCTGACGTTACAGAAATACCTAATGCTTTTACTGCTCAAATGGTTACACCTGGAACTAAAAATAACGTATAACTCACTTAGAGTTATTTCGAACCATTATTTCAAAGGCTGAACATGCAACTAAACGAAACTTTGGTTGTAGTAAAAAAGTAACTTATTTATTGATTTCAATAGTTTTATTTAACTTAACTGTCATACAATTCATTGACAAGAAACAGTAATCATTAGATTATATTGTGGCAAAACAAAGTGTACAAATATTTATGCGAAGGAATACGCAATTGTCACCAAATTTCTATAATGTAAATGCTACAGAATTAGCACAGCAATACCTTTCAAAATCATTTGATGAGGTACACCAAAGCTGGTCTCAATTCCTTCCCTCTATTATAGAAAACCCAAACGCTCGTATTCTGGATTTAGGCGCTGGTTCTGGTCGAGACGCTAAGCACCTTGCGGAATTAGCAGATAAAACTCACAACAGCAAAAATAATATACAAGTATTTGCTGTAGAACCAGCCAAAGAACTATCTATTATTGGGCAAAATACTACCCGATCTTTAAACGTAAAATGGCTAGAAGATTCACTGCCAGCATTAAATAACGTTACTAAACAAGAAGTCAGTTTTGATTTAATACTACTCAGTGCAGTTTGGATGCATATTCCACCAAGTGATCGCGCACGCTCAATTCGTAAACTCGCCAATATTCTCAAGCCTGGTGGTAAATTAGTTATTTCGCTCCGTCACGGACAAACTGATGAAGAATGTCAGCAACGAAAAATGCATCATGTTTGTGCTGATGAATTACAACAATTAGCAACAGATGTGGGGCTATTCACTAAATTAGAAACGGTAAAAGAAGAAGATAAACTTGGCCGTAACTATGTGTCTTGGCAAACGGTTGTATTACAAATGCCAGATGATGGCACTGGTGCATTCCCATTTATTCGCCACGTAGCAATTAATGATGGTAAATCTGCAACACATAAGCTTGCCTTATTAAGAGTTTTACTTCGTATTGCTGATGGACATCCAGGTGCCGTATTACGCAGAGAATCATCTCCTTTTGGTGATCGTGTTATTTTACCTGTTGGTTTGGTTGCCCTTTATTGGTGTCATCAATATAAAGATCTAATTGATAAACATAATATATTTCAGCGACCTGGTGATGAGCCTAACATGGGATTTATGAAGCCTAATGGTTGGCATAAGTTAACACACCGTACAGCTTCTGATTATCGCATTGGTAATTTATTTACCGGTGATGATGCAATATCACTTCATAAAACAATTTCAGCAGCGGTTAGCAATATTAAAACCATGCCTTGCCGTTACATTACATTTCCTAACAGAAAAACCAAGAGCGATGAAACTGTATTTGAGGTTGATAGCAAGTCTGTTAAAGCAAAAGACAGTATTTTTCTTGATTTACAAACGTTGGAACAGTGGGGTGAATTTTCATTGCCTGAATCAACTTGGTTAGCTTTCAATCGTTATGCTTGTTGGATAGAACCTGTGCTTGTTAGTGAGTGGGTAAAACAAATGGCGGGTTATTCAGGTAATGCTGAATACGCTTCACCTGAAAAACAATTTCATTTATACCAAGCACTGAATTGGTTAGAGCCAAAACGTACAACCACCGAAGTGCGAAACCGCTTTGAACACCTTAAACAGCAAACACCTGAAATAGCGCAGTGTGTATGGTCGGCTAAATCATTAAAGAAAAAATACGATATTGATCACAGTATGCCATTTGCTCGTTGGCCTAATAATGACTTATGGAACTTGCTGCCAACCGATAGCCAAGTTAACAATCAAAAAAGTGACCGATTGCCCACTGAATATAAATTAAAACAATCGAAAGAAAGAATTCAGCACTGGTGGCAACAAGCTTGGCTTAATCAAAGTCCCAAAATATTTGAAGTTAAAGAGCAGTCAATGGGTTACACATTAAGTACGCAATATTTTGATGACCCAAAAAGCATGGATCAAACAGCGAACCTGGTCGGTTCAAAACATAAGCGTTTTTTTGCTGAAGCAAATATTGCACTACCCGGCCTTAATTCAGATAACTTATCAGTAGATGATTTATTCGAAGCCTTGATTGTGCAACGTAGGCGACTGAGAGAAATGCAACAGTTGAGAGAGTGGTGATTAAAAGGTCCAAAATTACCTATGCCTGTCCTAGATAATTCTATTTTTAAGGAGAAAAGTAACTTATTGAGTAGTTTTGTCTAATCAGAAGCTGTCAAATATTATTTAGTCTATTAAATTGATTAAAAAGCTATTAAATGAGTAATAAGTAAAGATGAATGATACCCCCGATAAAGACTATTTTGAAGATGTAACACCAAATCCAGAGTATTTGATCAAATCAATTTCTGAACAGGGATACAGTTTTGAAGCTGCGTTAGCTGATTTAATTGACAATTCTATTTCAGCGGATGCCTCTAAAGTAGAAATATTGATTGATACCAATAAAGTCCCTTATACCTTATTTATTGCTGATAATGGAACTGGCATGAATGAGGAAGACTTGAAAAACTGTATGCGTTTTCCTAGTCAATCACCTGATGATGAACGAGTGAACAGTGATTTAGGACGATTTGGTCTTGGAATGAAAACAGCTTCCTTCTCTCAAACTAGAAAATTTACTACTTTATCTCGTGTTAGAGGAACAGAGAAATATTCAGCTCGAACTTGGGATTTAGAGTTACTAAAAAATAATAAATGGAATCTTCTTGTTAACTCACCTGAAAGCATCATAAAGAGAGTAGAACAGTATCAACAGATAAGTACCTCTCGTTTTAATGGTTTCGATAATTTTGATGCTAATACTGTAATTGTTTGGGAAGGCCTGTACAAATTTGAACAATATTTAGAAGAAAAGAATCGTGAGAGTGCACTTTTTAAAGAAATTGACATCATAGCAGATCACTTAAGTTTAGTATTTCATCGTTTTATGGAAAAAAGTGATAATAAACTTCAAATAAGAATAAACAATCAATTATTGGAACCATTTAACCCTTTTCCTACAAAAGAAAAAGACTTTCGTTCTCTAGAGTTCCGGAAGAGAAATTTTGGCAATGATTCAATTAAGATTGAAGGGTTTATTTTACCCTCAAGAAGTATCAAAGAATCAAAAGAAGGGTTATCAATATGGGCAACAAAAAAAAGAAGTTTGATGGATATGGAAGGTATTTATATCTACCGGGCAAATAGATTGATTCTTTTTGGTGGTTGGAATGGATTAATCAGAAAAGCGCCAAGACTTCAATTAGCCCGATTACAAGTAGAAATAGGTAATAATGCAGATCATTTACTTCATTTAAATGTTGCTAAATCACAAGTAATTATTCCTCACGAACTAAAAAGCGCTTTTAAAAGTTATATTGATGATCTTAAGCTTGAAGCTGAGAGAGAGTTTTTTAATAAAGGCATAAAACAATTTAAAGAAACTAAAGAAAAGAATAACATTCATTTATTTGAACGAAAAATCTCGAGTAAAGGGCCTGTACTTGAGATTAATAGAGGTTTTGAATTAATTCAGAGCCTTCTCTTAGATTTAGATAAAAACCAAACCGCAAAATTTAATATGCTTTTATCTATGGTCAATACTCGAATTAATAAAATTAGATCTACTCAAACTAATCAGAACTTCCTAGATGATGCCAGTTTGTCTAAGGAAGAACTAATTATGAATATTAAGGACTTGAAAAGTAGAGGTGTTAGTTCCACTACTATTAGTCAATATGTAATACCTGAACTAGGTTATACGTTAGAGTCTCTTCCACAAGAAGTTTTAGAAGTATTAAAAGGAAATTAATCATGTCGAACAATCAATATGTTGAAATTATGAGGGAAATTATTGAAGGCGAAACAAGCCTTCTAATTAATACATCAGAATTGCCAATGGATTTTTTTGAAAAAATATTTGAAAAAGTTAAAAATGATACGCTAACTGTCGCAAAAATATATAAATTACCGATTGTCGATGATTCTACATATGAAGAGTATTTCGAGTTAGCTAGAAAAGAGTATCTATCGATTAACCCTACTGACATTGATCCTGCACGTTCACTAAATAAAAACAAAAAAGAAACTTGGTTGACCGATAGTAAATATAACGAAATATCTTGGAACTATACAAACAGATATTTTAGACAGTTGAAAAAAAATGGAAGATCTAAAGCAATTATTGATGAAACAGATCGTTCAAGTAAAGATATAATAAGTAAATTAGGTGACCCAAGATCGAAAGAAGGATTTTATGTAAAAGGGTTAGTCGTAGGTGAGGTTCAATCAGGTAAAACAGGAAACTTTAATGCGGTTATAAATAGAGCTGTTGATTCTGGCTATGAATTAATAATAATTTTATCTGGGATTATGGAAGACTTAAGGAGTCAAACACAGCAAAGGATTGAATTGGATGTCATTGGTGAAGGAAAAGACGATGATACAGGCCAACGAGTGAAAAAGGGCGTTGGAGAAATACTTCCTTTTGGAAAGCGCCGCGGGTCTAAAGTTGAGCAGGTAAACTCAATTACGTCTAAAAAATCTGATTTTAGGAAGTCACTTGCTGAGGCTGAGTTTTCCCTAGAGCCTATCAATATTTTAGTATGTAAAAAAAATGCGAGTGTACTTAAAAATTTAATTATTTGGTTACATGATTATTTAGACCAAGGAAAAGATAAGCATAATATTCCTTTTTTGATTATTGATGATGAAGCTGATAATGCATCATTAAATAACGAAGGTCCTAAAGGCAAAGAGTACGCATCAAAAATTAATTTATATATAAGAACTCTTCTACATCTTTTTCATAAAAAATCGTATTTAGGATATACCGCAACACCATTTGCAAATGTTCTTCAGGATAGAAACGAAAAGCCAGAAAATGAAATTATAATTAAATATAAAGTAAAAAAAGATGAGTTTGAAAAATCGTTGTCGCAGGTTGACAATATTTTTCCTGACGACTTTATTTACCTATTAAACTCCCCAAGTAATTATATCGGAGCAAAACAAATTTTTGAGACTTCAGTTGTCATGAAGAATAAGGCTGAAGGAGAAAAGGTTCCATTATTGTGCTCTCCTGTAAATGATTTTATTTCTGAATTTCCATCACAGGTATTTGATTCAGAAGATCCGTATGGGGTAAATAAATACACAAGTAAAAAGGATTGGGAAGAAAGAAACAGTTACATCGTAGATGATTTTTTTAATAGTTATTCTGAATATAAGGATAATACAAGGGCTAGTAAGTCGTTTGACGACTTTCCAAAGAACCTACCCAACTCACTAAAAGAAGCTGTAATCTGTTTTATTATATCAATAGCCATAAGGGAGAAGCGTAAACCTGAAATGATAAATTCAGCTTTATACCAGCCACATCATACAATGCTGATACATATTTCTCGCTTTACTTTATGGCAAAATAAAACGAGCTCCTTACTCACAAAATATTTATCTGAAATTAGTTTATCTATCCTAAATGACGATCCTGATTCGCCAAAATCTGTGTACTTTGATGTTGAAAAAGTATGGTACAAATATTATGCAGAAATAGTTGAATCGATACGTAAATACTTACCACTAAAATATTCAGATGAATTCTTAACGCCTATGGTATTTGACTCTGTAAAGAAATACTTACCAGATGCAGTTAAAGATATTGAAGTTAAGGCCGTAAATAGTATTGCTAAACAAGAGCTTGTCTATCCTAAAACAACCCCCAAAAAATATATTGCTATTGGGGGTAACAAATTGTCGCGTGGATTTACGCTAGAAGGCTTAACAATAAATTATTTCATAAGGAACACGAATTATTCGGATACTTTACTGCAAATGGGCCGCTGGTTTGGTTATCGTCCCGGTTATATTGATTGCTGTAAGCTTTTTACAACAGAAGATGCAATAGAAAAGTATAATCAAACGACTAAGTGCATTGAAGAGCTCGAACACGAATTTCAGAAGATGTCTCGAATAGATGATGAACGTGGTACTCCAAGTAAATTTGCATTAAGAGTGAGAAAGCACCCGGGTGTATTAAAAATAACAAGACCATCAATTCTAAAAGATACTAAAGAAGTTAAATGGTCATATCAAGATCAATTAGAAATGACCACTGTATTTGATATATCAAAGAGTAAAATTGAAAAGGTTTGGGATAACTTTAAATACGAAATAGCTCCGAAGTTAAGTAATGAATCGGATACACCTCATGGTTTCTTGACATACAAGGCGACAGGGAAAGAAGTAATAGATTTACTGAATAAAGAGAATAATTTTACCGCTGAAGATGTAAGCACAATGGTTAAGTTTATTAAATTATGTAATGACAAAAAATTACTAAATAATTGGTCGATTGTTTTAAAAACAACAGGTTCAGCTAAAGACTCTAGTGGTAAATTTAAAAAAACGTTACAGCCTATAGATTCAAACTTATCTAAACCCGTTGAATTGTCGATAAGACGAGGGCCGAGTCAACACCCTAATCAAGAACGATATAGAGAAAACTTTTTAAATCGCCATAAATTTCACATGACAGGAAAAAATGCCAATATCCTTTCAGCCTCAAAAGATCTAAGCGTTAGGTTAAGTAGTACGACTATAACTGCCGCGGAGAATCAATATCGTGAAGACAAAATAAAAAATATAATGAAAAAAAATCCTTCCTATACCAAAGACCAAGCGAAATTAGAAATAGGAACTATGCCTGAAAGGGTTTACAGAGAAAGGATGGGTGAAGATGAGGCAGTTTTGATTATTTATCTTTTTGACTCCCATTACTCTTTCAATCAAGAACTAGGTAAAAGCGATGAAAAATTTGATCAATATATTAATGATCATAATATTGACTTAAATATACCGTTAGTTGGTTACGCGATTGGTTTCCCTCCTATTGAGAATGATCCCGGCGGGATTTATGCTCAAGGAGACTACGATCTTGATGAAGATGAATACTCAGAAGAATATTCGGATGAAGATTCTTCGTTACCTAACGATAGTTGGGAGTAGTAATTAATGAATGCAGATTTGTTAAGGAATAAATGGACACAAATATCCATATGTAAAACAATAAAGGGGTATAAGACGATTAGAATTACCAGTGACTGTGTTTCTGATATATACCTTGGCATCGATGAAACAGGATGTCATAGCTTAATTTTAAATTTACCAAAAAACCATGGGATTAATTTTAAAGAGGTTAAAAAAGAGAAGATAGCTATAGCGTTATTTCCTGACACTAACTATCTGATAATGACTCTCCTTGACCATGAGTATAATAATTTATTCGATGATCTAATTATATCTCTTTTTAATTCTATAAAAGATATCAAAGAAGTTGACCGATATTCTAAAGTATTTATTCAAACGTTCTATCAATGGATTTTATTTTTTACATCAGATAATAATGATAGGTTGCCAAAAGATGTAATAAAAGGCGTTTGGGGCGAATTAATTATTTTAAAAGAACTTATACAAGGTAGTGATAGTTACAGTATTAATGACATTTTATATGGTTGGAGGGGACCATACGATCAAGGACATGATTTTATTTATGATGATAATCATATCGAAGTTAAAACAAAAGACATTAAGAAGGTTTCCGTAAGGCTTTCTAGTGAACATCAATTAGAAGTTGAATCGGGTAAAAAGTTAACTCTTTCTGTTGTTTCTGTTGATGAGAATATGGAAAGTGGCTCCTCATTAAGAGATTTAGTTCTTGAGATAAAGAAAGCTATATTTGAACGATTAGGTGACTTTTCTATTATTCTAAAAGCGTTAATTCAAAAAGGCATAACACTCCAAAATATCCAAGAGTATAACAATTATCGTTTCAAACCATTAAATATACATGACTACGATTGTTTAGAGGAAAGCTTCCCAAAAATCACAACAAATAACCTTCCTCAAAGTATCAGTAATGTAAAGTATGATCTTAATTTAACCAATTTAGCAAATTATGTAATATCGGAAAGAGAATTCTAAATGGAAATCAAAGAGTTATTTCAGTATAGACAAGAAGTATTAGACTCATCTAAGGATAAGCATGATTTTATCCAGCAAGAACTTGTTTTATCAGAAGTGTTACCTTACATGCTTGATGCGAAACTAATTGACTCGGAAGATGTTACTAAGTCTTATATTTCACCCGGACACAATAATATAAAGCTAAACGCATATACGGTAAATGAATCCAAGGAAAGGCTACAGCTCTTCATTGTCAACGAGGAATCGATTGATGAATCTATTGACGAAGATAACTTGTGCATATCAAATAGGATTGAGTATGATAATAGATTTAAGCAAGTCACACGGTTTCTAAATCTGGCTATCAAAGGAAGTTTAAATGATAAAGGACAAGACTCTGATGGCGTGGTGAAATCACTTATCGCAAAACTGAATTCAAATGATGGCATTGAGCAATTTGATGTAATTGAAATTTTTCTTATATCATTAACGCCCACTGTTTCATTTAAAGGTGCGATGGTGCAACCAAGAAAAATTCATTTTATTGATGAATTTATTAACACAGTATACGAAAAAGAAGAAATTAAAATAAAAAAGGACATTCTAGTTCTTAGAAAGGTTGTAGACCTAAATTTTATAGCTAGCGTAATACAGTCAAGAGGTAATAGAGAACCACTAACAATTGACTTTAATACTGAAACAAATCAAAAGATAGAAGTAATACAAGCGGCAGATGAAGAAAACTTTGCTTCATACTTATGTGTTCTAAATGCTCAGGTTATCTCAGATTTATATAAACGCTATAGTAGTCGTTTATTAGAAAAAAATGTGCGCTCATTTCTACAGTTTCAAAAGGTAAATAAAGGCATAAAAGAAACTATTAGAAATAAACCAGAACATTTTATCGCATATAACAACGGCTTAACGATAACAGCATCAAATGCTGTGATTAAATCTTATAAAAAGACTTTATATTTAGATTCATTAACCGATTTTCAGATAGTAAATGGCGGGCAAACGACTGCGACTATATATTTTTCTCAAAAAGATGGGTTAGATATAAGTAAGGTTAATGTTATGGCCAAAATTAACGTAGCTAAAGATGTTCCCGAAAGTGATTTAGATGAACTGATCTCAAATATTAGTAAATACTCCAACACTCAAACAAAAGTTACAGATGTAGATATTCGCTCAAAAAGCCCTCAATTAAGGACAATTAAGTCATTAAGTGAGTCAGTTGTCACACCAAGCGGTTCAAAATGGTTTTTTGAAAGAGCCAAAGGCGAGTTTTTGACTAAAGTAAGACATGCCGGCTCAAATGGAAAGAGATTAAAAGATGAGTTTCCAAGAGACCGTCGTTTTACAAATATGGAGTTAGCCAAATATTACAACTCATGGGGTAACGCACCTTGGCTGGTGAAAAAAGGGGGGACTCTGTGTTTTAGACATTTTATTGAGTTAATCGAGTCTAATGATGAGCGTAAAGTAGAAATAGATAGAGATTTTTATGAAAAAGTAGTATCTAAAATGATCTTGTTTAAAGGGATGGAAAAAATTCATGGCCAAGGTAAGAATGCAATTGGTCAATTAAGAGCGGCTGTCATACCATATACTTTGTCTATTATTTATATTTATACCGACGCAGATCCTACTAAAAACAACTTTAATCTTGAAAAGGTATGGAAAGACGAAAGTATTCACCCTGAACTTGAAAAATACCTCATATATTTAATGCGTTCCGTAAACGATTTAATCAAAAAATATTCCGCAAGTGATGATTATAATGAGTACTCAAGAAAGCCTGAGCTTTGGGATGCGATTAAAAGTTGTAGCGAAATAAAAGAGGTGATGACGAATGATTATACGTCATCAATTTTTGAGTGTTATTCAGTAAAGGATTAACGAAGTATGGATAGTACATTGTTAGCTATTTTATTGGCTAACAATGGCGGTACAGCATTACCCACTTGAACGTATTGCTCTGTTCTATTCCCAACGAAGAAATAATTATCAGGGAATGTTTGAATACGCGCCGCTTCTCTTACTGTCAGGCTTCTGCATTGTAGTGGGTCTGGGTGAATGTAGTAATGACCATCTTTGGATATATGACAAGTAATTGTGGTAGCCGGTATATCCCAAGGTTGTACACGGAATCTATCAGCAAATTTTCCACTCTTAAAGTTTTTATGTTTAGGGATTAAGTAATCAGGATAATCTTTAGATTTTGGACTCCTTGAAGACCAATTTAAATCTTTACTCACACTTCCCCAAACACTACAAAATAAGTACCTTTGTAAGTCAGCAGTTAAGTGACCTCTGGTTTCATGATTAGTAATATATTTACCAAGATTTTTATCATAAAACCAATTTTTCAATTCATTATTCTTAATATCTGACGTTCTCTTTAACGCAAATACGTAGCCCTGTTTATCACTTGGTTCTTGAATTTCTTTTATTACAGATTCCATTGAATTGGCAATTTCTAATTGATTAATAGCTTTTAAGGATATGACTGTGTCCTTAGCATCACTTCGAATGTTATTAACCCAATTTTTCTTGGTATTTTGAATTTTTGATAAACCGCTTCTTAACTTAGGTAAATCAAAGAGTACATCCATTACTGTGGTTTGGTGCTCACTTTTTGTAAGACCAATATTACCTACGTTTGGATAAATGTCCTCCCTAACACCTAAAAGAATTACTCGATGCCGCCTTTGGGGAATACCGTACTGTTCACTATAAACAATAAAATCTCTTGGGTTTAATTCTTCATTTTCAGGTACAACTAGAGATAAAACTTTGTAATTATGTTTTGTTCTGTTTTGTTTTGGTTTAGTTTTTACTGATTTACAGGGATTATGTAAATCAGTAAAAATTGTTTCATAAATGGACTGGCCATTTACCTTTGCTGAAAGCATGCCTTTAACATTTTCCATGACAAAAACGGCAGGTTGAAACTGAGCAATAACCTTCAAATACTCTCTATAGAGAAAGTTTCTAGGGTCTAATGTAGGGTCATAATTTTTATTACTTCTATTTCCAGCTAAAGAGTATGCTTGGCAAGGGGGGCCACCAATTAAAATGCACTCTTCTTCACCAATAGCTTCGATAATTTTTTTATTGATAATTCGATTATCTTTACCCAATTCTAAATTCTGAGCTTCTTGTTCAGCCATTGCTACTTGTGTAGAAAACTTTGGGATTTTAAATAATTGCTCTTCAGGTGTTTTACCTAATTCACCTTTGAGGAAATCGTAATACTCTTTAGGGGCATTACCATTAAATTGTCGGAAAAAAGCACGTAACTTAAGAGTTCTGTGAGCACTTTTTTCTTTCTCTATTGATATAGCAATTTTAAAAGGCGAATTACCGTCAGTATCTTTTAATGCTGAAAATCCTTCACCTAGCCCTCCAGGGCCAGAAAATAAATCAATTATTTTTATTTGTTGAGTCATGAATTACAGAGGGTAGTTTTTATTGAGTATGATACCAGGGTTACGTACATTTTTGCTAATCTTAATTAATGTTTAAATTTAGTATTCATAACCTAAGCTGTTTCTATTTTATATATGATAAAGAGGTAGTAATATATTTACTATAGAATTAACTAATCTAATAACGACAAGCTTAAAGTAAATGCGTTAATTAAAAGCGAATGACCTGTATTCACTATGAGTAGAACTCACAAAGTAAATATCAGTAATTTCAAACTTTGTTTTTATTCCGTGTTTTGTCAAAATGCTGTAAAGAGCTACTTAGAGAGGCATTAGTTAACTAATACATTATTAACGTTTGCGAAATAGATGCATTACCTAATCATCTTTTAAATATAACGTACCGTTTGTTTTAATTATTGCTAACCATTCTTCAGACATTGCAAATGCATTATTAATTTCTTCTGGTGTTAGCGGTAGATGAAGTTTTTCTTGAAACCATGCATATCTATTATATATTTCATTGTTTTGAGTCAGTTCGAGAATTAACTGATTAAATGCCGCCGTTTTAACATCATTATTTTTGCCAAACTTTTGTGAATTACCTATACCAGACAATCTAGCTAATGCTTTGATACTGCCATTTTGCGCGGCTTGCTGTAAAAATTCTATTTGTTGTGCAAGAAAATTATCGCGTGTTGTTATAAAGTCTTCCCGTTCAAGGTTTTGATAGCCCTGAGACGCCATGAAGAACTCTGGTGTGATAGTGCCAATAAATTCCTGTGCGGCCACGTATCCATGATTTGCAGCGGCTTGTGAGTAATTATAAAACTCGGTGCGCTGCTGTTGTTCAATGCCAGCGCAATACTCATATTTTTCCGTCACTTTACTTATCGTTAGTGCACTATCACTATAGTCGAGAACTTGCGTTAACTTTATATCTAGGGCGGTGTCATCTATGGGGCTGTTAAAACAATAACTCAGGTTCTTGGCAAGTATATACCTTGCTTTATTATCTCCGTTCTCGGCGGCGTTTTTAAGCTTTTCAAACTCAGTGATTAAACTTCCTGACAACTTCCATTTAGGCCTTTGCATGACAACCATTTAGGCCTTTGCATGACAACCATTTCAGTAGTTTTCTTGCTAGTGTCCTGTAGCGTATTTAAGGCTTTGGGAGGCGTAAGGCTTTTATTTTCAGCTATCGGCTTGATAGTTTCAGTATTAATGCTTTGAGTGTTAACTGACGTAAACTCACTGTTCGACGAGTTTATTGTTGATGTGTTGAAGGTAAATACCACTAAGCATGTGATCAATATTATGGATAGCATGGATAGCATGGATAACATCGATAGCTTAATTCTACGTTTACTCATGAGATTACTGCATCCTTACATCAATATAGTGTTTACGTTTGAGTTTCTAGCAAATTGACTTTGTCACAAAATTTGAATTGTTTTTACGATGAAAAAGTTTAAATAAAAAGGTAAGCGCATACAATAGCCTGTTTGCTTAATGATAAAATACTCATCAACTTAACCGCACTTTTATTTTCATTAAATATTATAAGCTATTGATTATAATTGAATATTAGGCACTTGTTATCAGAGTTCAGACTAAGTATATCCTTTAGTGTTCACCTTAGTTGATCTTCCAGCATTGAAGCAATTGCATTTGGTTTGTAATTTTTATGTCATCTCCAAGTCATTATTTTGCCACATAAACTCCCTAGTCTTGTTTCATTTTTAAATGACAAGACTAAATTATGTTGAAAATTAACAAGTATAAAGCAGGGCTACTCACTATTGCATTATCAATGGGGTTAAGCGGTTGTAATATCGACGGCGATAATGGCGAGCAAGGTGTTGATGGCGATCAAGGAATACAAGGTGTTGTGGGTACTGATGGCTCTGATGGTAGTGACGGTAAGAGCTTACCTCGCGCATTAAATGTTGAAGTCGTTGGCCGTTTTGCTACCGGAATTTACGGTAAAAGTGCGGCAGAAATTGTACAGTTTCATAAAAACTCAAACTCTGCTTTTGCCATTAATGGCGCTTCTAATCAAATAGAAGTCATTAATTTAACTGACCTTTCGACAACTGAAGTAGGTGATCCTGTCGCTGATGAAAGTTTGAGCTCCAGTGCTTTTACTTTTCCGTTAAGCGTTTCGGTAAAGAACACCTTGGGCGTTGAAAAAAACATTTTGTTAGGTGCTGTTAATTCAATTGCGATTAAAGGTGACTTGTTAGCAATTGCTATTGAAGGTGAGGTTAAACAAGCACCTGGCGCTATTTTATTTTACAGCTTAAGTGCTAGTGGAGAAGGCACGTTCATTAAAGCGGTAGAGGCTGGCGCGTTACCTGACATGGTTACTTTTAAGCCAGATGGTAACAAGGTATTAGTTGCCAATGAAGGCGAACCCAATGCTGATTACTCAAATGACCCTGAAGGTTCAATCTCAGTTATTTCTGTTGTTGATATGTTGCCAGCGGATGTTGCTGTGACGATTAATTTGGGCTCAGATATTGTCTTTAGTGATGAGAACTTATCTCCTGAAGACTATGATACCGATGAAAAACGATTAGCTATTTTAACTAAAGCCGGTGTTAAGTTTGCTGGACCAACAGGGAATACGGTCGCGAAAGATTTAGAACCAGAATATATTACGACTTCAAGTAACAGCGAAATAGCGTATGTGTCTCTGCAAGAAAACAATGCGATCGGTATTATTAATCTTAAAGATTTAACCATTGAAGTGAAAGCGCTTGGTTATAAAGATTGGGGTAAGTATCAGTTAGACTTTACTAATAAAGACGAAGTCCCTGAGTTTAAAAGTATTCAAGGGCTATATGGCATGTATCAACCTGATACTATTGCTTCATATTCTTGGAATGGTTCGACATTTATTGTTTCTGCAAATGAAGGTGATGCAAGAGACTATGACGGTTATTCAGAAGAAGTTCGTGTCAAAGATATCATTGATCCCGATGAGCTTAATCAAACACTGTCAACAGAATTACAAAGCCAGTATGACGAGTCTGGCGGTAAAAACTATTTAGGACGCTTAAAAGTAACGACGGCTTTAGGTGATAAAGACCAAGATGGTGAGTTTGAAAAATTATTTGCCTATGGCGCTCGTTCATTCTCCATTTGGGATAAAAACATTAATTTAGTCTTTGATTCTGGTGATGATTTCGGCAAAATTTCTTCAGCCATTCTTGGAAACAATTTTAATGCTGCTCATACCGAAAATAAAGGCGATAACCGCTCTGATGATAAGGGTGGTGAGCCTGAAGCGATTGATGTGGGAGAAATAGCAGGAAGAACTTACGCCTTTATTTCTCAAGAACGTGCAGGGGATTTATTTGTTTACGACATTACAAACCCTTTTAATACTGCTTTTGTCACACATTACAACAATCGTGATTTTACTGTTGATTACGAAATGGATGATGACTTAGCTGATCCTTGTGACAGCAATGAAGGCATGGATTGTACTCAGGTGCATATGGCCGGTGATTTAGGTCCTGAAAGTATTAAATTTATCTCAGCAGCCGACAGTCCAACGAATACGCCATTATTAGTGATTGGCAATGAAGTCTCTGGCACCGTGACGGTTTATCAAGTAACTGAGCAATAGCCAATAAAATGGTCGACGGGGTTTCAATTTATTGTGACCCCATATCTCAATGTAAAGCGCAATGTAAAGAGCAATACAAAAGGCACTCACTCTGAATTTAAATCACAAAATTGGCCATTATTTTTTACTCCATGATTATCCGAAATCCATTAACCTAACCACGAGCTCTATTTAAGCTCATTGGCTTTTCGGTATTTACCTTGATAGTCAAAAATTCGCTCTTTAACACGCCAGTAAAATTTTTGTTTTCTGGCAATAACAAAGTCAGGGCACGGCAGTATGTTAGCTAATTTTAATGCTTGTTCAAGCGTAGTTACTTCATACGATTCAGTAGTACCTAGTTGTAGACTTATTTTAGCGCTGAGGCGTTTAGAAAAAATATCGTTGAAGGCTTTAACCTGGTTTGGTTGTGCAAAATCAAAAGATTCATTGAGCTCGGTGCCTTCCTCATCATGGTAAATGATTTTTAACTTACCAGCTTCCTTATCGGCCCCTTTAAAACTAGCCTTGCCATTAACGCTGGTTAGATTAAGACCTGCGCAGCGGATAATTTTTGAATCTTTAAGTTTTAGCGCCTTTTTTAACATATCATCAGGGTCAACCAAGACCTCATGGCATTGTAAACAGTTACGAGCCGCTATGTCATTTTCACCACCGCAGTGCGGACATTCTTTAAATACAAAGCGATAGTCACATTGACTCTGGCTTTCTACTCGATATGCTTGCTCTTCACTGCCAGTATCGACAAGACCTTTGCATCGTCGACCGTAGTGTTCAACTAAATAACCGTCATCATCACAAATGCCCCAAAATACATTGGGAAATTCGCAACTTGGGCAAACAACTTGCACTGGCTGACTTTTACTATTTGGCTTTTTCTCACCCACTTCGGGATGATAAAGGTCAAAATCATTGCCGGTATAGTCAATCACCAAACAATCTTTTTTGTTCTCACTCAAACGCAAACCACGACCGATAATTTGTTGATAAAGACTCACAGATTGTGTTGGGCGTAATATGGCAATCATGTCGACATGAGGGGCATCAAACCCTGTGGTTAATACAGACACATTAACCAGGTATTTAATCTCTTTGCGCTTGAATGCTTTAATTAACTTGTCGCGTTCGCTGTTGTCGGTAGAGCCGGTAACTAACGCACTTAACTGCGCGGGTAAATAACTAAAAACTTCCTTTGCATGTTCCACGGTGGCGGAAAATATCATAATACCTTGACGTTTATCGCCTAACTCAATGACCTGCTCAATAATACTTTGAGTTACTCGGGGATTTTTGTTTAACAGATGATTCATATCCGCAGGACTATAATCGCCAGAGGCGTTTGCTCGCAGGCTACTAAAATCGTAGTGCTCTATGGTGGCGTCAACTAGATTTGGCTCGGTTAAATACTCGCGTTTAATTAAGTAACGAAGTGGGAGTTCATAAATGCAGTGCTCAAAAGGTCGTTTTTCTTCACTGCGCATGAAACCACGATAATGCTTTTTATAAATCCAGCCCATACCCAACCGATAAGGCGTGGCGGTTAGTCCCAATAACTTTACATCCGGATTAACTTGCATCAACTTTTCAATGATTTGTTGATACTGGTTACTATTCGACCCTTTACTTACTTTATCTGCTGATTGTGCTTCAGGCAGTGTTTTATCTTCATTCTCAGTATTACTACTAAGCGCATCGTTAAACTTACTTTCTGCTTTGGCTTTATCTTGAGGCGGTTTATTCGATTTTGCGTTCAACTGTGCATTCGATTGTTCATCAGACAAATCAGGGCTAGGCAAATTAACTCGATGACATTCGTCAATAATAATTAAAGAGTAGGGCTCATTAAAGTCGTCTAAATTGCGAGCTGCTGATTGTATGCTGGCGAATGTGACTTGGTGTTGAGTTTCTTTCAGTTTTAAGCCCGCAGAATAAATACCGGCGGCAACACCATAGCTTTCAAACTTTTGATGGTTTTGCTCGACCAATTCTTTTACATGGGTCAGCACGAGTATTTTTCGTTTTGCTAGACGCGCAAGTTCAGCAATGACCAAACTTTTACCTGAGCCTGTCGGTAAAACAATCACAGCAGATTCGTTGGTTTTTCGAAAGTGTTTAAGCACGGAAGAAACAGCTTCTTGTTGATAATCTCTAAGTTGAAAAACTTCCACGCAGTGCTGATACCTTAATAGGGAAAAGAAAAGTAGCCATAATAGCAAAATAGAGGGTAAGTCCAAAGTTTAAAGCCAACTTTTAGCCTTCATTAATTTACGCATGCTAATCTAGATGTTAGGGGTTAAAAAAAGTAACCAATTGCCCACTGAGCATAAATTAATTAATCGAGGGAAAGAATTCAGCAGTGGTGGCAACAAGCTTGGTTTAATCAAAGTCCCCAAATATTTGAAGTTAAAGAGCAGTCAATGGATTACACATTTAGTACGCAATATTTTGATACCCCAAAAGCATGGATCAAACAGTGGACCTGGTCGGTTCAAAACATAAGCGTTTCTTCACTGAAGCAAATATAGTACTGCTCGGTTTAAACTCATATAATTCATCAATAAATGATCTATTCGAAGCATTGGTTATGCAACGTGCTCGCTTGAAAGAAATGCAACAGTTAAGAGAGTGGTGATACTTTGTTGTTTTGTTGATTTAACAAACACCCTAATATCTAATTTTTTGTTTAGTTTTAAGAAAATATAATACATATCCGTGGCCAGTTTTACTCGAACACTACATTTAGAACGATTATGTTAACTTAGAGTGGGTGTGCTAAAATTAATACTATATTATCAATGGATTATAAAGAAGCAGTTTAAAAAGGAATTGAATATGACTTTATCTCAACGCATTACAAAACAAATACTTCCAGTTTTATTCTTAATTAATACAAGTTATGTCTATTCATGTGATACGGCTCAGATGATTGATTATGACTATCAAATAAAAGAAGTTTTAGGCAAAGGATATTCTACTTTTGGCAGAATATGGAACTTAGATAATAAAAAATCTTGTGTTAATTCTCTTAAATATGGTGCTTGTTTAACTATCAAGCCAATGGGCGATTTTGCAGATTTAACTATCGACATTAATAAAGAAGAAGGTACTTCGTCACAATACACTCAAAGAATTAAATATAACTCATCAGAAGTGATTCGTTTCGAGGCAATGTCAATGAATGTATATTTAAAACTCTTTGTCAGCAATACGGTGGCAGATCTTAAAATGTCAGGAAGATCTTGTGAAAGGGGCTTTCCAAATATGCCAAGACAAGTTACTCGTGAAGAATTAGATACTATGTTTAGAGGTTAGTACATATTCATTTATAGCGTAAATCCAATCTAGACCGCGGTTCAGCTTGTGTTTTATTTTGTTGGAAACACGCAGTTAAGGCCTTGCCTCTCCATGACTCATTAAGGACCTGTTTTTATATACAGTTAACTGTGAGGTTATAAAGATTTACAACTCTCATCACACCCCCTTCACTTATAGCTAGGTCGTTAAATAGTCGATATTTAACGATAGTGCTGCTGATTAAACCATCAATTACAGCGGTTTATCGCTGAAATACTATAAGTGAAAAAACTTTAATGGTAGATTCATTGATAAGGAAAAATAAAATCTATTATTTAAAGGATTAATCGTCGTGTCAGATATTGTTTTAGAGCCTCAACTTAAAGCGTCAGTTGAAGATTTAGTGAAAGATCTTTGTAAAGTTGGCCTTTATCAGGATGCCTTATTTAAGGCTGAAAGCGAGTGGGGACCAATAGACAGTTGGGATACCCAAGAGAAGTGTTTTATCGCTATTCGGTTATACACTAATTTAGGCGGCGATAGAAAATCTGATGCTTTATTACTGAATCGTTGGAGAAAAAATAGAGATTGTCCGGAGTTATTGATTCGGATACTTTTCTATCGTCTAAATAAATCAGGTCCTATTATCGCCAATGAGCTTTTAAAGGAATATGAAGCGGTTATTTTAAAAGAAGAAAAATTAAAACCTGAACTGCTTGGTTTTAAGTCTATTATTCAAAAAATATTTAAGAACTACTCCGAAGCTAATTCATTATTAGACGAAGCGATAAAAATAGCACCTGCCGATAGTTGGATCACGTCTTTAAAAATTCAGTTGTTAAGCGAACAAAACGAATTCGATTTAGCGAAAGTACAGGCAGAAAAGCATTTTGATGCTTATCCTTCCCCATATAATATGCGCGTTTTATCTGGCATATTGACTAAAATTGACGGTGTAAATGCCTCAATTGCGCTTTATAAAAAACATGTTGAACAATATCAGTCGGCTTATGTTTGGGTTGAATACGCACAGTTACTTGCTGGTAAGCATGACTGGCCTACGTGTGAATATGCTCTTGAGCAGTTTGAGAAAACTCGTATTATTCAAGACAAACAAGATGAACCTTTTTTGATTTCGTGGAAAGGTCAAATCGCTATTCATTACCAGAATATTGAACAAGCGATTGAAACCCTAGCTTCCCATAAAGGCAGTTACTGGAAAATAGTGACAGAAAACCTCAAACTTTCAAAAGGGGTGTTAAATAGAAAGGTTCTAGATGTTCCATTTCTAAGACAAGAACACATGACATGCGCACCAACTACATTAGCAGCGCTTTGTAGCTATTGGGGGCATGAGTTCAATTCAAAAGATATTGCAGACGCCATTTGTTTTGATGGTACACCTGCAACTAAAGAGCGGCAGTGGTTAAGTGATAACAATTTCTACTATAAAGAATTTGAATTAGACAGTGATTTAGCTTATTCACTGATCGAGAACGACATTCCCTTTGCATTGGTCACGACCAATGAATTTTCTGCTCATATTCAGGCTGTTATTGGTTTCAATAAACAAGTGGGCACTTTATATGTTATGGATCCTTCGCAATCGTTAATGCAAGAAATGTTAACGAAAGAAACCATTGAAAGTGAAGCCTACAGTGGTGCTCGTTGTATTGCTTTTGTACCCGCTGAAAAATCGGCGTTATTATCAGCCTTTAATTTTCCAGCATCATCGCTTTACCCTTTATGGGATGAGTACAGCAGAGCAGAAGAGCAAAACGATTACTTAACAGCGAAACTCGCCTTAGAAAAACTCATAAGCAAAGACCCAGACCATCGCATAACGCTCAGAGTAGAAAGAAGCTTTGCAGCTTGGAACAACGATACAACAAAAATTCTTGAGTTAAACAATAAACTACTGGAAAGGTTTCCAGATGAAACAATATTACTTAATTCTAAATACTTTTGTTTAAGAGGATTAGGTAAACGTGAAGAAGGCTTAAAGCAACTTAGTGAATATCTAGAAAATAACATTAATGTAGATTTACTGGGTACACTGTTTGATGAAATTTATGACACCAATGAACATAAAAAATTAACCCTGAGTTCGTTAGCGAAATTAAAATATTTAGGCTGCTATTCCGCTTACTCTCATTGGTCTATAGCAAACTACTATTGGTCTAAGCAATCGTTTGACCTTGCGGCAGAGCATTATCTTTATGCTTATTGTTTGGATGAAACCAGTAGTCAATTTATCGAAAGTTACTTCAAAGCGTCTCGTTTTTTAAATAAAGCACAAGAATCAATCACCTTTTTAAAAGAGCGCTTTGATAAATACAAAATACGCTCTGCAATGCCGGCTATATCACTTTATAAAGCATATGATTTACTTGACCAAGAACATATTGGCATAGACTATCTCTTTGAAGCGTTAGACATTCATTCAGATGACACCAACCTGATTAACTACTTGTCAAACACCTTAATAGAAAGAGGGTTGATTGATCGCTTTACTGCCATCGAAAATCAAATTAAACCTTACATAGCGCAAAAAGACTTTGATGAACTGATTGCGCGAAAGAACATTCGACTTGGTGAGTTTGACGCCGCTTTGAAATTCTTCCAAGACGCTTTTAATGAAAATCCATTTATTCATAAATACGCAGATAATTATTTTGAGCTTTTGTCTAAAATCGGTGATATTGCTAAAATTGATAGCATACTTGAAGATCTTCATCAGAAAAATCCACAAAACACCCAAATACTGGATTATATTGCTGACTGGCATAGTGCACCTGTTTTTCAAGAGCAGGTACTGACTAAGTTTGTTGAATTAAGACCTGACTATGGGCTTGTGCGTAGGCAACTAATTGATGTTCGATTGACGTTAGGTATGTTCGAACAAGCATTACAGCAAGCAAAAGATACTTGCGAGAATTTTGTTGGTGAACATATAAATGAAAGTTACTTAGCAAAATGTCATTTGAAACTAGGCAATTTTGAAGCAGCAAAAACTATCACGCGAGATGTCTTGTCTATTGCGGTTGATAACGACTTAGCATTTTCGTCTTTAATGACGGCTAGCGTTACGAAAGATGAGCAGGAAGCGTCTTTAGATTTTGTTTTTTCACAAATGAAAAAACAAGTTATTTTTGGTAACTCTGCTTGGGATTTTTGGTTTAACGCCAAATCTATTTTCAACCAAGAAAAACTAAAAATATTTATTGATCACCTGCTAAATGAACACGATCATCTTTGGTATACATATAGTTTAAGTGCTAATTACTATCAACAATATGGGGATCTGGATAAAGCGAAAGCGCTATTGCTTGAAGGGCAGTCTAAATTCCCGCTTACACCTCGACTGTATAGTGACTTAGGCAAGTTATATGAGCTTGAGGGAGATACTGAAAAGTCGATAGCTGCTTTTAACCAAGCATTAGTAATGAACCCCGCTTGGTCTGATGTTACAAAGCGACTTTGTGATCTGCTAGAAAAACATGAAGATATTGAATCTGCGATAGCAGTAATACAAAAAGGCTTAAAACATAATAGTAACGATGGTACTTTGCATGGCTATTTAGCCGATTTACTGATTAAACAAGGCAATGATCAAGCGGCAATAGAGTCACTGAAAAATGCTGTTAAGTACAATACCGATTACCGCTGGGCATGGAATCAACTATCTAGCATCGCCCAAAAATTAGGTGAAAATGAGCTGACCTATGATTTTGCCAAAAAACTAGCGCATCAATCACCATATTTACCCCACGTGTGGCGTGATTTAGCATACTTAACTAAAGACCAGACCGAAAAATTTGTTTTGTATGATAAATCATTAAATTGTGATTTATATTTTATTCCCGTATATCTCGATAAAATACAATACTTTGTTGAGATAGGAGAGTACAAGTCAGCATTAAACGTCCTCGACCGTACGCCGTGGAAGAACAATTTACCCTTAGATTTAACGATACAGAAAGTTGATCTATTAATGGAAATAGGTCAGAAAAAACAGGCGATTCAAAACTTAAAAGAAGTACTGTTTAATATTCACGGTTACGCCTACTTATGGAAAAAATTATTTGATTTACTTGAGCAGGAAAAAAGTAAAAGTGATTTTATCGACTGTAGCCATAAAAGTGTTGAACAAAATAGATATGACGCCGATATTCTCTGCTATGCCGGCGAAAACTTGCTTAAGTACGGTAATAAAGCTGAAAAAGAAAGCGCTCAAAAGTACTTAAAAAAAGCCTTTGATTTATCGCCTAATGAACAATACATCGTTATGACTTATGTCGACAGTTTAATAGAAAGTCAGAAATATGAAGATGCCCTCGATGCTATTAAAACGTTCGAGCTACAAAGAACCGTCGCTTACGCCACAACACGTAAAATTGGCGTGTTATGTAAATTAGGGCGTTTCGAACAAGCGCTAGAAATATTTAAAAAAGTCATTGTGGATAAAGAGTCTGACTATTGGCATTTGAATCAATGCTTTATCACGCTTAATGAAAAGTTTAGTTTTGAAGCTCTTGCCAACTTATTTAAAGAACAAATAAAGAACTTAACCATAGGCCAGGCCTACTTTTATACTGATAAATGTTTAAATTTAGAAGATAACAATAAGTACAAACATGTATTAGCCGATATAAAAGGGTATTCAAACAAAGAAACCTGGGAAGGGGCCTTTTTAGCCTTATTAGATTTTTGGCGAGATAAGGTGATTACACCACCTGATAGCGTTATCGATCTCTATTTCAGCTTAATTATTACAACGCCTTCACTTATTTCACAATTGTCTAATGGTTACATTAACGTTGGGCATTATCACAGTTTGATTAAATTGTTTGAAAACACTAAAAACAAGCAAGAACTTCCTGCCTATGTTTTTTACCATTATCGTTTAGCGCTACAAATGCTTGGAAAATGGGATGAAGCCGGAAGTGCCATTGAACAAGGTTTACAGCAGCAGCCTGATAATACAATTCACAACATGCGTCTTTGGTATGCCTATGAGTTGATCAGAACAGGTCAGCAATTAACTCAAGAAGATATTACTGTTATAGATTATGAAGAGCTGATGGAAAATGAACAGTATGTTTATTCAACATTGCGTGTTGTTTTAGCACTGGCAGATGATGCTTTAGAACACAAGATGGATGAATTAACGCCTTTACTGAGAAAGTGCCAGCAGGTTTATCAAGCAACGGCAGGTCAATCGTTGGCAATGCACGCGCAAAAAACCTTAAAAAAACGTCTGAAAAGTGCGATAAATACTGACGGTTTTTTCAAAAAAATAAAGTTAAATTTTTGGTTAAGTAATCGATTTTAATATGTCGAACGTTTTATTACTTAGCCTACAAGGGACGTTGTTATTACTATATTAGTGCTTCTACCAGGGATGGACGGAACTGGAGAGTTATTTGACGATTTTTTGTCGAACTTTAGCGGTCATTATATCGTTATTCCTCTACCGGAATATGGTTTGCAAGATCATGCCTCTTTAGCTGAGATCATTAAAGGCGAATTACCAACGGATGATTATATATTGTTAGCTGAATCTTTCTCTGGCGGCATTGTTCCAATATTACTAAAGCAGAACCTTCCTCACTTGAAAGGCGTGATATTCGTGGCAAGTTTCCTTAGCGCTCCTCATCAATATTTACTTTCTATTGCTAAGCGCTTACCCATTAAAACCTTGGTTTCAATGCCGTTATCAACCTTTGCTCATAAACTACTATTTTTCGGGCAAGGGGCATCAAAAACGCTTTTAAGCCAATTTGTGAAAGTGGTTAAATCTATACCTGAACAGTTATTGAAAAATCGGTTGCAGGTTATGAGTAAGCAACAACGACCAACAGAGACATTCGACATTCCTGTAGTTTATATTAAAGCAAGATCAGACCGGTTAATATCACCTGAAAAAGGTCAGGAATTTAGTATGGTATTCAATAATATTAAGTATATAGCTGTTGATGGACCGCACTTTTTATTACAAGCTCAGCCAAAAGCATTAGCTTTATTAGTCACTAAATTAATGCCATTGGGGAAAATATAGCGGTGTCTATTTCAAATATACTTTCTTATTACAAAGACTGTTACCAAGAGGACAGTGCGGATCTCAATTTATGGAATTTGCACAAACTCAAAAAAGAAGACTGTTTAATTTTAGAAGGACAAGATGATTTAGGCTCAGGGTTTTTACCTCGACTACCTATTCCCAATGAGTTTGCTGAGCAAATGATGAAACGGGTTGAAGTGTACCAACGTGAAAGGGTGTTACTTTATGTCAGCTTTATATTAGTTGGGAAGCTAGAAATTAAAGGAGAAGTAAAGCAGGTTGTAACGCCGCTGTTGTTTAGTGAAGCTGTAATAGAAAAAGAGCACAATAATTACTATTTCAATGTTAATGAACAAAGCCCAGAAATAAATGAGTCATTAACACAGTTATTAATGCCGGAGAGTAACGGCACGCCAGATTTAATGACTGCAGAACATATTCAATCGCCAGCCTTATGGACTTCGTGGCTTAAAGACAGTCCGCAACCATTAAATTTACTTGAGTTACTTAACTTCCCTAATCTTGTTAACTCAGATGACATTAAAAAAGCATTAAAAAGAAAAACACCGACGTTATTACCTGCCTCAATGTTAGTGTTTGTTGAAAGATCGACCAGTAGCCGCGGCGTACTGCACGAACTAGAAGAAATTATCGAGTCAAAAGAACTTTCGCCGCCATTATCAGCGTTGTTAGCCGCTTCAGAAATGCCAATAAGTTCAGCAGCTAGCAATAAAGCGCTTAAATATAATTACTTGCCGGGTTTATTATCGACGCCACAAAAAAAGATCATTTCAATTGCCGCTAACGCTAACCTTGGCTGTGCTTCTGGGCCACCAGGAACCGGTAAAAGTTATACCATAGCGGCGATTGCAGCTGAGCATATGGCACGTGGTGAATCGGTGCTTATTGTTGCCAATAACGATGCGGCGTTAGATGTTATTGCTGATAAGTTAGATGAAAACTTTGGTCTTAATGATGTTTCTATTAGAGCCGGCCAAAAAGAATTTTTGAAAAAACTGAAAAGCTACATTGCTGATTTGCTGGCGGGCTATTTTTCAGATGAACTCAATAAAGAACCACTGGTTTGTGAAGCAGAATTAAATAAACTCAATCATTCATTAAAAAAACTCGAACAGAGCTTTGTATCCTTTTGTCATAAGGCAATTGTTAGAGGACAAAGGTTAAAAGGTTTAGAAGACAAAGATCAGCAGTTTATAAAAAACATATACTTAATGTTTGCTAGAAACGGGATTCAAAAGTTAGCTAATGAGTGGACGGCTTTAAATGAAATAAACAGCAAACATATCGTACGAGAAACGCTAGCGAGTGATTATTTAAGTGCATTAAAAAACAGTAACTTAAAGGTATTGGTTGAAACTAAACGTAAGTCTTTGCAAGCGTTTAATAAGGCCATACGTAGTCGAACATCGAAACGTCAATTTGAGCTTTTTGATGATATAGAATACTCAGCGCTGCTCGCTGCTTTTCCTGTTTGGTTAGTTAGCCTTAATACGTTGTATCGTGTCTTACCTTTAAAAGCTGAAATGTTTGATCTTGTGATTATTGATGAAGCAACGCAATGTAATATCAGCAGTTGTTTACCAGCATTTTATCGAGCAAAAAGAGCGATGGTCGTTGGTGATACGAAACAGCTTCGTCATTATTCTTTTTTGGCTAAAAGCAAAGAAGCTCAATTAATGTTTAAAAATAACTTAACCGCCAGTACAAATGGTGTGGTGAGTTATCGCGATAATTCAATTTTAGATTTGACCTTAAATGCGCTAAACAGTCATCAACAACTCGCTTTTTTGGATGAACACTTTAGAAGCAAGCCCCAACTTATTCATTTTAGTAATGTCTGTTTTTACCAAAGTAAGTTAAAAGTAATGCAACACCGACCTTGTACCAGCAGTGGCCATTTGCATATAAAGCGTTTAGCAGGTGTTAGAGACCATGCGGGTGTAAACCACCTTGAAGCAACGCACGTAATTACGACTATCAAAAGTCAAATTCAAGAAGATATCGATACCGGTATTAATCAAACTATCGGTATTATTTCTCCTTTTCGACATCAAGCTGAATTCATTGCGAAAGCCATTGAAACACACTTTACCGAAACAGAAATTATAAGACACAAAATACGTGCAGCAACACCTTATGGTTTTCAAGGAGAAGAGAGAGATATTATGCTTATTTCTTTCGCCGTAGATAACGAAGCCAAGCGAGCGGCGGCTTATCTCAATAAAGCGGATGTTTTCAACGTTACTATTACCAGAGCAAGACAAAAACAAATTTTATTTCTCTCAATAGATGAAACACAATTACCTGAGCATAATTTGCTACGTTGTTATTTAAATTCTATTGGCGAATTTGAAACAACACACGCAATAACGTCTGAACTTGATGAGTTCCAGCAACGTGTAATGAGTGAATTAGACAAACTGGCGATTGAAACTTGGCCTGGTTATACAATTGCAGGTAAAGAAGTTGATCTTTTGTGTCGATATAATGGTCGTTACCTTGCGATTGACCTTATCGGGTTTCCTGGCCCTTGGGCTGATTTTTTCGAACTTAACACTTATAAATTATTTAAAAGAGCTGGTGTGGAAGTACTGCCTGTAAGTTATGGCTTGTGGGTTATAAACAAAGCGGCATGCCTACAACAAATTGCCAATAAACTTTGTGTGCCTGAAAACTCACCAATTGAACAAGTAGCATTGAATACAGGATTAAAAAGTTAATTACTATGACTGAGCCCATTTCTAAAGAAGCTCGTAATTCCAATATCTTGCTATTGGTTATTATTGGTGTTGTATCGGTATTAATTAGGTTGCTAATGGAATACAACTTTGACCGTTCAGCATTGCTGTACGTTGGCATTCCATTTCTAATTGCGATCACGTTGCTTTTCATTGAAAGGCCGAAATCGCCTGATAATTGGAAAAGACGCTACGTAAATATCATTATACTGTCGCTAATCATAATGTTGGGTAGCTCAGTTATCCTTTTCGAAGGATTTTTATGCGTTGTTATGTTTATGCCCATTTACTTTTTTATTGTACTTTTGATGTTTCTACTTGAGGCATTTTCACAGTACAGAATGCGTAAAAATCAAGGGAAAACATATACCCATGTGTTGCCCTTAATCATTATATGTTGTGCTTTTGAAGGGGTGATCCCTGAGCTGAGTTTTGATCGAGAATACGAAGTGGTCAGTGAAAAAATAATATCGGCAAACATTGATGATATTAAACAGCAATTAAAGCAACCTATGGAGCTTGATATATCTCGCCATTGGTTGTTAACGCTTTTCCCCATGCCTTATGATATTAAGGCAGGAACACTCGTTGCAGGCGATATTCATACCATTAACTTTCGCTATCATCGATGGTTTGTCACCAATACTCACGAAGGCAGTATGAAGTTAGAAATTAGTCAGGTTGAAGACAATTACATTCGTACCCGCTTTGTTGAAGATACCAGTTATATTTCGAATTACCTGAAACTGTACGGCACTGAAATTTATTTGACGCCAGTAGAGAACAATAAAACAAAAGTTACCTTAAAAATCAAATATCAGCGTTTACTTGATCCTGTTTGGTATTTTGGCCCGTTGCAAGAATATGCGATAGGAAAATCAGCACAATTTCTTTTAGATGAAGTCATAACACCTAAAGCTTCGGCTACTAATTCAAGTGTTAATTCAGGTAGTAAAGTGTGAGCGAATTAGACACTAGTGCTAAGTATCACAATGAGCGCATTAATGATTTAGGTGCTTGTAATGCTAACGAGGGTAAAGTCGTATTATCCGTAACTAAACTACTTTGGGTCGGCAGTATGTTGCTTATATCTTTAGTGGGTGGAGTATTAACTTTTTCATTTGAAGCATTCGTTGTATTTTTGATAACAACGTCAGTATCACTGTGTTTAGGGCACTCTTTAGGTATGCATCGAAAGCTTATCCATCAAAGCTATCAATGCCCAATATGGCTTGAATATGCTTTTGTCCACCTTGGTGTCATTGTTGGCTTAGCAGGGCCAATAGGCATGATAAAAACCCACGATATGCGAGATTGGGCCCAACGACAAAGTTTATGTCATGATTATTTTGGTCATCAACAATCGATGTTTATTGACGCTTATTGGCAATTGTTTTGTGATCTCAAACTTAAACAAGCACCGGTTTTTGTCTTAGAAGATCGCGTTAAAAGTGACAAGGTTTTTAACTTTATGGAAAGCACTTGGATGCTACAACAATTACCGTGGGCGTTATTGTTTTTCTCAATAGGCGGTATTTCATGGGTTGTTTGGGGCGTATGCATGAGAGTGAGTGTCTCAATATTGGGTCACTGGTTAATTGGTTACTTTGCTCATAATCAAGGTGAACGACACTGGCATGTTAAAAACGCACACATTCAAGGCCATAATATTCGCTTCGCGGCGATATTAACCATGGGAGAAAGCTGGCATAACAATCATCATGCCTTTCCTGGCTCAGCTAAACTCGGGCTTAAATCCGATCAAATAGATTTAGGCTGGAATGTCTTACTTTTGTTAAAGCGAATAGGTTTGGTGTGGGATATTAAGCAACCCAAGGATTTACCTTTTAGACCAGAGCTAGTAACAGCAGAGCATAGCAGTAGATAATAGTAACGCCAGATAAAATAAGCGAGATTTCAAAAGCTAAGACAAGTCGCTTTTAATATTCACGCTATGATGAAAATAAAATAAATTGGAAATAAGGAAATATAACCATGCCGTTTACCCCAGTACATATGGGACCAGGAATTCTGATCAAATCATTATTGCAAGGTAGCTTTAGTTTGATGGTATTTGGCTGGACTCAAATTGTAATGGATATTCAGCCGTTAATTGTCATGATCAGCGGGGAAGGCCATCTTCATGGTTTTACTCATACTTATATTGGCGCAATACTCATTGCAATACTTGCTGCTTTATCAGGTAAATATTTATCGGAGCTAGGCTTGAAGCTTATTGGTATTTCTAACAAAGCTAACCCCGTAGTCATAACATGGACGGTTGTATTTCTTAGTGCTTTTTTGGGCAGTTTTAGCCATGTTTTACTTGATAGTATTATGCATGCTGATGTTGAACCATTCTTCCCATTCATGTTAGATAATCAATTTTTAGCTTTGATTACTGTGCCTGTGTTACACAAAGTATGTCTATACAGTGGGCTATTAGGTGCCGCAATATATTACGGATTAAATTTAAAAGTAAGGCTCGAAGGTAACACTGAGAATAAAATGAAATGATGAAAATAATAAAGCTCAGTAGTTTGATTTTTTGTGGGTTTTCTTGTGCCGTTTTAGCACAAGACAGTACTTGCTACGGGACAACGTCATCTGGACGGCTTGAAAATGGTATCGCGTTACCAAGTTCTGGCGATAATTATGTCGGTTATAGCGCTATAGCTCGCTTAGCGGGGAGAACCTATGTTCATACGCAAGTAGAAAGTATTCTCGTCAATAGCTATAAATCGTTACAAAAAGAGTTACCCAACAAGGTCTTTAAGTATGCTGAAACGGGTTTTGAAACAGGTGGGCAATTCAAACCTCACAAAACGCATCGTAATGGATTATCGGTCGATTTTATGACACCCGTATTAGATGAATCTGGCCAATCAGTGCACCTGCCTACGCATCCTTTTAACAAGTTTGGTTACGATATAGAGTTTGATAGTAAAGGGCGGTTCGAGGAATATGCTATCGATTATGTTGCTTTAGCGGCTCATATTGTTGCCTTACATAAAGAGGCAGTAAATCAAGGCGTGGATTTATGGCGAGTGATATTTGATCCTAAACTACAGCCTAAATTATTCAAAACACCTTACGGTGTATATCTGAAAAAGCATATTCAGTTTTCCAAAAAGCGTTCATGGGTAAGACATGATGAGCACTACCATGTGGATTTTCAAATCCCGTGTAAAGAATATGTAAGGAATTAAACAATGAAAAATACTGTTATAGAGCCAATTAAATGAAAATTATGAGTCGTTTATGTTTAGCACTTTTTATATTTATATCCTGTCATTCTATGGCAACAAAAGTTGATCCAAGAACATGGGCACAACTTTCATTATCTGCCGATTTTGTTGGAATAATTGAGTGTACAAAAGCTGGAGGTATAGTTGCTGAATATCGGATTATTGAAACTATAAAAGGTTCAGAAAACATTGGCGATTCATTAAGAGTTCGAATGGCAACAGATTATTGGGGCGCGCACTTTCCCACAGCCTTAGTTGGTGAAAAATATTTAATTACAGGCTTTAAAGAACATGCACCCATTGGACTTATCAGCACCTCATCAGGGGGTAGTGTCCCACTTTGGGCTAGACAATTACCTTATGATTACAACTTACCACTTAGCTCTGGTATGAAGTTGATTTCACAAGAAAGAGCTGGATCTCCTTTCTCTTCTAGTAATTATCACCTTAGTTTTTATTGGGCAGCGGAGGAGGCAAGTGGCGTTGAATTACTTGTAAAAAACATTAAAGGATTATTGTCAGCGACACCCGAGCAACAGGATCTATTTATTTTAAAAGAGTTATATAAAAAATATGAAATTAATGAATATAAAGAATATGTTAACCAACCTACCAGATTTAATAAGTATCAATGGCTAAAACAAGTAGAGGAGCACCTAAATGCGGCTAAGCTGGTAAATTATATTTGGAGTATGTCTGAGAACTTGAATATCCTCCAGCAAGGTCCATATTCAGATGAAACAGCTCAAGTGATTTTTGATTTGGTTTCCTCACTTGATAAAGATAAATATCAGCTTAAGTATTACAACTTCAGAAACCCTAAACAAACAATTGATACTGTAAAGAATGAAGTTGGTAACCCCTATGTCATTGAACGTTTAGATATTCAACAAGCAGAGCTAGATTTTAAGAAGTATGCAAAGCCGTCTACATGGCAAGAAATCGATTTATGGTATGAAGCTTTCGATATATTAGCTTTAGAGAAACCTGAAATGGTTGTTGAATACTTATTACACTACTCAAATATTGGTGAAGAGTGGCAAGATCGTGATGATGAATATTTATTGGCATCTCGCTTATTGATCAAAGGAAGTCCTCTTTCGAATAATTTAATTAAATTGTTGAGAGGAGCTAAATCTGATCAAATTCGAGTGTCATCATTAGTCTATTTAGCGCTTAACAATCCTTCAGTTGGCGTTGCTGAGCTACAGAACCTTTTTAATTTGAGAGATATAGAACAGTTATCACCAGATATGAAGCTTTGGCTCTCTTTTAATTTAGCAAGGTATGGTAATAAGGAAGCAGTAGAGGTTTTTTTCGAAACGATAATGTTTTCATATGCCAATAGCTTTGATCGTATGGCAGATGGTCATATACGATTCTTTTTATCTAATATGTTCAATCGAATGCAGGTTTTGTTGTCAAATTCAGCTGCTATATCAGGCATTGATAAACCGCCGTCATATGCCTACAGTGCATTAGCTTATAATTCATCTCATATTGATACTCTTACACCGTTAGTTAATTGGTGGAGAAGCAATAGCGCTAAAATAACCTTAAATGATGTCTGGATGAATGAGCTTCATGAAATCGGCGTTGAGTAACAAAGCTAAACTCTTCCCTTGCCAAATTGTTTATTGAAGTAACGTAACCGTGACGAAATACCGAAGTTGTAAGAAAAAAAGGAACTGAATCAGTGAAAAAAGTAGTAGTCCTAGGTGGATATGGAAATTTTGGTAAAAGAATCGTTGAAAATCTTGCCAGTATTGAGGGCATAACAATACTGATCGCGGGCCGCAATTTAACTAAGTCGTCAGCATTAGTGAAAAGCCTACAAGTTACTTCGAATGCCAAGCTAGAGCCATTAGTTATTGATATATTCGCTGAAGACTTTAAAGAACAGTTGGCGAGTATTTCACCATTTTTAGTTATTCATACTAGCGGACCTTTTCAAGGCCAAGATTATCGCGTTCCAACAGCATGTATTGAATGTGGCGCGCATTATATTGATTTGGCCGATGATCGACGCTTTGTTTGTGACATTACTGTATTAGATAGCCAAGCGAGAGAAAAAGGACTGTTAGTTGTGAGTGGCGCTAGTTCTGTACCCGGTTTATCTGCCGCCGTTGTCGATCATTATCAAAACCAATTTAATAACATTGAATCAATAAATTTAGCCATTGCTCCAGGTAATAAAGCAGAACGTGGCTTGGCTACGGTTGAAGCGATATTGTCTTATACAGGACATCCATTAAACGTTTTTAAAGAGGGACGTTGGCAAGATGTTTACGGTTGGATGGACTCTACTGTCAACGATTTTGGCGGCTATGTAGGGAAACGTCATTTAGCTAATGTAGATGTACCCGATTTAGCCTTATTTCCTAAACGTTATGGCGTTACGCAGCAAGTTAGTTTTCAGGCAGGGCTAGAAATACGACTATTGCATTTAACTATGGTTGGTATGGCTTATTTATCAAAAATCGGTTTAGTAAAAAACTGGGCTCCATTATCAAAAGCTATTGTTAGCGCCAGTAATGTATTTCTTCCTTTTGGTAGTGACAAAGGCGCTATGGAAGTGCTGATAGCGGGTAAAAGTAATACCGATGAAACGCAGCAAGTAAAATGGACGTTATATGCGCCTAAAGGGAATGGACCCTATATTCCCACACTTTCGTGCATAATTTTGGCCCGAAAGCTTCTGAGTACATCGAATGACAATCCAATTCTCGATGTTGGTGCTATGCCATGTGTGGGTTTACTTGAGTTAAGTGACTTTATGGCGTTGTTCAATGCTTTAGACATTACTTTTGAAGAACATATTTCTCTAAGCGAAGTCGAGCAAAGTTCATAATGGAATATTATTTAGCTATCAAGTTAATCCATATATTAGCTGCCGTAATCGTCACGGGTACTGGCGCGGGCATCGCTTTTTTTATGTTTATGGCTAGCCGTTCTAACAATCCACAAGCCATTTATATTACAGCTCAACATGTTATTTTGGCCGATTGGATTTTTACCACACCAGCCGTAATTATTCAGATACTTACCGGGGTTTTCCTGATGAATATGCAAGGCTATTCCTTTTCATCACCTTGGTTTTATTGGGTCGTTGGGCTGTTTTTTTTTATTGGTGTCTGTTGGTTACCGGTGTTAAAAATTCAATATAAGCTGCGCGAGTTAGCCAAAGTTTCGGTAGAGAGCAATGAGGTTACTGCTGAATTTAAGTCAATTATGAGAACATGGTCCTTGTTAGGTATTCCTGCTTTTGTCGCTATTTTAGCTATTTTTTGGTTAATGGTTTTTAAACCGTTTCCGTTGGTTTAAGAACTTAGTTCAAAGGAGTGATGAGTGAATAATATTAATCAAGCCACAGTACATACAATATCCACTGTGGCATTAGCTAAAGCTGCAAAATACGCATTAGCCTTTTTATGGGTTTTTACCGGATTAACATCGATGTTTTTCTCTCCTGACATTGGTTATGAAATTTTAGCTAACGCTGATATCAATGGTGTTTTTGCTGAAGTTGCTATTTATGCCGGTGGAGCTTTAGATATACTACTCGGACTTTGGTTACTAAGTTCAATTAAAAGTCCATTGTGCTGTATTATGCAAGTATCGGTCATTACGCTTTACACCCTATTATTAACGGTTATCGATGCGAGTTTTTGGTTGCATCCCTTTGGGCCAATAACCAAAAATATTCCGATCATCATATTAATTGCTTATGTCTACGTTAATAGCATCAATGATCATTCAACCCATGAAAAATTAAGCGTGAATACATAATGAGCGACACCTTGTCATCAATACAAATAGCCCGGTTCATGATTGCCTTTAGTTGGTTATACCATGGTATTTTTCCAAAACTTATTCATATAGCGCCGTTAGAAAAACTGATGACTGCAAGCTTAGGCTTGTCTGATGAACTTTCTTATTTTGTGACTAAATCAGCTGGTGTGGGCGAAGTTATTTTTGGGCTAGTATTTTTTGTCTTCTATCGCAGTAAAATCATAATATTACTTAACATTCTAGGACTGACAGGGTTATTAGTTTTTGTCGCGTTATTACAGCCGCATTTACTTATTGAAGCATTTAATCCGGTCACCACCAATATAGCTTTAATTGCTTTTAGTTTTATCTTGTTACTCGAAATAAAGAATGAGACTAAGTTGGCAGGAAAATGAGTGTTATAAAATATCCACCAAACATGAATAAAAATGATTGTGTCATTTTATTCGATGGTGTTTGTAAGCTTTGTAATCACTGGAGCCAATTTATTATTAAGGTTGATAAGCAACAACGTTTTAAATTATGTAGTGTGCAATCACCCGAAGGGCAAAGCATATTAAAATATTTTGATATGCCAACTGATCATTTCGATACCATGCTTTATGTTGAAGGAAATACCCTAGAAGCTAATTGCATGGAAGTTAATAGTGCAGAAGTAAACAGCGCCGATATAAACAAATTAAAAGCAAGTCAGTGTTTTGAAAAGAGCGATGCGTTCTTAAATGTAGTGAGAAAACTTAGCTACCCATGGCGTTTATTATATTTATTTAAAATAGTGCCGAAAAGATTAAGAAATTGGCTTTACGATCGTGTTGCCCTTAATCGCTATACTTTATTTGGTCAGTACGATACTTGTATGCTGCCCACAAAAGAAAATGAAGCTAGATTTCTTAAAGCAAAAACTGATAAATAAAAACTTAAAATTAACATTTAGCTCAAAGGAAAGAAGTTGCTTTCTGACTTCGCTTCAGGGCATTATAAAATAAAAAATCACAAGGACTAAAAAGTGAAAAAAACTAATATTAATTACCGTATTTTTTCTTGCCTATTATTTTTAACCTCGTTTTCACTTTTTGCAAACAATGCAATCCCCGAGCCTCTTAAACCATGGATCCCTTGGGTATTGAAAGACAGCGAAAAACTATCTTGTCCTTTCATTAACAACACTGACTATGCCAACAAAAATAATCATATTTGTGCTTGGCCAAGTACGCTCTCGTTAGATGTAAAAGATAATTCTGCTACTTTTGAACAATCTTGGCGGGTATTAAGTCCAAGTATTATTCCTTTACCCGGTAGTAGTCATAACTGGCCATTATCTGTCACGGTCAACAATAAAAGTCTACCGGTGTTTAATTATCATGGTAAGCCTGCAATTGAGCTAGGTAAAGGATCATACTTAATTACAGGTAAGTTCGATTGGTTAAAAATACCAGAGAGCATCGTTATTCCTCAACAGTATGCTTTTGTTAAAATGACGATTAATAACCAAGTTATTGCCTTTCCTAAAATAGAAAATAGTGACTTATGGTTACAAGCATTTGAACCTAGCCAAGAGAAACAAGACTCAATAGATATCACCGTTGCTCGACGTATTACTGATGGTGCTTTCATCAAGCTTGAAACGTACATTGATCTCAATGTTTCAGGAAAAATGCGTGAAGTAAAGCTTGGGAAACTGCTACCCGAAGGTTTTGAGTTAACGGGGATTGAATCAGAAATATCATCGTTTATCGATGGCGATGGCATACTACACGCGAAATTAAAACCAGGCAGTTGGGTGATAAAAGTTAATGCTTATGCCCAACCGACTTTATTAACATGGAGTCGACCTGAGCAGTCAGACTTGTGGCCTAATGAAGAAGTTTGGGTTTTTCAAGGACATGAAAACTTACGTTTAGGTAAAGTTGATGGCGCAAAAATGATTGATAGCAGCCAAGCTGAAATGCCAAACGCTTGGTATGAATTACCCAGCTATTTAATGACTATGGATGATTCACTTACCTATACTATTCAACATAGGGGTAAACCTTTACATTTAGAAAATCAATTAAGCTTAAATCGTACGTTATGGCTTTCATTTGATCATTCATCTTACACTTTTAATGACGATATCAACGGCGCTATGATAGACAATTGGCGTTTAAGCATGAAGTCACCGCTTTTACTAGAGTCAGCAGAAGATCAAGATGGATCGGTATTAATTACCACCACCGCCGAAGATGAGCGCGGTATTGAAAACCGTTATCCACAAGTAAGCTTACAAGCAAGAGGGGTGTTCAATTCATCAAAACAACTACCTGTTACCGGTTGGGATAGTGACTTTGAACGCGTATCTTTAATGCTTAACCTTCCTCCGGGTAATAAATTGTTTGCAGTATTCGGTGCTGATCACGTTTCAAATAGTTGGTGGTCGAGTTGGACTATTTGGGCAAGTTTTATCGTATTACTGTCGTCTTTAATTGCCGGACGATTGATTAATGTCACCGCGGGTATTTTTACCGCGTTAATGCTGGTGGTTATTTACCAAGAAGGTGGCGCACCTGTGGTTGCCATTATTAATTTATTACTTGCGATAGCAATCAAAAAACATCAACCCTTTGAGCGCATGAAAGCTTTCGTTAACGTTTATTGGGCTTCGAGTATAACTATTGCTGTTGGCGCCATTTTACTCTTTTCTGCGATGCAAATACGCACCGTAATACATCCGCAACTTGAATCAAGAGAATCATCGGTTCAGGGTTTTAGCGATCGCAGTCAAATGGAGCAGAATATAGTCTCTGAATTGTCTTCTCAACGTAAAGAAAAAGCATCTTATTCTGCTATGGAGAGTGAAAACATCGAAAGAATAGCATTAACCGGCAGTAGAATAAAAAGTGTCGACTTAATGATGGAACGCTATCAATCAGATGCTTTAATGCAAGCAGGTTCTGGTATTCCGAATTGGCAATGGAATGGCTACCGTATTCAATGGAATAGCCCTGTGGCTAAAGACCAAGTATTTGATGTTATTGTGTTATCAAAAACAAGCTATCGATTAATTAAAATATTGGGCATATTTTTGACATTGTTATGGTTATATTTGCTGTTAAAAAATGTGCTTAGTCATGCATTGACAAACTTTAAAACCAAGGCAATGCCTAAAGCGATTGTCAGTGTATTAGCCTTACTGATTTTAGTACCCAGCTATGCGCCACAAATTGAAGCGGCGGAGTTTCCAAACCAACAATTATTAGATGAGCTCAAAGCAAGAGTAACTGAAACTCCGTTGTGTGCTCCCGATTGTGTCGCTATCAATAATTTACAGGTAAATATTGATGCTAAGGCATTAACTTTAGTGATGACGGTTCATGCGAATACTGATACTGCGTTAGCTTTACCAAGATCAGAATTCTGGCGACCAGAGAAGCTATCGCTTAATGAGCAAAACATTGCAAGTATGTTCAATAGCAGAGGGTGGATATACATTCCTGTTGCCAAGGGTATTTCAACAATTAAGTTACTAGGACAAGTAGCCCCTGTTGATGTATTTCAATTGGAATTTAAAGATAAGCCTAAACATTTAACAACAGCGACAACCGACGCCTGGGAAATTGTTGGCAACCAAAGCAACAGCCTTAGCGGCAATGCATTAGAGTTTATCGCGACGATTGAAAAACAAATTCAAGGTCTTAACCCCAATGTTAAAGATGGCGCTGGTGATAACGAGCCAACCTCAACTCGTTACAGTGCTCAGCCGTTTGTAAAAGTTACTCGTTCATTATCGATTGATCAGTTGTGGACGATTTATACTAGCGTTGAGCGAATTGCGCCAAGCAGTGGTTCCATTAACATTCAAATACCAACACTGACTGGCGAAAACATCGCCTCTGCTGATGTTATTGTTGAAAATGGTCAAGTACACGTTACCCTACCTGCGGGCACGAATGAATATACGTGGAAATCGACACTAACTAAACAGCCTGTAATGCGTTTACACGCTAAACCTGAGCAGTCAATTATTGAACAATGGCGTGTTATTATTAGTCCTGCTTGGCATGCTAATCTTAGTGGTTTACCCATTATTTTAGATGCACAAGATAATAGCGATTATTACACTTATTCATTCTACCCATATCCTGATGAAAGCCTTGATATAACGGTTACTCGACCGAATGCGGTAAAGGGTGACGTACTTGCCGTTGACTCAGTAAATTACACTATTGACCAAGGCACACGTACCTCAAAACTCGCATTATCTTTTGAATACCGTAGTACGCGAGGTGGCGAGCACATCATTGAGTTGCCATTAAGTTATCAGTTAAAAGAAATACGCACCGACAACAAACTGATTAATTTACAATTGGAAGACGGTAAACTCGCTATTCCTGTATTACCTGGCAAGCACAGCGTTAATATTCTCATGCGCGCAAACGCTTCAGAGCCTTTATTGTTGACTGCTCCAGAGATAAATTTAAATGCCCCAGTGAGTAATATCACCAGTGTGATTAACTTGAGTAGCCAACGTTGGATATTATGGGCAAAAGGGCCAGTTCTTGGGCCAGCTGTACTTTATTGGGGAGAATTATTAGCTTTTATACTGTTAGCTTTATTGGTATCGAAAGTTAAGTTTTCACCTTTAACCACACTCAGTTGGATCGTGCTCGGCTTTGGTTTAAGTTTAAATAACTGGGGTGTGTTAATGTTAATGACACTTTGGTTTGCTGCGATAACAGCCAGCGCATATCGACCAAAAACCTTAAGTCGTGTCGGTTATAATACTTCACAATTATTGCTGTACGCATTGTCATTTTTCGCCATTCTTTCGCTTGTATCTGTAGTACCTGCAAGTTTGCTAAGTTCGCCAAGTATGGGCATTGAAGGCAATCAATCTTATGGAAATCACTTACAGTGGTTTTCAGACAAAAGCTCGGGCTTGTTACCGCAAGTATCAGTATTTAGTATTTCAACCTTGTTTTATAAAGGTATAATGCTGGCTTGGGTTATCTGGTTAAGCTTTGCCTTTTTAAGTTGGATAAAATGGGCTTGGAAAGCACTAGGCGTGCAGGGCTATTGGCGCAGTGAACTGAGCAAGCCATTAGAAGAAAAGTAGCCATTACTTATAAAAATTAGCTAAAATCATGTTGCCGTCGTTATTAATTAACGGCGGCATTATTTTATGCTGACATATTTATTGTATTGGGCACTAGGCATTTATCATCGATTATATAACGTGGAATTTACATGAATTTAGAACAAGCTTTATTGGTTATTGCCAATGCACATGGCAACGAACTACCTGTTGAAGCGATTAAAGCACTTAAAACAAATTGGTCAGTATTTTACCCTGACTTAGAGCGTCTAATAGATCAATTTATCGCAGATGATACGTCACTAACCGATGAGCAAAATGCTATTTTATTTTTTGGCACATTATTATGTGCAGAACTAAAATATTCTGACGCTTTGTCAAAGTGCTTACAGTTATTTTCGCGTAGTGACACATTCTTAACCCCTATCGAAGCTGTGTTCGGCGATGCACTGACTGAGTTAACATCGACCTTATTTTATAATGTTGCCGATGGTAATACACAAGCCTTGTCTGACTATATTATTGATGGTCACGAAGCTATGTATTGTAAAGCATCTGCGATGGAAGCGGTATTTGCCCAATACGAAATAGGTACACTTGATAAAGCTGAATTAATTGCGCATGTTAATCGTTGGTTAACCGCCTTTTTGGCCATACCGGGCGCAATCAGCAACTTTTTAATTAGCGCATTAGCCGATTCTTGTATCGATTATCAACTTGATGAATTAAAAAGTAAGTTCCTTGAGTTATGCGATAAATCATCATCTGATCAACGCTTTTTTGATGAAGACCGCTTTACACAAGAAGAAGTAAAAGCTTGGAATAAACTTGATGCAATGACGGTACTTGAGTCGGGTATTCTTCAAACTGAATTTGATCTAACTGAGACTTTACAATCTTGGGTTGATGAGGATGCCAACGAAGACGATAGCATACTCGACAATATTTCAAGCGATAAGCTTGATGTGTTTGACTCATTAATGGGCGAGGGTGGTTTACTGTCTGATATTTTGTATGACGAAAATACCATTATAGAAAACAGCGTACCGGTCAGTTCATTACCAACAGTCGGCCGTAATGAGCCTTGCCCGTGTGGTAGTGGTAAGAAATACAAAAAGTGTTGTTTACAGTAATACCTATATTAACAAGAACTTAATTTATTAGTTTTATGATCACCTCAGAGCGTGGTGTTTGTTTGGTGACTTTTTATCTTTAAAGTCATCAAATAAAAATGCACGAGTAATTATCTAGCCACGGGCTAATCACATTTAAATGGAATTTAAATATTATGCGCAAAATTCAAATACTTTTTCTTTTTGTTTCACTGTTAGTAAGTGCAACATCTTTTGGACAAGAAAGCCCTTTTAAAGCGGTTCAAGATTTATTCTCTGCTATGTCACAAGTTAATCATGCAAAGATGAAAAATATCGTGACGAATGATTTTCAATTATTAGAAGATGGAGAAAACTGGAATATAACTGACCTGATCAAAGTGGTTAATCCATCGAAATATTACAGAAAAAATTATTTCAATGTAATAGCAACAAAAGTCAGTGGTGATGTAGCTTGGGTGAGTTATTGGAACAAAGCAACATTTACGAAAGGTGAATTAATCGAAGAAGTAGTGTGGTTAGAAAGTGCCGTGCTGATTAAAGATAACGAAGCCTGGAAAATTCAGCTATTACACTCCACTAAAATAAAACCTGAAAATTTACCAAAGCATATCGTATTAACAGAGTATAAAAAGTAATAGCGCAAATAATTTACGGTCAACGTTACCCCTACAAAAAGTTGAGGGGTAACGGCGATGAAAACGTTGCACACTGTTAGTTAGCTAAATAAATTTCAAACGCTCCTTTCTTATAGAAAACCCACAGATATTCAGTAATAAACTAAGCAGAACATTCTATAAAATGAAAATAATTTTACTTACACATGAACGTGAATTGCACAGAAAAACCAATACCGGTGCGCTTGCAATCGAAAGCTCTAACAGCATTGTTGAACGTATAGTTTGGGAAAGACTGAGCCCTAATAAAGAGCTTATTCGACTCATAGAAAATAATGAGGCGGTATTACTATATTCGAAAAGTGATTCATCAACAGGAGAGCCATTACTAGTAGACCATGAGTTACTACCGGTAAAAATTGAAGCGTATGACAATATTATTATTATCGATGCGACTTGGCAGGAATCAAAAAAAATATTTAACCAAAGCCCTTATTTAAAAAATGCAGCCAGATTTAGCTTTAAAACAACGAATGACTCTTTATACACGCTTAGAGCTAATCAGCCTAAAGGTGGCTTATGCACCATAGAATGTATAATCGAAATATTAAAGCTGAAAGGACACGATAAAATGGCCAATGCATTATCATTAAAATTTATTCAATTTAATGGCTAACACTTTATTAAAAAGTTTATTGATTAACTTTATTGACCGTTTTATTGAGAGTTTTTGAGAACTTTATTGAGAACTAAAGCACTAACACCACTTAAACAGTCTGCTGTGATCTAATTAGATAACTTGTTTGTTATACAAAAAATAAGATTGCTGAATAACTTCAGTAATCACCGTATAATTAGCGCTATATTATTAAAGGCATTTAAGATCCTGTATGACAGCGCAAAAACATCACACCGAACTACCCGTTACACAAATTCATCTGGCTGAAGATAATACCCAACAAATTATTCAAAAAACTCCACACGAAATAGACAAATTGGCACCTAAAATAGTGCTTGCGACGCTTAATGCTCGATATTTTCATACCAGTTTCGGCTTACGTTATTTATACGCAAATTTAAAAGAGTTACAGCCGTTTTGTGAAATAAAAGAATTCATTATACAAACGCGTGCCATTGATATTGTTGAACAGATTCTTGCGTCAAAACCCGATATTGTTGGGTTTGGCGTATATATTTGGAACATTGTTGAAACCACCGATGTGGTGAGTTTATTAAAAGTGATCGCGCCTGAAATTAAGATTGTTTTAGGTGGCCCAGAAGTGAGCTATGAAACTGAGCAACAATCGATTGTTGCCAGTGCTGATTATGTGTTGACCGGACCTGCAGATTTAAGCTTTTATCAACTATGTAAAGATATTATAAATGATGTGCCACTAGATAAAAAAATTCTCAATTCAAAGCCAGTTGAATTAAAAGAGTTAGCATCACCTTATGAATATTATACCGATGAAGACTTAACTCATCGTCTGCTGTATGTCGAAGCATCGCGTGGCTGTCCTTTTAAATGTGAATTTTGTTTATCGTCGTTAGATAAAACCTCGGTGCCATTTGAAATCGTGTTATTTCTTGAGCAAATGGAAATTTTATATAACCGCGGCGCGCGTAATTTTAAGTTTATCGATAGAACCTTTAACTTAAACATTAATACCACCATGCAAATAATGCAGTTTTTCTTAGACCGAATGACTGACGACCTTTATCTACATTTTGAAGTGGTGCCGGATCATCTACCAAGAAAATTAAAAGAGTTGTTAGCACAGTTTCCTGAGGGCAGCTTACAATTTGAAATTGGCATACAAACTTTTAATACCCAAGTGCAGAAGAACATTAGTCGTAAGCAGAATAACGCCAAGTCGAAAGAGAATTTAATCTGGTTAAAAGATAATACTTCTGCGCATATTCATGCCGATCTTATTTTCGGTTTACCTGGCGAAACGTTTGACACTTTTAAAGATAGTTTCAATCAACTTTATCATTGTAGACCGCATGAAATTCAAATGGGTATATTAAAACGTTTGAAGGGCAGTCCCATTATTCGCCATACTGAAGCGTTCGACTTACGGTTTAATCCTTTACCACCGTTTAATATATTAAGCACTGACAGAGTCAGCTTTGCTACCATGCAACGTATTAATCGCTTTGCCCGCTATTGGGACATGATTGGTAATTCGGGGCGTTTTAAATATTCTTTACCGTATATGTTATCCGATGAGCCGTTTGATGATTTTATGGCGATCACCGAATGGATATTTAACAAAACAGGGCAGATACATAAAATTAACCTTAAAAAATTATTTGAGCTAATTTCACAAGCAGTTGAAGCTTTGTATCCAGAAAAACATGAAATTGTACTTGAAAAAATAGAACAAGATTATGAAGCTGCCAAATTGAAAAGCTTGTTTAGCAGCTTAAATCTGTATGCGGTGCCACAAGCAGCAACAACGGTGAAGAATAAGTCATTGCAGCGCCAACAACGTCATATGAGTTAATAACTTATATATTGTTTTAGCTTATGGGTAATGTTAACAATGATTAGTTTTTCGAATATAGTGTTAACTAGTTGTATTGACGTTATAAAAACAGCATTTAGCCAATAATTTCTATTGTGTTGATATACAAAACAATTATGAGGAGAGTTAATCTATGATGGATGTAAATCAAATGGCAGTTTTCTTTGGTTGGTGCACTGTAATTAACCTAGCGGTTTATGCTTTTTCTGCATTGTTTATTATCGTATTCAAAGACTTCACTATTCGCTTACACAGTAAAATAATTGGATTAGACCCCGCTGAATTACCGGCATTGTATTTTAAGTTTATGGGTAACTTTAAAATATTAATTATAGTTTTTAGTTTAGCTCCGTACTTGGCATTAAAGTTAATGGCTTAGTGCTACATTCGAGATAAAAACTGTTCAAACGAAATGAAGTTTACAAAGCAAAATACTTTTTATGTGGACGTTAATAAGGATCATTAATGGGGTTAGATGCAGTAGAGTTTCTTATCGATATAGAGGAAGAGTTTGATATTAAAATTCCAGATGAAGACGCTTACCTTTTAGGTGAGGTCGGGGATCTCGCTTTGTATATAGTCAATGCTTGTGAACAGAATAATGGTGCACTAATCGAACTGGAGCCTGTTGTAGACTATCTAAAACAGACGCTGCATAGAGAGTTCGGTGTTCCATTAGCAGCAATCAGCTTGAAATCCCATGTAGTAAATGATCTTGGTTTGAATTAAATATCCTCATAACAATTAAGTTATCCCGTAGATGTAATAGTTATTTGGACGTAAGGTAAAAGGCAGTCGCTCAGTCTGAGTGTGAACAATGCCAACACAGCGGTTATTCTTCATCAAATAGTTAATGCTAACTGAGGACATCAGCAAAATAAAAAAGAGATACTTTTTCTAATGATTAAGTTATCTATCAATAGGGCTAAGAGTCCCTGATGAATGCTGACCAATTACATGAGTATAAATTTGAGTAGTCTTCAAATCATTATGGCCAAGTAATTCTTGTACCGTTCTAATATCAGCTCCATTTAACAGCAACTGAGTCGCAAAACTGTGCCTGAAAGTATGTGCTGTTACATGTTTTCTAATACCAGTTTTCACAACGGCAGATCTCAGAGCTTTGGTTAATGAGGTCCAATGTAAGTGATGACGACAAAAATAACCATCCGTTGGATGCTTACATCTCACGGTTGAGGGAAATAAATATTGCCACTTAAACTGAGTAATTGCTTTTGGGTATTTGCGTGATAATCCTGAAGGCAAACTCGTTTTACCTTCTCCTTCAGCTAAATCTTTACTATGCAAGTCTTCGACTTTGTCTATTTGGGCCTTGAGTGGCTCTATGAGTGTTTTAGGCAATAAGGTCATTCTGTCTTTAGCACCTTTCCCCCTAAAAATGTAAATTGAATTACCGTCAAAATCGATATCTTTTATACGCAACCTCAATAGTTCCGCTTTTCTTAATCCACCCCCGTATAACAGGCTGAACATGAGGTGATACGGGGGCTTTAACTCTTTGATAATCGCAGTAGCCTCTTGGTTTGATAATACCATTGGTATCCTAGTTGGCGCTTTAGCCCTAACCGTATCAGATAAGAGGGTTAGTTCTCTTTTGAATACATGCTTGTACATGAAAACAATTGAGCATAGCGCTAAGTTTTGGGTTGAAGACGTTACTTGCCTATCAACAGCTAAGTAAGTGAGATAATTACTTACTTCTTGCTCTCCCATATCTTTGGGGTGTCGCTTTTGGTTAAAAAGAATGAAGCGTTTAATCCAAAGCAAATACGTTTTTTCAGTTTGGATACTGTAATGTTTTGTACGAAGGATATTACGGATACTTTCAAGAAAAGGCGATGTAGACATTATTACCAACCTATAGCTGTATTTATATACAGCTATAGGTTTCAATTAAATAAAGATCAAATCTTTTATCAAATGGATATTACTGAGAAGTCTCAGTAAATGACCAAAATCCTGATATATCATTAAAATTTCAAGTTATCTTGCTGAATACAAACATTTTTTAGTTTTTTGTGTTGACTGGATATTACTGAGACTTCTCAGTAATATCCGAACACAATAAGTTTTGGTTAAATTAATCTTTCTAATTTATTGAAATTGTGGAATATTAAGTGATAATTATTAAAAATTATGGAACGGACATTACTGAGAAGTCTCCATAATAAGCTGTTATATTTTATATATCAAAAGGAGTTACATAATGCACAAATCAAAAACAATTAAAGGGCTTGTCCTTGCCGGTCTTTTCTTTTCAAATGTTGCGCTAGCTACAACTGGTTTTTTAACAGGTGAGAGAGATAGTGGGATGAATAAAATTTGTTACTACGATGTTCTTGGGGATACATATACTTTAAATATAAGTTCGGTTGAGCTTTGTCCGTTAACCTATGAATTCTAAAATATAACAAGTTGCTTAAACGGAAAAATAACAGTTGGCCATCGCTCCGCGATTATAACCAACCATTATTTTCCGCTTAGCAAGGCGTTATGTGCTTCGGCACAGTTATACCATCAGTAATTTTAATAACCAAAAAACCAAGGAGTAGTAAATGGTTAAATTAGTAGTGGCAGCATCAGTTTTAGTATTAGCTGGTTGTGCAAGTCAACGTCCAGATCTTTCTCAAGAAGAATGGAAATTAAGGGAATATAAAAATCACAATAAACAGGAAGTGATAGCTGCTGCACGAGAAGTCATCCGACTTTCAGATCCTAGTGATGTTAATTTTGAAAATACATCAGATGGTTTTAATGCAAATAGAACATCTATTGGTTATTACGTTGTAGCAAACGAAATTGATGGATACGCATTTAATTTTGTAGCACAAGAGAAAAATGGCGTTACAAGGTCTAGGTTAGAGATTGAAGAGACCGAAATAAACCAAAGCCTTCTTACTTTAGGGCTACCAGTTGGCAAAAACGGGAAACCTGAACATCCTTATGTGTACGACCTTTTTTATTCTCGGATGGCGTATTTACTTGGAGATAAGGATGAATGGCATAGATGTGATGATGCAATAAGCAGGGTTTCTGCCAGATATGGCTTACCCAATGATGCTAGAAAGTTAGGAATGGCTTCAATATGTGGAAAATTTTCAGATGATAATATTCCTAACTCAGCATCTAAAAAAGTAGATCTTTTTTAAGCAAGCGTTAAACAGCACATAACAAGGCGTTCAAGGCGGATTCGTAACAGTTGGCTCGATTCCGCTTCGCTCCACATTTTAGCCAACGATTACTCACCGCTTAACGCGGCGTTGGTATGACTCCCCACGTCAAGTTAAACCGTAAAATATCCTGCTTTTTTTCGAGCCATAATTTTTTCTCTTTTCAAGTTGAGTGAGTTAACGCATAGAATGAAGCAAGTAATTTCGTCGGTT
>JBAROR010000042.1:0-47673 GCA_049642265.1 Cognaticolwellia sp. | reverse complement strand
TATCAACGTCAGCAAGCGAAATATCCTTGTTGATTGGTACTAGGGTCGTGTGTTTTACACGAGTGAATATATAACTGAAGAGCCGGATGCGGTAGTTCCGCACGTCCGGATCTGTGTGGGGTCGGCCTAGTAATAGGTCGCTCTACCACGATTGTTTCTAGGAGAGTTTGGTGAAGTATGTACTGTTAATTTTATTCTTTATTCCTTTTATTTTATTTGCTACCCCAAGCGAATTAATGAAATCTGCATATATGAGTTCGCTTTCTATTAAAGAGTTTCATTCAACTCAAAAGGCACTCTTTGATATCTGTAAACCTGAAATTGAAGACCATGAGAAACTTAACAAGTGGTTAAACTCAAAACAGTCGGAGTTCGACCTCGCAGAGAGCATTAGAGTGCTATTTGTTAATAAAGGTGTCGAGAATAAAGGTAGTGCTTTGAAAAAGGTATTCACACAACACTTAAATACAGTCGACTCTAAAGTTGCTCAAACAATCATGCCCTTTACTTCGGCACAAGAGCTCGAGAAATCTAAGGCATGCAACAACTGGAGTGATGCACTTTCGAACCCTAATTCTGGATTGTTGTTGCGTTACAAAGACAAAATTGATTTTCTCAAGAGTAAGTTTAAAGAAATTGATAAAGCTATAAACTCGGCTAGTAATTGGTAGAAACTATAAGCCAATCAAGCGGGACTAAAAACAGTTTGCTGTTTCGTTCCTCAACATTTTAGAAAACAATTTTTAGCCCCTTATTGGGGCGTTGAGGCTGTAGAATTTCTTCAAAGTGTAAAATGGCAGATGAATTTTATGTTCAGAGAGCCTGTAAAAGTCATTTTCTAGTAGAATATTGCCTCAAATTTCACGTAGAAACGCGTTTTAGGCTTTATTTTTAATAATTTTTTGAGTCTGAATTTTCGAAAGAGAAATTCTACAGGCTCGTTATGTGTAATCAAGGATTCGGCGTAAATGGAAGTTTATGAGTTTATCCCTCCGACAGATCTGGAAATCGCAGAAGCTCAACGAAAATTGAATTTCACTTTTCCAATCGAATATATCGACTTCATTAAATCAGGTTATGATCTAGGTGATGCAACTCTCGAAGCTTTAGAAATTAATAACTCTGATAGACATGTTGATATCTACGCTGCAATTACTGATGCTAAAAAATATTACGAGTTACCTGATGACCTATTACCAATTTGTGAGGATAACTCGGATTACTATTGCCTTAACTTGTCAGGTGAAATAATATTTTGGTCGCACAATGGTGTAACTAATGAAAAATGGAAAAGTATTGTTGTTTGGCGTAATCAAATGATTGCTGAGGCAGCAGAGTAAATTACACATAACAAAATCAACAAGGACACGTAACAGTTGGCTACGCTTCGCTACACAATTTTAGCCAACTATTACTTAGTCTGTTATTTAGGCGTTGGTATGAACACATGGAGTTTGTATGTTCTCGAAGGTTTCATCAAAAATTATCATAATATCATTTTTACTTTTTTTTTGGGGGTGCTCAACAACTAAGCCAACGAATGTTGCATGTGATTTTGTTGCTGGTGCGGGTGATAATGCACTCGAGAGAAATGAGAATAAAAACAAGAGTGATATTCACGGGAATAAAATTAAAAACAGTCAAAATTCAGATGCTCTTGAAGGTATTTTAAATATTTTTAGTGGTATGTTCACTAGAAGCTTAAACGATGACTCAAATGGTAAGTGTACATAACAAGCAGATAAACAAGGACTTAAAACAGCTTGTTATTTGGGCGTTAGGGCGCGGATAATATTCATCAGACTATTTTTATCGCTCACTTTAAATTAAACAACTTTTATAGGTAAATTAGTGTGAATAAATATTTTGTGTTATTAAGTAGTTTTGTATTAGCTAGTTGTGCAACAGCATATAAAAATCCTCAATCAACTAATGCTGCTGATATTGAGATTGTTCTTAAAGAACCTCTTAAATTATATACGGCGGTTTCTGTTTTTGATGGCATTGAATGTTCTGCTAGTCCAAATGGGGAATATGTTGGCTCTTTAGGGAAGGAAGTTAAGACTGAAAAGCTAAATTTTAAAGTCGATGCTGGACGAGTAGTTTCATTTGAACTTTTTGAACGTTTTGAGTTTACTGCTGAAGTTGTGTATCCAGGACAATATTGTAAAAATCTCTTGGCTTTTATTCCAGAAAAAGAAGGTACCTATTTAATAGAGTACTTTCCTAACTGTGAATATAACTTTATTAACACCAAAACCAATGAAAAAGTAATAACACAGAAACCTACAGGTAAATGTCACAGTGGTTATCTGATGGGGGCTTACGAGTAATCGCCCTAACAAGAGACTATGGCGTCAATAGTTAATTTTACACTTTTGGCGCTTCCCACATTACCCCATCTCTTAGCATAGAATTTAAGATCACAATCATCTTTCTAATACAGGCAATTAATACAGGCAATAAAGGCTACTTTCTTAGGTTTTCCTGCAGCTAATAATCGCTGATATGTTAATTTTGATACTTTGGCTTCTATTGTAGATTAATGTTCTAGTCGTGTGCGTTGAAGTATTATCGATCTAACCCTACACTTAGTTATTCATTTATCTTGCCTAATAATCAGACATTATGCATAAAATAAGGATGCCAGACAAAATGCATTTTTCTAAACTGTTTTTACTGTTAACTCTTATAATAAGCTTAATATCATGTGCTAACACAACTGATGAAATCATAGGATTTTCTGCTGGGGGAATGTCAGGTTATGATGAAAATATTAAGGCAATAGAGCCGTCTAGTGAAAGCCTTTCTATCAGTCTTGCCGGAGAAAAATCCGCAGATATTTCTAGATACTTTGCAGTGTTAAATCAAGCTCCAAGAAATGTTTCTTTATCGTATGATGGAAAAACCATCGCTTTTATTTGGTCAATTACGGGAAAAGAGCAGCTTTGGTCTATGCCAGTTGAAGGTGGCCAGCCTAAACAATTAACTTTTGGGAATGGAGTGACTTTTTATCGATGGGCAAAGGATCAAAATAATATAATTTACGGAGCAGATAATAATGGTGATGAACAAGAAGCATATTACCTTATAAGTGCAGACGGCCATCAAGAGTCGCTTGTATTGCCATCGGTTTCTGGTGGCTTTCGGGTGTTTGGAGATTTTATGGATGAAAACACCATTGTTTATGCATCGTCTGAAAGAAATAAGTTGGACTACGACATATATCAAGCCGATCTCACTAATGGTGATAGCAAACTTTTATTGTTTGGTAAAATGGGCTTGTTCGCTCATTCAGTTTCACCTGATGGTAAGCAGATAATAGTAAGTGAACTCGTTGGTGAAGATTCAGATAACCTTTATGTAGTTACTGTCGGAACAAATCATTTAAAACCACTTTCTGTGCCGAAGCGAAGAGCTGCACATACCCGTGGTGGTATTAGTTGGACAAATGATAGTAAAGGATTCTATTTGTCGAGCAACCTTGACTCAAATTATTCATCGCTACGTTACTATCGTTTAGGTGAAGGTTTTAGTACCTTGATAAAAGCTAAAGGTGATATTGAATATGTAGAATTGTGTGGTAAAGATAATAGGTTCTTACTTTGGAGTGTTAACCAAGGCGGTTATAGCGAACTTTTTTTAAAGGATAATGAAACTCATAAAATTAACGCACTCGCTGAAAATTCAAAAGGTGTTATTAATGTATCTTGCAATGCTAATGTCAATAAAGCTGTTATATCTGTAAATGGATGGAAAAATCCTGGCGAAGTTATCGTTGTCGATCTAGAAAAACGGGTTGAACAAACCGTGTTTCAAACAAATATGGCTGGAATAGACTCTGACAATTTAATAGAACCTAAAAGTATTATCATGAATGCTAGAGACGGTGTTCAATTGCAAGGACTGCTTTATTTACCGAAGCCAGAAACAGTTAAAGGCGAAGGCCTTCCTCCTGTAGTTTTCTCTGTTCATGGCGGGCCAACAAGTCAGTCTCGCCCGATATTTAGCCCACAAGCACAATATTTACTTGGACGTGGTATTGCCGTATTTTATCCAAATGTACGAGGCTCAATTGGCTTTGGACATACCTATGTTACTTTAGATGATCAAAAAAATAGGTTACATAGCATTCGTGATCTTGTTGATATGCTCAATTTTCTGAAAAAAGATGGTAGTGTCGACACAGAACGCGCTGTGATTAGGGGGGGGTCATATGGTGGGTATGCAGTAAATGCTGCCTTGGCAAATTACCCTGGAAATTTCATTGCAGGTATATCACTTTATGGGGTGTCGGATTGGGTCACAGCATTGCAAATTGCTTCTCCCGCGTTAAAAGCGAGTGACTTAATAGAGTATGGTGATATTAATGATGTTAAATGGTTTGAATATTACAGTAAGAACTCTCCTATCAGACAAGCGAATGAAATTGATGTACCTGTACTTTATTCTCATGGTGTTAGAGATCCTAGAGTTGATATTTCAGAAACTGAAGTCATGGTAAAAACCCTAAGAAAAAATGGTGTTAGAGCTGATTATATTCGCTTTTTAGATGAGGGACATGGTTGGCGTAAGTTTGAAAATAAATTATTTTATGCCCGTGAAGAAGCAAGGTTCTTAAACGATATTTTAGAAAAGTAGGGCGATAATAAGAGTATGACTACATCACTGATTTAGTTGGGTAATACTTGAGAAAAGTGTGTGGTTTAACTTGTCATAGACCTAACCAGTAGATAGACCTTTTTTGAGTTTTCAGTTATGCCAATGCAGAAGCGTGGGTCATATTGATTAGAACATATTGATTAGAAACATTGATTAGAAATAGCGGCTAGGTATAGCTATTTTTTCCGATAGATACGATTTTTCTGCAAGCTCATTGCTGTTAGTGGTACTTTGTCTCAGGTAGCTAGCTAATGTCACATTCGAGACCTGAGTCTTAAGATGTTAACATCTTATGTTATATTTTATGTCCGCTTTAGTGGGGGAGGTTCATTTCCGTTTAACGCTATTGTTAGGTGCAAGTGAACACTAGATTTTCCCCCAATAAAAAGAAATAGTCACAAGAAAGAAATATATCATAGGAACAAAGTCCCAATAGGCATAGTTTCCGTTCTTTTTGTAGCTTAACAGCGATAGCCTAACAGACACTCCGAAAACTATTGCATAAAGGCCAATAAGCAACATAAAAATAGTAGCTAACAACGAGTCTCCCTTGGAAAAAATATAACTAAAAGCAATAAGCATTATTAACGCATATATAGCAAGTGGCAGTAAAACTAAACCGCTAATCAATAAAGAAATATTACGAATAAACCATTGAAGCAAATGATACTCCTAACACCTCATTAAGAGGTTAAAAATAGTTGATTAAAATAAGCGATACAGGAGAAAAAACCAACTATTTTTTTGTCCTTTAAATGCGTTATAAGTACTAAATAAACTATGCATAAATTTCTAGCATTCATATTTTTATTATCTCCATATGTAATCGCTTGTGATTAAGCGAGAAAATCAAATTTTGATATATTCCTGCATCACCGATTTAACACCTATGCTAGCCCATCATTATAAATAATCCTTAATATAAGTTTTATTTAATACATGTTAAAATTTAACAATATTATTATTTAAAATTATTAGGCGTATTTCATGTCTGAACACCCAATTATCGACATCTGTGTTGAACCCATAGAACTTTGTAAACTACTCAAAATTGCCAATATGGTTGGCGGTGGCGGTGAAGCTAAAACCATGATCAGTGAAGGTAATGTTTTAGTAAATAATGAAGTTGTCGTTCAAAAGCGTAAAAAAGTTCGTCACGGCGATATTATTGAATATAACGGTAAAACTATTAAGCTCGCTTATAATCCCAGCAAAAAATCAGCAGAGTTTATTAATACGATAGTTTTAGCGAATAAAAATTCGAAAAAGAAAAAAAGAGCTAACAGCAAAGCACGGGTTATTTCATCAGAAACAGTGACTAAACCATCGGTCGAACGCTAAAAGACTAAATTTATAGAGCCTATTATTATTTAAAAAGTGCTGGGAAATGGTAGGTTTTGTCATAAGAAATATAAAACTAACTACCTTTACTGACTAAGAAAACATGCTTATGTGATTTATTAACCACCGTTATGGTGGATTTTAGCTTGTTAGATTAGATTGCATCCTTTGATTCTAAAACCTCTATTCGAGTTTTAGTGACAACATCTGCATTAAACCTTACGCGACATGAACTTACTATTAGTGTCTAGTTGATAGTCGCCAAATGGCCCACAGTATTCAAACCCATATTTTTTATAAAGCTGCCTAGCCGGTTGGAAGAAATCCATTGAGCCGGTTTCTAAACTGATTTTTTGATAATGGCGTTCTGTCGCTATGGCTAAAATGTGCTGCATTAACATTGAAGCCACACCCAGTTGACGCGCATTTGAAGCGGTGCGCATTGACTTGAGTTCTGCATGGTTGGCATCAAGCTCTCGTAATGCCACACATCCTAATAATGTTGTGTCTTTCCAACAGCTATAAAATGTTATCGATGGATCTTTTAGCGCTGTTATATCAAGAGCATGAACACTTTCTGCAGGCGATGTAGCATACATATCGGCTAAATGTTCTTCTAGCAAGGAGATGACTTCACCGCCAGTTAAATCATCAATTTTTATTTCCATGTTATTAGAACCTACCTCAGTATTTATTCATTCATTACATTGTGCATCCACAACTTGTGTTCAGTTTCGGCTACCATTTTTTTCGTGGTAAAAATGCTTTATGTTGTTCAGCATCATGGGTTTGATTATAAATTTTTCGATGAACATTTTTACCCATTAATATTTTCAACTGGTAATAAGATTCTCGAAATAATGCCCAACCTTTACTGCTTTGCCAGCTCTTATTGTAGAGTCTTTTATTCGCTGCAATAGCATCTGGCGATAGTGGTAATAAAGAAAGAGCGAACGCTTGCGCATCGGCGAGTGGTGTAGGGGTTATTTCAGTGACTAAATTTAAGGCTAGCGCTTGTTCGCCGCTAAACATTTCTGCTGTCATGGCGAGTTTTTTTGCTTGATCAATAGCGATTAGATCACGCAGGGCAATGGTGCCGCCCATATCCGGAATTAAGCCCCATTTACCTTCTAAAATAGATAAGGAGCTGTCAGGCGTGGCAAATCTAAAGTCTGCACCTAATGCTATTTGTAAGCCGCCACCCCAACAACGGCCATGAATGGCGCAAATAACCGGTACCGGAATATCTTGCCAGCCCGTAGAAACTATTTGAGCCAAGTTTGCTCGCCAAGGCAGTGCCTTAAATAGCAGTTTAATCATGTTTTTTTGTGATTTCATAATCGATTTCACATCTAAACCTGAACAAAAGTCGTCACCGTTGCCTGATACGATCACCGCTCGAATATCTCGATTTTTGCGGAGATTTTTTATGGTATTTCGAATGGCAATAAACATTGGCATGTCTAGCGAGTTAAGCTTGTCTGCTCTATTGAGCTTTACATGGGCGATGTTATCGATGATCTCTACACTTACTCGTTGCTCAGTCATGGGCGTCCTTGGCTGTATAAGCGCTTTGCCTATAAATAAAATGATAAATTATTACTTGGTATGACCAGTACAATAACCAAAGCGTGAATTTTTGTCTACATCGAGTCAACTTTTGCATACGTTCAATGCTTGTAAATTCAGAAAATTTATCGCACATTGTTGTTACATCACTATTTAACAATAAGTATCACGCGAGATATTATGAATAAGCCTTTCCTTTTAGCGACTGTTTTAACGGTAGCTACTTCGCAGTTATTAATGGTTAACACAGCCCAAGCTCAGCAAGAACAGGCTTTCGCCATCGCAATTCACGGCGGTGCGGGTACAATAAATAGAAGTAAAATGACCAATGAAAAACGTTTAGCTTATGAAACTAAGTTGAAGCAAGCCCGTGATACCGGTTATGCCTTATTAGCAGAAGGAAAGTCTAGCCAGGCTGCTGTTATTGCGGCCATTCAAATTCTGGAAGACTCGCCATTGTTTAACGCTGGTAAAGGTGCTGTTTACACTTTTGATGGCGAGCACGAACTTGATGCGTCAATCATGAATGGTAAAACCTTAAATGCCGGTGCGGTATCTGGTGTAAAAACTATAAAAAGCCCAATAGCTTTAGCTGAAAAAGTGATGGAGAAATCGGTACATGTCATGCTCAGCGGCGTTGGGGCTGAAGTGTTTGCTAAGCAACAAGGGTTAGCCTTGGTTGATAATAGTTATTTTGATACCGATGCGAGATATCAGTCATTATTAAAAGCTAAAAAGAAATTGGCCGAGCAAGAGAAAGAGTTAAAAGACTTTCAAGCAGCGCATAAAAGCCTAGGTAATGAATATAAATATGGCACCGTTGGCGCGGTAGCACTGGATAAATCAGGTACACTTACTGCTGGCACTAGTACCGGCGGCATGACAGCAAAACGTTTTGGTCGAATTGGTGATGCACCTATTATCGGTGCAGGCACTTATGCTAATAATGAGAGTTGTGCGGTCTCTGCGACCGGTCATGGTGAATATTTTATTCGTTATCATGTTGCCGCAGATATTTGTGCGCGCATGCAGTATCAGGGGATAAGCCTTGAAAAAGCAGCTGATGTGGTGATTAATGATGTTTTAGTCAAAGCTGGTGGCTCAGGCGGTATCATCGCTATCGACCCAGCAGGCAATATCGCTATGCCATTTAATAGCACCGGTATGTATCGCGCGAGTAAATCGTCAAATGGAGAAGAATTTGTTGGAATTTTTAAAGATGATTAAAAAAATAAATAGCTCGAAAAAATCAAAAACAGTTGTATCAACAAAAATTAGCTTAGGCCTTGTGTTGTTAATGACATTAGCGGGTTGTTCAGATGATGTTGGTAAAGTTAGCTTAGGTTTATTTACCACTAAAGATGTGGTGATAAATGCAAAGCAAGACCCAATAGTTAAAGGTGTTACTTGTCATATTAGCCATGTTGAAGCTGATTTAGATTTCTCCGATCCGTCTGATATGAGTATTGCTTGTCGACAAACGGGTGAAATATCAGCAGAAGATTTAGCCAAAATTGATCGCTCAAAAAATGGTGAAGTGGTCTTTAAAGAGTCAAAAAGTATTCTATTTAAGAGCTTAAAAGTCAGACGTATTTATGATGCTGAAAATAAAACCCTGATTTACCTGTCTTATTCTACGAAGGAGTCGTCGGGTAGTCATCATCATTCACTATCAACCGTACCTTTATATAACACTAAGGCTTGGCAATGGGCGTTAGCTCAAAAGTCTACTAATTAGCTGGTAGTTAGCTAGTAATGGCTAGGTATGAGTATTTAAGCCTTCAGTATAAATAATATTAACCCTTTATTCGCTTTGCTTGATTTTACCGTTTTAAAATTCGATAAACGCAAGCAAAGACAATTGATTTAAAAGTAGTAGCAATTATGTTGGCAAAACTGTTTAGCCCAAAAGAAATTATCGACGAAAACACCAAAAATTGGATACTCGATACCTTTGCTTGGGCCATTGAAAATTTTGATATAAATGTGCTTAAAGAAGAAACGCGGTTGATCCTGCCGAGCAATGAATTTTATCCGGGTACGGTGAGTAGTATCGATGAAATGGCGCAAGCGATGTTCAATAACACGAAAAACTATGCCGGCATGCAAAAGTGGCCGATACAACTGACTTCTTCCGCGCCAAGCATGAGTACGCCTATTGAAAATTTACGCTTAGGCGCTGTTGTTCGTGGTGATCAGGCCGAAATTGTAGTGGCTGAAAATAGTGAACCATTAACCTTAGGCTTTACCCCTAATCAAGTGAATCAACCCCAAGATTTAATTGCTGGCATTAGCCAAGCACTGGCCAGTATTTTAGTTGTCTCTAATAAAGTATTACCTCCGGGTGGGAAAGATTACTTACCGCAAGCAATTGATTTAGTCGCTTGTTTTATGGGCTTTGGTGTTATTTTTGCTAATACAGCCTATCAATTTAAAGGCGGTTGTGGCTCATGTAATAATGCTAGCTTAAATCGTCAAGCAGCACTGACTGAGCCTGAAACCTTATATGCTTTAGCACTATTTTGTGTTTTGAAAAAAGAGCCAATTAAAAGTGTTAAAGGGCACTTAAAGTCGCATTTGAGAAAAGACTTTGTTAACGCATATAAAAGCATTGAACAGTCACTTTCAACAAGTACGCAGCCTACCTTATTGGCTTTTGTAAATTAACAATAGTTTACAAGGCAACCTTGTCGGTAATAACTTGATTTATAGTAAGGCGAGTAAAATTTAAAATTTAATAAAAAATCTTGCTAAACAGATGATTTATTAGCAAATGCGTCTACAGTTAATGATAAGTGGCTATAGCAATTATATTAATTAAATGAGCGACTTTTGATGTGAAAACAGTATTAGGTATTTAGGCATTAAGTATTATTTTAATTTTTAGGGATCCCTTATGGAATCATTACAAGTAAAAGAATATATGGACCATTATCCTGTGACTTTCACGCCAGAAATGGTAATAGAAGAGGCGGCGCTACGGTTTTTAAAAACCAAACAAATTGGCGGCCCTGTTATTGATAAAAATAATCAGCTCGTTGGTTTTTTATCCGAAAGTGATGTTTTAGCCAAGATGCTAGAAACTATTTACCACAATCAGCATATTGCAGATGTTGCTGATTTAATGAATAAAGATGTGTTAACTGTAAAGCCTTACGATAGTGTGATTGAGTTAGGTCAGCAAATGCTGAAAAACAAGCCTAAGGTATATCCTGTGGTAGATGACCAACAAAACTTAGTTGGTATTATATCTCGTACGGATGTGCTTCGTGCCATCGACCTGCATTTACGTTCAGGTTATAAAAGTTAACCGTTTATCAGGGCTATCAACCGACCTAGCGCAGTATTACGTTAACTTTTGTTAGCGCATTACTGCTTATAAATATTCATTTGCCATTATTTACCTGTTAATATAGTTTTTTTGTTATTTGTTTTGAGTCTGTTTTGTCCACTGTGAACCCCGCGAAGTCTATTGTTGTTAAAAATAATGCTGAAAAAAGCACTGATAATGTCACTGATAAAGTCACCGAAAAAGCCACTAAAAAGCCTGTAGATAAAGCCGCAGGTACACACAGTGACACACATACAATAAAATCACTTTTTGACACCTTGCATCAAGTTAAACTCTCAGACAAAGCGCGTATTAGAAAGCGCTTATTGGGCGTTAAAAAAATCACTCATGCTGACAAGCAACAAAAAGCGCTTGCGCAAGTGGCGGCATCAATTCAGCAATCAATAGCCAACAAAAAACTTCGCCTCGCTCATTTACCGAAAGTGAGTTATCCCGAAGGTTTACCCGTTTCACAAAACGTTGACGTTATTGCCAAAGCCATTGAAGAGAACCAAGTCGTTATTATTGCGGGTGAAACTGGCTCAGGTAAAACTACGCAAATTCCAAAAATATGTTTACAACTGGGGCGCGGTATTGATGGCATTATTGGCCATACTCAACCACGACGTATTGCGGCTAGAACTGTTGCCAACCGTATTGCTGATGAACTCAATACCAAACTAGGCGACGCGGTCGGTTATAAGGTACGTTTTAACGACCAAGTCAGCGAAAAAAGTTATATCAAGTTGATGACTGACGGTATCTTACTCGCTGAGATGCAAAAAGATCGTCTGTTACGTCAGTACGACACCTTAATTATTGATGAAGCGCATGAGCGTAGTTTAAACATTGATTTTATTTTGGGTTACTTACGTCAAATTTTACCTAAACGCCCAGATTTAAAAATCATCATTACCTCGGCGACGATTGACCCCGAAAAATTTGCTAAGCATTTTGCTAATGAAAAGGGCGAACTTGCGCCAATTATTGAAGTGTCAGGCCGAACATTCCCCGTTGAAATGCGCTATCGCCCATTGAATGAAATGTCTGATGACAGCAGTGGTGAAGGTAGAGGCGACGCTGATATTATTTCAGGTATTCTCAATGCTGTTGATGAATTAGGCGCTGATGACAGCGGCGACATATTGGTATTTCTTAACGGTGAACGTGAAATTCGTGATACCGCAAGAGCACTAGAAAAAGCGAACTTACGCCACACTAATATTTTGCCGTTATATTCTCGCTTAACCGTTGCTGAGCAAAACTTAATTTTTAAGCCACACACGGGTCGTAATATTGTACTGGCAACTAACGTGGCAGAAACCAGTTTAACTGTGCCGGGTATTAAATATGTTATTGACCCCGGTACCGCCAGAATTTCGCGTTATAGTTACCGCACTAAAGTACAACGCTTGCCAATAGAGCCTATTTCACAAGCCAGTGCGAACCAGCGTGCAGGTCGTTGTGGTCGTGTGTCATCAGGTGTTTGTATTCGTTTATATTCGGAAGAAGATTTTTCTAATCGTCCTGAATTTACCGACCCTGAAATACTGCGCACCAATTTAGCTACCGTTATATTGCAAATGTTAGCTTTAGATTTAGGTGAAATTGCTGATTTTCCTTTTGTTCAGCCACCTGATAACCGCAATATTAATGACGGCGTAAAATTACTTGAAGAACTGGCCGCGATAGATGGCAGCTCAAACCAAGTGAAGTTAACCCCTATTGGTCGCTCATTATCTAAATTTCCGATTGATCCGCGTTTAGCTAAAATGATTTTAACTGCCGCGGATTTAGGCTGTATCGAACAAATTTTTATTATTGTTAGTGCCTTGAGTATTCAAGACCCTCGAGAAAGACCACATGAAAAGCAACAAGCGGCAGATGAAAAACACGGCCGTTTTAAAAATAAGCACTCTGATTTTGTTAGCTTATTAAAGCTGTGGGACTATGTTGAAGAACAGCAAAAGCTATTAACCAATAATCAATTTCGTCGTTTATGTCAGAAAGAGTTTTTATCTTATGTGCGTATTCGTGAATGGCAAGATATTTACAGTCAACTAACGCATTCGTTACGCGAATTAAAAATTCCGATGAGTCGTATCGAATTAGACTTATCTGAAGAAGCGGAGAAAAATGCCACTAACCCGAATTTAGATATTGTTCATCAAGCGATATTATCAGGGTTGCTAAGTCACCTAGGGCAACAAGATGAAAATCGTGAATATAAAGGTGCTCGTGGTAGCAAGTTCTTTATTTTCCCTGGCTCCGCGCTCGCTAAAAAATCGCCTAAATGGTTAATGGCAGCAGAGTTAGTTGAAACGAGTCGCTTATTTGCCCGTATGGCTGCAAAAATAGACCCGTTGTGGTTAGAGCCTTTAGCTGAGCATTTAGTTAAGCGTAGCTACAGTGAACCACATTGGGAGAAGAAGCAGGGCGCTGTAATGGCGTTCGAGCAAGTATCGCTGTATGGCCTTATTATTGTTGGCAAACGTAGCGTTAACTTTAATCGCATTGAACCTGATACCTGTCGTGAAATTTTTATTCGTGAAGCCTTAGTTAACGGTGATAGCACCATTAAAGAAGCGTTTTTAAAAGATAATCGCCAACTCGTTGATGAAATTGAAGCGTTAGAGCAAAAAGCTCGACGTAAAGATTTTCTGATAGAAGAGCAGCAGTTAGTCGATTTTTATCATGAGAAATTACCTGAAAGTGCTATTTGCCAACGTAGCTTTTTAGCTTGGTGGAAGAAACAAAAGCGGTCTGACGCGAAATTATTAAACTTTACCAAAGCTTTTTTGTTAAAAGAAAGTGCGGTGAAGTTATCAGCAAACGAATACCCTGAAACATGGCAACAAGGGAGTTTAACGTTGCCGTTGAGTTATCACTTTAGCCCCGGTGATGTTGATGATGGTATTAGCGTGATAATACCCGTTGGCATACTAAACCAAATTGAAAACATAGGTTTCGATTGGTTAATTCCGGCCTTACGGCTTGAACTTATCACCGCATTAATACGTGCTTTACCTAAGTCATTAAGACGTAACTTTGTACCGGCACCAAACTATGCTGAAGCATGTTTAGCAGCCATAGCAACGGCTGATGTTGCATTAACTGCCGCGCTTGAAAAACAGTTGTTGCGCATGACCGGTGTACGGTTGCCTGAAGATGCTTGGCAAGGTGTTGAGCTAGTGCCACATTTATTGATGAATTTCAAAATTGTTAATGAACACGGCAAGTTGCTCAAGCAAGGTAGGAATCTTGATGAATTGAAAGATAGCCTGCAAGGGAAAGTGCAAGCATCTATTAAAAAGGTCGCTGATAAGGGCATTGAGCGCAGTGACATCGATAAGTGGGACTTTAACAACTTACCGAAAAGCTACGAAAAGAAAGTCGCTAATATTACTATTAAAGCATTTCCGGCATTAGTTGATAAAAACAAATCAGTCGCAATAGAGTTGTTTGAACATGAAAGCTTAGCTGAACAAGCGATGCTTGATGGCGTAAGTCGACTTATTTTATTGAGCATTCCGTCTCCAGTAAAATACTTACAACAAAAACTGCCTAACAAAGCTAAATTGGGACTGTACTTTAATCCTTTTGGCTCTATTAATGATTTACTCGATGATTGTATTGTTGCTGGTTGCCAGTTTTTAGTGAATGAATATGGTGAGTTACCGCGTGCACAAGCTGAATTTGAGGCGTGCAAGGAGCATGTACGGGCTGAAATTGCTGATTGTGTATTAAGCGCCGCGATTAAGGTTGAGCGTGTGTTAAGTTTGGCGCACGACGTACGCAAAAAAATGAAAGGTAAGATGTCGTTAAATGTTGTGCAGTCACATGGTGATATAAAAAACCAGTTGGAGGCTGTTGTATTTAAAGGTTTTGTTACCAAAGCAGGCTATCAGCGCTTAGATGATATTGCGCGTTATTTAACGGCAATGCTACGCCGATTAGAAAAACTGCAAATAGATCCGAATCAAGACAGATTGAAAATGCTAGAAGTTGATAAGGTACAAAACGCACTGGATAGTTTAGTTGCGCAACAACCCAAAGGACAGCCGCTACGCAAAGAAATAGCGCAAGGTTACTGGATGGTTGAAGAGTTGCGAGTATCACTTTTTGCACAAAATTTAAAAACGCCATATCCAATTTCAGCTAAGAGAATATTGAACTACCTCAAAGAATATGCGTAATTTTAGTACAATGATTTGACAGTGATGGTCTCGGTTAGTATAAATAATACCAACTATAAAAATACATTGGAGTAGTAATGGTTAATTACGATGATAAACGTAACTTTTATCGCATGATGCTAAATAGTGAAGTGACCGTGACCATTATTGATGATGAAGCTAATAGTAAAATTTTAGCTACCTGTCGTGATTTAAGTGCAACGGGTATTGCGATTGAAATGACACATCCCTTAGAAATGAATACCGCGGTACGAATAAGTGTTCAATCGGCGAGTAATACAGTGCAACCACTCGATGTGAAAGGTAAGGTGGTTAGAGTTACAGAAGAGAGCGCTAACTGTTACTTGATTGGTGTTAATATCACTGAAATTGATTAAATATAATAAGTCGTAACTAACACTTAGTTACGACTTAATTTTTATAACTTAATTTTTATAACTTAATTTTTATAACTTAATTGTTATATAAGTGCGTTATTCAACTTGACACACTAGCCCTTTAAGATAATAACCTTCAGGGTAATTCGACGACACCGGATGATCTGCCGCTTGGTGTAATCTATCGACAAAGTAAGCATTTCTTTTCGCATCTAATGCCGCATCGGCAACCACTTTCTGAAATAAACTTGATTCCATTAAGCCTGAGCAAGAAAAGGTTAATAGCGTACCGCCAGGTTTCAGTAATTGCATTGCTAGCATGTTGATATCTTTGTAGCCACGACAAGCGCCCGTAAGTTGTGCTTTTGATTCAACAAACTTAGGGGGATCAAGAATAATCATATCAAAAGTGCGTTTTTCTTCGCGATATTGGCGTAGTAATTTAAAAACATCAGCCTTCACAAAAGAAATATTCTTATCTGTTAAATTATTAAGCTCTACGTTTTTCTTAGCTAGCTCTAGTGCTGATTCAGAAACATCGACGTTGATAACTTCTTTTGCGCCATTTGCGGCACAATGCAGCGCGAAAGTACCGGTATAAGAAAAGCAGTTTAATACGCTTTTATCTTTGGAATATTTACCGGCAGCAAGGCGAGAATCACGTTGATCTAAATAAAATCCTGTTTTATGACCTTGCGCTACGTCAACATGAATTTTAATGCCATGTTCTTCAATAATACATTCGGTTGAATCACGAGGCTCAGTTAACCAACCTGTTACTGGTTCTAAACCTTCTTTTTTACGGACATCAACATCAGAACGCTCATAAATATAACAACCAGGATAAAGTTCTTTTAGGCATTCCACTAAAGTGTAGCGATGAAAGTCAGCACCTGCACTGAGTAATTGACAGACAATAAAGTTGTCGTATTTGTCTATAGTGATTCCTGGTAGGCCGTCAGATTCACCAGCAATAAGTCTATAGCCGGTTAAACCACCTTTTTCGATGAACCAATCACGTCGTTTTTGTGCGCTTAACAATTTATTACGAAAAAAATTACTGTCTATTTCTTCATCAATATCAAAGCTCCACACGCGAATTCTAATTTGAGATTCAGGAGAGTAAGCGCCTTTAGCTAGCCAGGTGCCCTTGTTATCAAAGACATCTACGGTATCACCAAGTAAAGGGTTGCCTTTAATTTTGTTAATTGCTTGAGAAAAAATCCAAGGATGTTTTCGGCGTAATGATTTTTCACGAGCAACTTTTAAATAAATTCTTGCTGACATATGGCTATACTTATAATTAACAATAATAATTGCGCGATTCTAGTCAATGCAGGACGTTGGCGCAATGTTCTATTTTAACTATTTTTCATTTTATGGCTGGATTGGGAATGAAAGTAAAAACAACCATAGTTATGCTATTGGTAAGGTGTTGTATATGAATGTAAGTTACATGGCGCATGTAAGTGGCAAAGTACAAGGAGTTTACTTTCGGGCTTCTAGCCAGCAAGTTGCCATTGATCATGGTTTAAGCGGCTATGCACGTAATTTAACCGATGGTGGTGTTGAAATATTAATATGTGGTGATGAAAATGAAGTTGATAAAATGCTTGTGTGGTTGGCTCATGGTCCACCACAAGCTCAAGTTGATCATATAGTATCAAAGCAAGTACCATGGCAAGAACATCAATTTTTTGGTATTAGCTAACTCTCAGCACTATTCTAATAAGGTTATTTAGGCAAAACATTGCTTTAAATATAAGATAATAAAAGGAAATACATTGCGTTATATCGCTATTACTGAGCAGCAAAAGCTGTATATTGATGAAATAGAAAAACCTGAAATAAGTAACGATGAATGCTTAATTAAGGTGAAGGCTATTGGTGTAAATCGCGCTGATATATTACAAAAACAAGGGAGTTACCCACCACCACCAGGTGAGTCAGAAATACTCGGCATTGAGGCTTGCGGTGAAATTGTAGCCCTTGGCTCGAAGCAACAAAACTGGCAAATAGGTGATAGGGTTTTTGCAATTGTGCCCGGAGGTGCTTATGCAGAATTCGTTAAGGTGAAAACAGCTCATTTAATTGCATTGCCCAGCAATTTTTCTTATGTGCAGGGCGCGGCAATTGCAGAAGCTTTCTTAACGGCTTACCAGTGCTTATTTACCATCGCTAATTTACAGCCAAAAGCTAAAGTACTCATACATGCTGGCGCAAGCGGTGTTGGTACGGCCGCTATACAGCTGGCAAAACAACATAACTGTCATGTAACGGTTACCGTTGGTAATAAAGAGAAAGCAACGACTTGTCGTGCGCTAGGCGCAGATGAGACTATAAACTACAAGCAAGTAGACTTTGTTACGTGGTCTTTGCAGAACAAACAGAATTATGATGTTATTTTAGATGTAGTTGCAGGTGAATACTTAGCTAAGAACATCGATTTATGTGCTTTAGATAGTCATATAGTCATTATTTCAATGTTAGGTGGACGTTTTTCCGAGCATATCGATGTCGCTAAAATGTTGGGTAAACGGATAAACATTCATGCCACGACTTTACGTAGCAGAAGTGACGATTATAAAACTAGCCTAATGAATGCTTTTATAACTGATTTTTACCAATATCTAGAACAAGGAATACTCAGCCCTGTTATTTATCAACAATACCCTTGGCAAGATGTAGAAGCTGCTCATAACGTAATGTTAAATAATGAAAATATAGGTAAAATTATTTTAACGATTAACGATTAACGATTAACGATGAGTAGCTATTATTTATAAGTAATCACAGTATTAATTATCAGTGATCACTTTGGTGTTTAATTCTCGGCCCTTAACATTTACACCCGCTGCAATTAAGTTTTGAAAAAAAGTCATAAGTTTCGCAAGATGGAAGTTGTTTACAGACAATTTCATATTTTAAAATTGCTGACTTATGGCTTTGCAGTGATGCTTGGTTGAGCCAATAAAGTGCTTTGTTAAGATCTTTTTCTACGTATTGACCATTGATATACATATGTGCAAGATTTACTTGCCTCTGAACATCACCATAACTTGCCGATTTAGTAAATAAGTCAAATGCTTGCTGTAAATTTGTTTCACTATAAAGCTCTTTAATAAACGCTTCTCCACGAAGATTTTCTCGGCGACCTTACATGAAAAAATTAGTACGTGGCTCTTTTTACTCTGGACCAACGCGCTGCCCTAACAGTTTATCGTTAATAGGGCGTATTGCTTGATAAATAGCACCAGAATCACGTTTTTGTTGAATTTTTACGTGCGATAGAGTCAATGGCAGTATTTGATGTTTTACTTTTTAAGATGGTTACTCTCTAACCAATTACTTACTAATAAACCGTAATCGTATTGGTCTGTCCATTCATCACCCATAAGGTAGTGCTGTTTAAAAAAGCCTTCTCTTGTAAAGTTTAATTTTTCCAACACTCGGCATGAGGCGATATTCCTTGTATCACATTTAGCAATAAGCTTATAAAAACCGAATTCTTCAAATAGATAACCTATTAGTAGGTTAACAGCCTCGGTACATATCCCTTTTCCAGCAACAGCTTCACTCAAACGGTAACCTATTTCTGCTCGTTGGCTTTGCCAATCATCTATACGAAAAGCAATCTCACCGACAAGAGCGTCATCGTCTTGCATACATATAGCTAAACCGTTCCAATTTTCTGCAGTTAAATGCCATGCTTGGGATAACTGTTGAACTATTACTTTGAGCGCATCATCACTTTCATAAGGACGAATATAGCGGCAATTTTGTGGATCTTGGCGATAGACTTTAATTGCTGGATAATCTGCTATGGTTATTGGCCTAAGGTAAATACGTTGGGATGAAAGCGTAGGAGTTAAATGTTGCGAGTTTAATGCTATTTTCATCGCCATGAGTTTTTTCTATTTTATTATTATTGTGGTCATCATTTTGTACACGATATTATTGAATTGCAAATGCTTTTCCGTCACATAACAGCCAATTAAATTCGTTAAGTTAAATAGCGTTACTTTTATATTGAAACACTTTAATGAGTTGAGCAAAATAACGTTTACTAAGTTTTAAATCATGTTTTATGTTTGAACCCTTATCTAAGCTAAAATTCAACGTTAGATAAGATCACCATGATAATGGCGAGTAGATAAATAAAAGGGAATTAATTCATTCCCTTAAAACGCCATTGTTAACCGACATATTGGAAGCGTTTAATATGTTTCCCATCTCTTTCAATCGTTTCGTCAAACATAGCTAATGGTCTGACCCAAATGGCTTTGTCTCCATATTCAGGTTGGTATACCACCATTGTTTCTTCTGTTTCACTGTGTGTTGCTGTATGCAGTACTTGGTAAAAATTACCTTTGAAATGTTGATAACGTCCAATTTTTAGCATAAATATCTCATTATTCTAGTTTGTTAATTTTGTTGCCCATTGCTGTAAAACTTCACTATCGCTGGCTTTTGCATCTAACCATTTACTACCTTCAGTAGTAAGTTCTTTTTTCCAAAAAGGAGCTTTGGTTTTTAAAAAATCGATAAGAAACTCACAAGCGGCAAAGGCTGCTTTACGATGAGGGCTTGTGACGCCGATAAAAACAATTTGTTCGCCAAGTGTTAAATCGCCGACTCGATGGATAATCGTCACTTTATTAAGTGGCCAATGTTCCCGAGCTTCAGACTCTAAGTTACACAATACTTTTTCTGTCATACCCGGATAATGTTCTAATGATAAGCCTTGTACACCAAGCCCTTCATTAAAGTCTCTAACTTTTCCGATAAAAGTAACAACAGCGCCATCATTGTTATCATCTGCGAGTGCTTGATATTCATCAGCAACCACAAAGTCATTTTGTTGTACGCGAATCACTTTAACCTCCAGTTACTGGCGGGAAGAAGGCAACTTCATCACCTTCATGAACACTATGCGACCAATCAGTGATCTGCTGATTAACGGCAACAAGCAAGCTATCTGCAGCCATAACTTTAGCCCACAATTCACCTTTTTCAGCAAGTTGTTGTCTAATTTGTTCTGTGGTTTTAGCGTTGCTTGCTGATATTTCTAAGCTATCAGTAGATAACTGTTCTCGAAGGCGAGCAAAAAATAATACCTTGATCATTATTAGCTCCTTTCTTCCGTTATCGGCGAATGGAGATAGTTACCTGACTTGCCACCGCGCTTTTCACATAAGTGAATGTTAGTAATAATCATATCTTTTTGTACAGCTTTACACATATCATAAATGGTGAGGGCGGCTGTCGAAGCCGCGGTTAACGCTTCCATTTCCACTCCAGTTTTACCTGAAAGTTTGCATAGAGCGGTGATCTTTACACGATTTTGCTCTAGCTCTGGTACTATGTCGACTTCTATTTTTGTCAGCATAAGTGGGTGGCATAGAGGAATAAGCTCACTGGTTTTTTTCGCGGCCATAATTCCGGCAATTCTCGCTGTAGCAAAAACATCCCCTTTGTGGTGTCTTCCCTCAACAATCATTGCTAACGTTTGTGCAGACATTTCAATATATGCTTGTGCAATGGCTGTGCGCTCAGTAACAACCTTTTCTGTGACGTCAACCATATGAGCATTTCCGTCGGCATTAAGATGAGTTAAATCGTTGCTCATTAAAAATAATCTCTAATTGTTAGCTATTCAGCTATTTGTAAATTCATCATTTATATTACATTATCTTGACGTTTACTTAGTGATTATTTAATGATTTATATTAAGAAAATGTTAGTTTCCCTAAAGTAGTTCAATTTACGTTATTTAATAAAGATATCAGTTAATAGGACAGCTATTTAATTATTATTAATTAAATAGCTGAATCATTCTGCTATTGATCTGGTCGATGCTATATTTATAATCAGTAAAATAATGATACATAAAAATAAATTTACGTTAAAAGTTATAAAAGAGAAAATTGTAATGAAGATATATTGTTGTCGGTATTTACTTGCGATTAGTTTGTTTTTAATTTCAATGAATGCGCAAAGTGCATTGTCTCCAACGATGATGAATTTACGTGATTTAAATATACTTGTTGAATTTATTGAACAGCATGAAAAAGTAGCAGAGACACTTGAGCGTATTGATTTTGCAAGTTATACGATTGTTTTTAATAATAATTGCAAAGTTTATTTTCATAGGCCTAAAGCTAATTTATTTACTTTATCAATGCCCGGACCACAACCGTCAATACAATTTAAGAGTAGTACTTGCCTATTAACATATGATAATAAAGAAGGCGAAAAGTGATGTCGACTTACGGGTTTAGCCGGCTTAAGCTGATTAAGAAAAGATTAAAGTTAGTTACGTGCTTAACCTTTATTATTACCCTTTCAGGCTGTGTACCGACAATAGGCACCACCTATAAAACGCCACAAGTTAAAGGTAAATTGATACATTTTACGCCTAATAATAGCGTGAAATTTACACCAGTTTCCAATGCTAAAATATATTACAGAGCTTATCCTAAGTCAGTAATTTATTCCGATAAAGAAGGTGAGTTTTTACTAGCAGCGATAATGAAAACAGAAGCTAAATTTATAATGGTGGGTCACGCTTTAATTAATTCTCCTATCGTTATTGAGTATGGCTTAAATAGCTATATCACCTTTGCGAGGGCTACTTTTAATTCTCGTTATTTAGAAAAAATTAATCAATTTTCGATCATTTTACCTAGCATTGAGAATAAAGACTTTGAAATATCAAATGTAGATCATAAGTTGAGTTGGCCATGCGATTCAAAAATGATTAAAAGTCTAGATCAAGCCTTACTCACAACACAGCAGCTTGTTGAAGCTAACATTGATATGGCAATGCTCTCTTACACCGAGCAAGTTTACGTCACTGAACACTATCGTCATTCGATTGAATTATTGTCTGAAGCTGAGGGGAGTTGTCAATGGCAGCAGTATAGTTCGGTTGAACAATTGGAGTATATAGCACAAACCCGTGATTATTTTTCAAGGGCGGGGCAATTGCTAAACGACGTCGATTTTGATGCAAATGTTGATATCGGGCGAACGCTTGAATTTTTATTAGCCAGTGAGGGTGATCCTCACTATATTATTCACTCTTTGCCTGAAGGTGAGCATTTTGATTCTTATTATTATCTTGAATCGAATACGACCTATATAGTTAATACTGAAACTGGTTACATATGTGCAGTAGCTAAAGGTAGGCACACAGCGACTTGTCAGTCTGAAAATATGGGAAGTGACTTTTAAAAGTGAAATATTTACTGTTATTGTGTCTTGTTGTATTAAATAGTTTCGCAGCAGAAAAGAGTATTTTAGAAAATCAGCTTCATGATGTGACTATTGGTATGTCGATAGATGAGGCATTAATTCGCTTACCTAATTTCATCATAGATAAACCCGTAGATAACAATATTGAAAATTGTTTCTACTTATTACCTAATGATAAAAATTCAGGGATGGGTATCATGATTGTTGATGAAACCGTTGTGCGTATAGATATTATGGATAACGTAAATATAGTAACCGAAAAAGGAATTGGCATTGGTGCATCTAAACAAGATGTTATAAATGCTTATCCACAATTAATGCTAGAGCCACATCCATATTTAGGTCAAGCGGGGGAGTATTTGGAAAGCAGACTGCCATCAGGTGATGGTATTATTTTTGAAACAGAGTTTGATATTGTTCGGCAATATCGTTTTGGTCGTTATCCCGAAGTGCAACTTATAGAAGGGTGCCTTTAAAGTTAATAATATCGCTCATTTTGATATTTATAGCCTAAAGCTGATTTATTTAATGTTAAACAATATCAGCAGATCTACTTAATCGCATTCTCTACCGGACAACCAAATTTTCGGCAGACTCCTTCATTACCTTGATTACAGAGTTGAAAAAAGAAAAGTTAAACCGTTTATTAATTTAATTGGATTTAAATTGTTCTTGTTAAATATATTTCGGAGTGAGAGTCAAAATTTTATTACAGAGGTGTGGTATTACTAGATTTATTAATAAGTGTAATGAGGTAAAACAGAAATAATAGATTTATAAGAGGGGTATTTAAATTGGTTGCGGGAGCAGGATTTGAACCTACGACCTTCGGGTTATGAGCCCGACGAGCTACCAGACTGCTCCATCCCGCGTCCGAATGGTCTAATAAATTAGACAAGCCAAGTTGTTTTAATTCAAACTTAAGAATTGGTTGCGGGAGCAGGATTTGAACCTACGACCTTCGGGTTATGAGCCCGACGAGCTACCAGACTGCTCCATCCCGCGTCCGAATGGTCTAATTAAATTAGACAAGCCAAGTTTTTTTAATTCAAACTTAAGAATACTTTTAAGAGGCGGTGTATTGCTCCCTGAAAGCGAGGCGTATAATAAGGATACCTTATGTAATTTGCAACCTGTTTTAAGTTTATTTTATACATTAATCTCTTTTATTTTTAACTTGCTGTTTTTTTGCTCTTTAATGACTCGTATTTCAATCAATTTAACCTAGCAGTTAAAAAAACACCGATAAACGCACTCTATTTGCAGTTACTTTACGCTTATTTGTAAAATGCCTATAAGTAGCACGTGTCTTTGTTTATAATCGCGGGCATAAATTAGATTGGAAAACCTTTATGCAGCAATTTTTAGCATTAACCTCTCCAGGTATAGAAATATTACTGGCACAAGAACTTAAAGATTTGAAAGCTGAACAAGTTGTTCAAAAGCCTGAAGGTGTTTATTTTAACTCGACTATCGAGCACGCATATCATATTTGTCTGCATGCTCGATTATCAACTCGTATACTACTTAAGTTAGGCGAGGGTGATGTCACTAATAAAGATGAACTCTACGGCGTAGCAAAATCTATTGCTTGGTCAGAACTATTTTCTGTTGAGAATACTTTCGCTATCGACTTTGTTGGTACTAGTGACGAAATTAGAAATAGTCAATTTGGGGCGTTAACAGTTAAAGATGCTGTTGTTGATCATTTTCGTGATTTAAACCAAGAACGTCCGTCGGTAGATAAATCTGCACCGCAGATAAGCTTTCAAGCACGTTTACTAAAACAAAAAGTTGTTATTTATTTAGATTTTTCAGGACGCAGCTTATTTAAGCGTGGTTATCGTGAAAATAGTGGTGCGGCTCCTTTGAAAGAGCACTTAGCTGCAGCCATTATTACCCGTTCGGGTTGGTTAGATGATACGTCTAAACCACTTGTCGATCCTATGTGTGGTTCTGGTACGTTAGTTATTGAAGCTGTTTTGATGGCGGCGGGTTATGCACCTGGTATTGATAGAGCAAAATGGGGCTTTGATTTTTGGCTAGGTCATCAAGCTGCTGCTTGGAAGGCGGCAAGAGCACTCGCTATTGAGCATTCACATGTTGGTTTAACGCAATTGAAAACGAAAGTTTTTGGTGTCGACCTCGATAGTCGAGTGTTAAAAACGGCGCAACAAAATGCTAAAAACGCTGGTGTTCAAAGGTTTATAGAGTTTTCTTGTAAAAACGCTAACGATATGAAAAATGCCTTTGGTCCCAAAGGTACGATCTTATTTAACCCTCCGTACGGCGAACGTATTGGTGAGCTACCAGAGCTTGTCGAAAGTTTTGCTTTATTAGGGCAAAAGTTTAAATCTCATTTTCCTAATTGGCGTGTGGCTATTTTAACCGCCAATGTCGAATTACTTGGCATGATGAAAATGGTCAGCTTTAAACGTTATAAGTTTAAAAATGGTCCGTTAGATTGTCAATTTGCTTTATATAACTTAGATGACAAGCAAGTATCAAGCAGTAATGTTAATGCTGAATTTGAGCAAAAAGATTCAGATTTTGCTAACCGTTTATTGAAAAACAAGAAAAACTTAAAAGGTTGGCTTAAACAAGAAAATATTGAATGTTATCGTTTATATGATGCAGATATTCCGGAATATAATGTTGCTGTTGATGTGTATGGCGATCACCTGGTTATTCATGAGTACACTGCTCCAGCGATAATTGATCCAGATAAAGTCGCAAAAAGATTACAAGAAGTGGTTTATTTTGCCCCTAAAGTACTTGGCGTGCCAACTGATAAAGTCATTATTAAAACGCGAGCTAAACAAAAAGGTAAAGAACAATACCAACGTGTTGAGCAAACGAAAAAGTCTATGGTTGTGCATGAATATGGCGCTAAGTTAAAAGTAAATCTTTGGGATTACTTAGATACAGGTTTGTTCCTTGATCACAGAAAAACGCGTCAAATCGTAGCGAAAAAATCTAAAGGTAAGTCATTACTTAATTTGTTTGCTTATACCGGTTCGGTTTCTTTACAAGCAGCATTACATGGCGCAGAAACAGTGACAACCGTTGACATGTCAAATACTTACTTGAGTTGGGCACAAGACAACTTTCTATTGAATAATCTCAGCGGCCATAAATATCAATTTATTCAAGCAGATTGTTTGCAATGGCTACAGAAGAATGAACAGAAGTTTGATGTGGTATTTATTGATCCGCCGACTTTTTCTAATTCAAAACGAATGGGAGAAAGCTTTGACGTGCAGCGTGACTACATCAGTTTAATTACCGATGGCGTGAAATCGCTTAGTGACGGTGGGGAATTAATATTCACCAATAATAAACGTAATTTTAAAATGGATTTTGACGCTATTTCTGCTTTAGGTTTAAACGTGCAAGAAATGAGTGATAAAACGCGTGATAAAGATTTCCAACGTAATAAGCATATTCATAATAGTTGGTTGTTCACCCGTAAGGTAAATTAGCATGGCAGTTAAGTTTAATTTATACGGTACGTTAGGTTGTCATTTATGTGATGATGCATTGGCATTATGTATGACAGTCATGTCAGCAGATGATATTGAAGTGGTTGATATTATTGATGATGAAAAATTACTTGAGTTGTACCGTATCAGTATTCCCGTTTTAGAATGTCTTTCGAGTCAAAAGAAACTATTTTGGCCATTTGAACAGAAACAAATTTTGGAGTTGTTGTAATTTATGGAATTAATTCGTATTTCACAAGGTGAGTTAGCCTTTGGTGAAGACAAGGTCTTAGATAAAGCAGATTTGAGTGTACAAACTGGCGAACGCATTTGTTTGGTTGGTAGAAATGGCGCTGGAAAATCGACATTAATGAAAGTATTAATGGGACTCCAAACCTTAGATGATGGCCAAGTGCTTAAATCTAGTACGATGCAAGTTGCGATGTTAGAGCAAGATCCTCCAGAATCTTCTGATATAACTGTTTTTGATTATATCGCTCAAGGCGTAAAAGAAAATGCTGATTTAATTAAACGTTATCATGTAATTATTCATGACGTTACTGAAGACCCATCAGAAGCAAATCTTAATAAATTAGCCAATGTTCAAGAGCAACTTGAACTTGCTAACGCTTGGCAAGACGAACAACGTATTGAACAAGTGATGACAACTTTAGCTTTAAATCCTGATGATCAAATTTGTGATTTGTCAGGGGGCTGGTTACGTAAAGTAGCGTTAGCAAAAGCGCTGGTAACGGCACCAGATATACTATTACTAGATGAACCTACTAACCATTTAGATATTAAAAGTGTGCTTTGGTTAGAGACATTTTTGAAAGATTTTGCTGGTACAATTTTGTTCATTAGTCATGATAGAGCGTTTATTCGTGGTGTATCAACACGCATTATCGATCTTGATCGTGGAATTTTAAAAAGCTATCCAGGTAATTACGACCTTTATATAGAACAAAAAGCACATGATTTACAAGTTGAATCACAACAGAATTCACTATTTGATAAGAAATTAGCTGAAGAAGAAGTTTGGATCAGACAAGGTGTAAAAGCGCGTCGTACACGTAATGAAGGTCGAGTACGAGCACTTGAGAAACTTCGAGGAGAACGTCAAGCTCGTCGTGAAGTACGTAATCAAAGCACCATGAATATTACTCAAGGTGACCGTTCAGGTAAGTTAGTCTTTGAAGCTGAAGAAATAACCATCGCATTTGATGGTAAAGTTATTATCAAAGATTTAGATTTATTGATCACACGTAATGATCGCTTGGCCTTTATTGGTGCGAATGGTACCGGTAAGTCGACCTTGATTAAAATGATCATGGGAAATCTTGAAGCGACCAGCGGTAAAATGCGCTCAGGTGTTAATTTAGATATTGCTTATTTTGATCAACATCGAGACGCTTTAGATGTTAACCAAACAGTGCAAGAGATTGTCGGTGAAGGTAAGCAAGAAGTCATGGTAAATGGCAAGCCTCGCCACGTACTAGGCTACCTACAAGACTTTCTTTTCAGCCCTAAACGTGCCAGAACACCTGTTCGAGCATTATCGGGTGGTGAGAAAAATAGATTATTGCTAGCCCGTTTATTTTTACGTCCAAGTAACTTATTAATACTCGATGAGCCGACCAATGATTTGGACATCGAGACCTTAGAATTATTGGAAGAAGTCGTTGCAAATTATGCTGGAACGGTTATTTTAGTTAGCCATGATCGCGATTTTGTTAATAACTGTGTTAATACTTGCTTATATTTTGACGGTACAGGACACATCTCGCAAATTGTTGGTGGTTACGATGATGTCGATGATTACTTAGCGCATAAAGAAAATCAACGTGCAGCAATGAGCAAAAATGTTGTGAAAGTTGCCACAGTTGAAAAAGCGGAAAGTAAAGCGGCTTCACCTGCTAGTATGCCGGTTAAGAAAAAGCGCTCGTTTAAAGAAAAGAAAGAATTAGAAGACTTACCTGGCCTTATTGATGAGCTTGAAACCTCAATTGCTGAGTGCCAACAACAGGTTAATCACGCTGACTTTTTTAGCCAAGACCAAGAGCAAAGTAATAAAATATTGAACCAGTTAGCGAAAAGTGAGTCGAAACTCGAAGTTGCCTACGCTAGATGGCAAGAATTAGATGATTAATAACGAAAGTGAGTTAAGTAGCTACATGAACAAATTTTTTAAATCAATTTTAGCACTAGGTATTACTAGTGCATTAGGATTATCGACCGTTAATGCCGCAACATACCAAGTTATTGATAAAGGTGATGTCTCGGTATTAAAATATACGTATTCACAACAAGAAAATAACAATGGTGAAGCGGCAATTTCGGGCACCGATATTTATAATTTCCCAGTGCAATTTCAGTACCTTGATGAGGATGATTATGATGATATTGTTAGCCTAGCTGATAGCGTACATGAAGACGTTTTTGAGCTGAACAATATAGAAGATGAAGCTGCGCTAAGAGCAGGTAATCCAACGGCGAATGATCTAACCTGGGTTATCAGTCATTTACGTTCTAAAAATAACTTTACACAATACCAGAAAATTGGTGATGTGTTTGCCATGACTAACTTTAATGGTGATACAACGTTATTAAACATCTTTGATGAAAAGTTTGACGGTACTGATGTCTATACTCGTTCAACAAAAGAATATATTAATGGTATTACGAATGAAGGTTGGGTATACGGCAATGCATCAGCACCTTATTTACCAAACGCTTTTACGGTTGTAACTGAATCAGGTGATGATTTAGTCGGTGATGTTATATACAACTGGCGACGTGGTTTTACTACGCGAGGCTTCTTCTCACCAGATGGTGGTGCAAGTATTATTGAAGTTTTGCCTCCTAGTGAGATAGATTTACCTGAAGAGCAAAGATTTGGCGGAATATCAGCCATTTTAGATATCAGTGAATCTCACTACGCGGTAGGTTATGGTAGTACCAGTATTGATCAAAGTGCAATTGACTTTATATTCGATACATCAGGTGAAACCGATGAAGATGAAAAACCTGATAGTTGTGAAACACAAAAATATTTAGATGAGAATAATTTCACCTTCGAAGACTGTGTACAAGCTAGAGTTACGGGCAGCTATAATACGAATGCACTTAAATGGACTATTGATGAGCAAGGAATAGTTTCAACCGAAACCTTGGGTCAATTAGTAACACCGCATGAAGATGATGAGCGCGAATACATAAACTTTGCACAAGCGATTAATAATCATGGTGTGGCTGTTGGTTATGCTCATGGTTGGATTGATGAAACAGAAACTGAGCCTAGCGACGATGAAAGTCGTAACTTTTATGCTGTTGCTTACAAAAATGGTGAAGTTTTTGATTTTTCGGATGATCACAGCAAGTATTTTGATTCAAGAGCTTACGATATAAATGATAATGGTATCGCTGTTGGACATGTAACTACTTTTGTTAACGGTAGCCAAAGAACAAAATTCTACCATATTGATACCAATGCAGAAGTTATGGAAATGGTCTTCCCTACAGACTTTTTTACCGGTAGTGCGAGTACTGCTCGTGCCATTAACGAAAATGGTAAAATCGTAGGTGAAGGTGAAGTAGAAACTCATAATGACAACACCGGTAATGCTAGAAGAACGCATGGTTTTTTATATGACATTACCAGTAAAACATTTACCGATCTTAACAGCTTTTTAACTTGTGATAGTGCTTATACAGTGATTGAAGCACGTGCTATTAATGACTCTGATGAAATATCAGGAACAGCATTAGTTAAAGTTCCACGTCGTGATTCAAAAGGTGAGCTAAAGCTTGGTGAAGACGGCGAGCAGTTATTTGAAGACGTACTTCGTGCTGTAACCTTGAAGCCAACAGATGGTGAAATTGAAGATTGTAGCTCTGTTGAAGAAAAAGTTGAGAGACAAGGTGCAAGCCTAGGTTTAACCAGCCTTTTCTTATTGATGTTTGCAGGCTTTAGACGTCGATTTAACTAGTTGTTAGATAAGCGTTACATGCACTGAAATTTAGTGCATTAAGTGATTTAACATAAAGCCAGCTATTAAGTGATTTAACATAAAGCCAGCTATTAGCTGGCTTTATGTTATTTGCAATCTAGATACTTAATTTTTAATTAAACTAAAAACAGATCACACACTATCGTAATATTAATAGTCTTCTTAATCGATGCACTTGTTGATGCACTTGTTGATGCACTTATTGATAAATGCATCGATATATTACCTAGATTATTTTAAAGTCTTTATCATCATGAGCTTACATAGTTTAATTATTGCTTAATCCGTAAGGCTTTTTCTCCGCGAGCAATACCAACGCAGCCAGATCGTACCGATTCAATTATTTCGGTTTCGTTAGCGAGTGCTCGAATGAAAGCATTTACTTTCTCTGCGTCACCGGTCAGTTGAATAGTGTAAATTTGTTTACCAATATCAACAATCGATCCTCTAAATATATCGGTAATACGCTTCACCTCAGTACGTGACTTGTCGTTCATTGCTAATACTTTAATTAACAGTAACTCACGTTCAACGTAACTACGCTCAGTCAAATCAGTGATTTTAATCACATCGATTAGTTTGTTTACTTGCTTTACTATCTGCTCAAGTATTTTATCATTACCTTTAGTCGCAATAGTTATACGAGAAAGACTTGGGTCTTCAGTGGGCGCAACCGTTAAGCTTTCAATATTAAATGCTCGTTGTGAAAATAGGCCGACAATACGTGAAAGAGATCCGGCTTCGTTTTCTAATAATATGGCTAAAATTCTGCGCATTAGGCTTTAACTCCTTTTTTGATCCACATTTCATCAATGGCACCGGTGCGTATTTGCATAGGGTAAACATGTTCATTTTCATCAACAAGTACATCAACAAAAACCAGACGATTTTTAATCGCAAATGCTTGTTCTATTTTCTCGTCCAATTCATCAAGGGTGTTAATTTGGATACCAACGTGACCATAAGATTCAGCCAGTTTGACAAAGTCTGGCAGAGACTCCATATAAGACGATGAATGACGCCCTCCATAAACCATATCTTGCCACTGGCGAACCATGCCAAGCGAGCGGTTATTTAATGAAATAATAACAACGGATAAGTTATATTGCAGACAAGTTGATAGCTCCTGTATGTTCATTTGAATTGAGCCATCACCGGTAATACAAATAACATGACTGTCTGGAAAGGCTAATTTCACACCCATTGCAGCAGGTAAGCCAAAGCCCATGGTGCCAAGGCCACCTGAATTTATCCATTGTCTAGGCTTAGCAAAAGGGTAGTATTGCGCGGCAAACATTTGATGCTGTCCAACATCTGAACACACATAAGCATCACCTTGGGTTGCTTTGTACATAGATTGAATCGCACGTTGCGGTTTAATTGTTTCGCTAGTTTGTTCATAGCTGACACTATTAACCGCACGCCATTGTGCAATTTCTTGCCACCATAATTTATTCTCTTCTTCATTAACATTAAATTGCTTTTCATCTAGCTCTTTAAGTAATTGTTTAATGACTATATCAACCAAACCCACCACAGGAATATGAGCATTAATCGTTTTAGATATAGAGGTTGGGTCAATGTCTACATGAACAATAGTGGCATCAGGGCAAAACTTTTTAACATTGTTAGTTACGCGATCGTCAAATCTCGCACCTAAGGCAAGAATAACATCGGCATGGGCCATGGCTTTATTGGCTTCTAAACTGCCATGCATACCTAGCATACCGATAAAGTTATCATGTAAACCTGAAATTCCGCCTAATCCCATCAGGGTGTTGGTGATTGGTGCATTCAGTTTTTCTACTAATTCTGTAAGTAACTCTGCAGCATTAGCGATAATTATGCCGCCGCCAGCATATATAACTAAACGCTTTGCCTGTGTAATTGCTTGAACAGCTTTCTTGATTTGACGATGATGGCCTTTTACTGTTGGGTTATAAGAACGCATATTTACTTCGGCGTTAAAGATAAACTCTGCAGTGTGTTGCGGCATTAAAATATCTTTAGGCAGCTCAATAACAACAGGGCCAGGGCGGCCTGTACTGGCAATATAAAACGCTTTTGCAATAGTATTCGGGATATCAACAACACTACGGCAATTAAAGCTATGTTTTACTATTGGGCGAGAGCAACCAACAATATCAGTTTCCTGAAAGGCGTCATCACCAATTAAGCCTGTTGGTACTTGACCTGAAAGAACCACCATAGGTATTGAGTCCATGTAGGCGGTTGCTATTCCGGTAATACAATTTGTAGCCCCAGGCCCTGATGTGGCTAGTACTACGCCGACTTCTCCAGTTGCGCGAGCAAAACCATCAGCCATGTGGGTTGCTGCCTGCTCATGACGTACTAAAATATGCTCAACATCATCTTGTCGAAATAAGGCATCATAAATATCTAGTACCGTTCCTCCGGGATAGCCGAATAAATATTTTACCTTAAGTGCTGACAGGGCTTTAACCACAAGCTCAGCACCGGAGAATTTTTCTGTTGTCATATTATTATCCCTTTAGTAAATAAAATTAGTCATGAATTCGTAGCGATAAAAAAACCCTCGGTCTTTGCAGAGCGAGGGTTTTTTGTTGATATTTTGTACTTTATTTTTTACACACAACATTTTCCACGCATTGGTTGAGAGACCAAGACGACAATGAGGAGAGATGAAAGTGAGTTAATTAAAATCATATTTAAGATAATTTTTATGTAATTAATGTAAAGTAATACACATAGTTTTAGAGTTTTTTTATACGTGTGTCAATGAAAAATTTTAAATTATTGCTAACTTTTTATTTATGCTATAGCGTTCACTTAAATTGTGTAATTAATTTACCGTAACTTGGGTCATATTATTATAATCTGATCTGAATCAGTATAAATGGTCATGAAGTTACATCTTTCGACAGCTTATTAATGTATTTATGATAATCTGTTATTTCAAACTTTAAATACATCAAAGTTATTTGGAAGGATTTATGTTAAAAAATAAACTAATCATCATCTTGGCAATTGTTGCTGCCATTGCTGGGTGTGCCTCAACACAACAAGCTAAAGTTGACTTTGATCGCAATCTCGAAATTGTAACCACAAACTATAAAACCTTTGCATGGCTAAATGATAACAAAGTGCTAGCAGAGCCTGTTGATGCTAATCCTGTGATGAAAGTTAGGATTGATAATGCTATTGAGCAAGCTTTTATTGCCAAAGGTTATCAATTAGTTGATAACGCAGAGCAAGCTGACTTTACTATTTCATATACTATGGGAAGCCGAGAAAAAATTAAAGTCGACTCACTGCCTAGTACTTATCGTATGGGGTTTGTTTGGGGACATGGCTACTACGGATCATTAGGGTTAGCTAATGACAATCGTGTGAGAAATTATACTGAAGGAAAGCTGGCAATAGATGTTTATGATGTTAAAAGCCACCAACCTGTCTGGCATGGTTGGGCAGTAAAACGTCTTAAACCATCAGAGCAAGATAACCCTAGTAAAGCGATTAAAATGGTTGTTGAGCAGGTTGTTGCTCAGTTTTAATTGATATTGAAAACTTCATTTTTAAAAGCGTAGATAATCTACGCTTTTTTATTTCCATCGCCTAATACTTAATGAACGCTTAAGAAGTTATCTTTTTTGGTGGGCTGTAAGCGAACTCAAGACGATTACCGCTTGGTTCACGGATCATCATATGTACGGTAGGACCTTTGCCGTTAAGCTCAGGAGAAAATTCTATTATTACCCCTGGTGCTTTTTTTAAACGTTGATGTAACTCTTCAAGCATTTCAGCACTTGTGACTGTTAGCGCTAAATGGTGCAAACCGACATTATTACTTCTATCAAATTCAACAACTTTATTAGCACTCTTAGTTTGCCATAAAGTGACAAATACATTGCCGTCGGTTACAAAAATAGCCGGGTAATCAGGATAGCCCCCCACTTGTTTCCAACCTAAAGTCTTGGTAAAAAAATTGCTTGATGCGGTAAGATCTTTAACAGTTAAACCTATGTGATTTAAGCCTGCAGTCATCGTTTTACCCGGTAACTCACTATCTGCCATTGCGATTGGAGCTATTGATGGTAAGGAAAATAGTAAAGCTGATAGTAAAAGTGATCTTATATGCATGTTTGTATCTCATTAAGTTAAGTTTAAAGTATCACTATATTGACCCGTGTCAGCACTTTAGTTATTCATATTAATTTTATGAAGATAGAAACAGAGGGGGAAGAGTATTTTTCTCATTAACAATAGTGCCCGTAATCGACAATTCTGAGTTATTTTGAACTATTGTTTAGCGAGCCAAAGTTCAAACGCTTTTTTTACGGCTTTGACCATTTCAGATGAAGACTTTTTACTCAAGGCCATGCAATGCTCGGTACTCATGTTCTGATGTAATTGAAAACCAATATCAAAATCTTTCAGTGTAAAGTTGCTTCCCTGTAATCGATAAATTAATGACTCCTTCGATTGAATAATACCATCGACCTTGCCGTTGAGTAACCTTTTAAGATTACTTTCCTCACTTGCAGAAACAATTAAATTACGACCTTCAATAAAGCCATTTTTTAACATATAGCTATGGCTGTTATCGTCTCTTAATACACCAATAAGTGCCGTGTTTAGAGACGTTAAATTTGTTATTTTAGTTTTATTTGTTTTTAGTTTATAAACATTAACAGGCGTTTGTGGGTGGACAGGGCAGAACCATTCGAAATAAGGCGTTCGTTGCTTTGTTTTGTAAATAGAGTAAATAAGTACATTAGGCTTTGTCATCGCCAAATGATAACTACGCGCCCATGGGTATGTGTTAATAGTGTAATTAATGTCAGAAGGATCTAGGATATCTCTAATTTTTTTTGTTACTACTCCTGAAATATCAAAGCTAGCATCAGTGTGCTGGATGATAAAAGGTGGCCAATGCTCACTCACGACTTCTAAGGTTAGGTTTTTAGCCTGCACAGAATAAATGGCACAATAAAGTAATAGCAAAAATATGTATTTCAAAAATAGTTTCCTTAATTACCGCTAATATTTACATTAAATGTCTTATTAATCGATTTAATGTAAATACCTCATGTGCATAATCACATAAGAGCGAGTTACCTAAACATTAATTATAGCGTTGCACGGTAGAATAGGATTAATTTTTAGCCGCGATTATACGCGCAATTACTTGTGCTGTCTCAATCGGCTCTTCCATTGGGAAGCAATGGTGTTGACCAAATGTTTGTGATTGAATGTACTTGTTGATTTTGGTGGCTTTTTTCACCGCTTTAGGAATAAAAAAGTAACTTTTATTCGCGATTAAAATATCGACAGGTACGTCAATACTACGGATCGTGTGCCACAATCGTTTCGGGTAAGAACCAAAGATTGCAGATTCCCAACTTGGCTGGCAGCTAAGTTGTACGGACTCATCTGGATTAAGCTTGGTAGAAAATTGACAATAATCGCTGATAACTTGAGAGTGCCAAGCTTTATAAAAAGATTTACTGGCGATACTGCTTTTCATTTCTGCTAAGTTTTGCCATTTAGAGGTGCGATTAGCAACAGACTTTACTAATGCTGTTTGTCGCCATGTTCCTGTAGCGGCCATAACTTGCTGTGCTATGAGCATTTCAGTTGGGAATAACACAGGATCTAACAAAATTATCTCACTGAATAAATCAGGATATTTACGTGATGCAAAGAGAGTTAACACGCCTCCCATCGAATGACCAATACCGATTAAAGGACCATCTTCTTTTACATTTGCTTGTCGATATATAGCATCCGCAACTGTATTTGCCATTTTAGGCCAATCAGGCATTCCAGTTGTCGGTTGTGTCGAATCACCGTGACCAGGCACATCAGTTAACCAGATTGACCAATCGCAAGGTAATTGTGAGGCCATGGCGGCCAAGGTCATCGCAGAAAAACCTGTACCATGTAATAGGTGAATACGTTTAGCATTTTTAGCGCCGGCTCTAAAATAACCATTAACGGTCACGTCACTTTTTGATTTTTGTTGCCATGGTTGTGCATTTTCCAGCACAAGCGTGTCAGATGAAACAGATTTTATTGAAGATGAGCATTCAGACATGAAAAGGTATTTTAACCATCAAAAAGGAGTTTTATAGATAATAACATAACAACATACAGGTCTGATGTGAATGGGTTTATTTAGTTTGATCGGATGTTAGCTAATGTATTTTATAGTGGTTGCAAAGTATGGCAACTTGATAATGAGCAGGATGAACCAGATCAGTAAGTAAACTTTTAGTTAAGTTAATTTTATTCAATATCAAGGATTAAAGTAGCGTCTAAAGAGTGATATTGGCCATTAAGTTAGGTTTTTAGCAGTACAAGTATGATTATCTTTCGCTTTCAGCGCTGAATTTTTATTCTTTAGGTGCGCTAGGGTTAATTCTATTGATATAATATCTTCAATTACATTATTTTAATATTTTAGGGGTTCTGTGGATGTCGGAAGTAGAAAACCGTCCAACCAATTTTATTCGCCAAATCATTGATGCTGATCTTGCTAGTGGCAAACATACCCAGGTGCAAACTCGTTTCCCACCTGAGCCTAATGGTTATTTGCATATCGGTCATGCGAAAGCTATTTGTTTAAACTTTGGTATTGCTCAAGATTACCAAGGTTTATGTAACTTGCGCTTTGATGATACTAACCCTGAAAAAGAAGATATTGATTACGTAAATTCGATTCAAGCTGATGTTAAATGGTTAGGTTTTGAATGGGCAGGCGATATTCATTATTCTTCAGACTATTTCGACCGCTTATATGGCTACGCCGTTGAGTTAATAGAAAAAGGTTTGGCTTATGTTTGTTTCTTAAATGCGACAGAAACACGTGAATATCGTGGCACGTTAAAACAGCCAGGTAAAAATAGCCCTTATCGAGATACGTCGGTTGAAGAAAACTTGGCTTTGTTTGAAAAGATGAAAGACGGTGGCTTCAAAGAAGGTGAATGTGCTCTGCGTGCTAAAATCGACATGGCATCAAGCTTCATGTGCATGCGTGATCCTATTATCTATCGCGTTAAATTTGCTCATCATCATCAAACAGGTGATAAATGGTGCATTTACCCAATGTACGATTTTACACACTGTATTTCGGATGCGATTGAAGGTATTACGCACTCAATCTGTACTTTAGAGTTTCAAGATAACCGCCGTTTATATGACTGGGTGATTGAAAATATATCGATAGAAACAACGCCGCGTCAATATGAGTTCTCACGTTTAAATTTAGAATATACCGTGATGAGCAAGCGTAAGTTGAATAATCTTGTTGAAGAAAAATTAGTCAATGGTTGGGATGATCCTCGTATGCCTACTATTGCTGCATTTCGTCGCAGAGGTTTTACACCCGGCTCATTACGTGAATTTGCCAAGCGTATTGGTGTAACGAAAATGGATAATACCGTTGAAATGAGTGTTTTAGACGCTTGTATTCGCGAAGATCTTAATGATAATGCGCCACGCGCTATGGCCGTACTTGATCCTATTAAGTTAGTGATTGAAAACTACTCTGCCGATCAAGTTGAAAATCTTAACGTGAAAAATCATCCTAGCGATGACAGCCAAGGTTCACGCATTGTGCCATTTGCTAAAGAGCTTTACATTGAAGCTGAAGATTTTCGTGAAGAAGCCAATAAAAAATATAAACGTTTAGTGTTAGACAAAGCCGTACGTTTACGTGGTGCTTATGTTGTTACCGCAACGCGTTGCGATAAAGATGAAAATGGCAATGTAACGACAGTTTACTGTCAATATGACCCTGAAACTTTAGGTAAGAACCCGACAGACGGTACTAAGCCTAAAGGCGTTATTCATTGGGTTGCTGCAGAACAAAGTCTTGATGCAGAAATTCGTTTATATGAGCGCTTATTTACTGTGCCAAACCCAGGTGCTGAAGAAGACTTTCACAGCGTAATGAATCCTGATTCATTAGTTGTTATTAGCCATGCTAAAGTTGAACCTTCGTTGGCAACGGCAAAGCCTGAACAAGCTTATCAATTTGAGCGTCAAGGCTACTTCTGTTTAGATAATAAAATATCTGTAGAAGACAGTGAACAAGGTAAGCTTGTATTCAACCGTACGGTTGGTTTACGCGATACTTGGGAGAAAAAATCAGCTTAGTCATTAGCTGATTTTACCAGTCCAAATATTAGCTTGCTGAAATCTCAGTTCGACATTAATTAATTTTTAATGTCGAACAAGCGATAAATACGCTAAGCATAAGTAGATAAAAAAAGCTCATAAGTTAATTCTTATGAGCTTTTTTATTTGTATTCACTGACATCTAGGACAAGTGAAAATATTTAGCTTTTAGTTATTAACTTTATTAGCTGTTGTTAATAGTGGCTGATTTCATTGCGCTAATAAAAGTGGTTAGCTCTTTTAGCATATTGCTATGATCTGCCAAGTTATTTTCAATAATTTTAACTACAGCCGAGCCACTTATAGCACCTTTTGCACCGGTAGCTAACGCCGCTTTTACGTGTTCAGGTTTTGAGATACCAAAGCCTATCACTGATGGTGCTGCTTGGTATTTATCTAGAATATCAATCAGGACATGACCCGTCATTTCAGCTTCTGTTTCAGTACCCGTAACGCCAACACGACTAAGCACATAAGTATATCCCGCGCCATATTCCGCTACTTTTTCTAATGTCGTTTCACTTGCGTTAGGTGGTGCAATAAAAATTGGCGCAACACCATTCGCGATTGCGGCTTGTCTAAAAGGTGCACTTTCACGTATCGGTAAATCAGCGATTAACACTGAATCAACACCTACAGCGGCCACATCTCGATAAAAGTTATTAATACCACGAGCAAATACTAAGTTGCCGTAAAGTAGAAGTCCGATTGGGATTTCAGGGGCATAAGCACGAATGCGGGCTAAAATATCTAAGCATATATCAGTGTTAGTATTTGCTTTTAAGGCGCGAAGGGCTGCCATTTGAATAGTAATACCGTCAGCACTTGGATCAGAAAACGGCATGCCAAGCTCTAAAGCATCAGCGCCAGCATCAATGAGGGTTTTAATTACTTCAAAAGACTGCTCAGCATTTGGATCCCCTATGATAACGAAAGGAATAAAAGCGCCTTCATTTTTAGCGGCTAACTTTTCAAAAGCTTGATCATAGCGCGTGCTAATGTGGGTGATGTTAGCTGTATTCTCAGCCGTTGTCGCTTGGTTCATTATGCTTCTCCTCTATGTTTAACATCACTTTTTTCAGCAGTCTCTGGCGAGATAATTGCGTTTACATGGGCTAAATCTTTATCACCTCGACCCGATAGGTTCACTAAAAAGATAGTTTCTTCTGTGACCTTATCAGCCATTTTTAAAGCATGTGCTAAGGCATGAGAAGACTCTAATGCCGGGATTATCCCTTCATTGCGCGCGAGTAACTGGAATGCTTCTAATGCTTCGTCATCATTGATGGCGACATATTGAGCGCGGCCAGAGTCTTTCAATTGTGCATGTTGCGGCCCTACAGCAGGGTAATCAAGACCGGCTGATACAGAATACGACTCTTCAATTTGACCGGCTTTATCTTGCATAATATAGGTATAATTACCATGTAACATACCTTTAGTACCAGCGACTAAGGTTGCACCGTGGTGTTCGGTGTTAATACCTTTACCACCAGCTTCAACGCCAATAAGCTTGACGTCTTCATCACCGATAAAGTCATTAAACATACCAATTGCATTTGAACCGCCACCAACACAAGCAATCACGTAATCAGGTAAACGACCTTCTTCTGCTAGGAGTTGCTGTTTTGCTTCTTCACCGATCATTTTTTGAAATTCACGTACAATTGTTGGGAAAGGGTGAGGGCCCGCAGCAGTCCCTAACAAGTAGTGTGCATTTTCATAATTAGCTGACCAGTCACGTAAAGCCTCATTAACCGCATCTTTTAGTGTGCCGCTGCCCGCGGTTACCGGGATAACTTCAGCGCCCATCAATTGCATACGAAAAACATTCGGTTGCTGACGCTGACAATCTACTGCGCCCATATAAACTCGACACTTTAGTCCTAATAATGAACAAGCAATTGCTGTGGCTACGCCATGTTGGCCTGCGCCCGTTTCAGCAATAACTTCGGTTTTACCCATACGCTTGGCAAGCAGTGCTTGGCCTAAAACTTGGTTAGTTTTATGGGCGCCGCCGTGCAGTAAATCTTCACGTTTTAAATAAATTTTCGCTAATGGATTTTTAACAATATTACGACATAATGTTAATGGTGTAGGTCTGCCAGCATAACTGGTGAGTAGTTTATTAAATTCGGCTAAAAAAGCTTCATCAGTTTGCGACTCAATAAATGCTTGCTCGAGCTGCTCTAAGGCAGGCACCAGCAGTTCACCGACAAACATACCACCAAACTCACCAAAGTAAGCCGGTAAGGTTTTTTTTACTTGATTTTCAGTTGTTGATTTTAACATCTTAATAATTCCGTATTTGGGCGAAAACTTGTTGCAGTTTATCGCGACATTTAATGCCTGGGCTTGATTCAACACCTGAGTTGATATCTAAGCCAAATAATTCTTGGTTTGTCAGTTGCGCACAAGCTTGGGTGATATTATCTAATTGTAAGCCACCAGCTAAAAAGCAACGGGATAAGTCTTGCTCACTTTCAGCTAACGCTTGCCAGTTGAAAGCTTGACCACTGCCGGCATTTTTACCGTCTAATACAATATGGTCGATATTTTTTGGCAATGTCGGTACGTTCAGCTCTACAGGTAATGCTTTGAATATCTGACAATTATCGTTTAGTTCTTCGCGTAAGTTATCAATATATTCTTGAGACTCTTCACCATGTAATTGCACAGCAAAAAGCGATAACTCATTGGCTAACTCAAGCACAACAGCAGGTGGATGATTAACAAATACCCCGACATATTTCAGGCTTGGGTTTTGGCTAACAATTGCTTTAGCTTGCGCTTTATCAACGCAGCGGGGTGATTTATCAGCAAATATTAAGCCGCCAAACTCAGCACCCGCCGTGATGGCAAAGTCAGCATGCTCAGGCTTTGTTAAACCACACACTTTATTGTGACCAAAAATAAGTTGTCGACAGGCTAAATCAATATCAGCTTCAGCCATCACCGAACTACCAACTAAGAAACCATCAACAGCAGGTGCTAGCTCTCTGACTTGGGCATTATTATAAATGCCTGATTCAGAAATAACGATGCGGTCATCCGGTATTGTTGGTGCTAGGTCAAAGGTACGAGAGATATCGGTAGAAAGATCACGTAAATTACGATTATTAATGCCAATAAGTTTTGCGTTTAAGGCAACCGCGCGGTCACGCTCTTCTTCATTTGATACTTCTGTTAATATGGCTAAATTCAACGACTGAGCCACAGCAGCTAATTCGTTATATTCATCATCACTCAATACACTTAACATTAACAATATGGCGTCAGCGCCATAGTGTCTTGCTAAATAAACTTGGTAGCTGTCAAAAAAGAAGTCTTTATTTAAGACTGGGCATTTGACTAAATCACTCACGGTTTTAAGGTAGCTAAAGTCACCTTGAAAATATTTATGCTCAGTCAATACTGAAATGCCGGCGGCATAGTTATCATAAATTCCGGCAATGTCAGCAACATTGAAATCTTCTCTGATCAAGCCTTTTGACGGTGACGCTTTTTTGCATTCTAAAATAAAACCCGCATATGGCTTTTCTGCTGTACGCGTTAATGCTTTATAAAGGTCTTTTTTCGATGGCGTTAAATCATCAATAAAACTAGCTAATGGCAGTGTTTCTTTTAGTTGCGCTATCTCTAAGCGGCGATTAGCGACAATCTGTTCAAGAATATTGCTCATTATATGGTTGCTCCTGAATTAGATACTCGTACTAAATCTGCTAAGGTTTTTGCCGCAGCCCCTGATGCAAGTACTTTAGCTGCATATTGCGCCGCTAATAATAACGAGTCGGCATTACCATTTAGCTGCTCACGATGTAAATAGAGTAAAGCAGCACAGTTGATGACGACAGCACTGTTGTGTGCAGCTTGGCCTTTACCAGCTAAAATGGCTTGAATGATATCGGCATTTTCTTGTGGCGTACCCCCTTTAATATCCGCTAAGGTATAGTTTTCTAAGCCAAAATCTGCAGGTGAAATATCTTTTTTTACAAGTTCGCCATCATCAATTTCTGTGACTTGAGTTTTTCCGTGTAAGGCTATTTCATCTAGGCCGCTACCATGAACCACCCAAGCACGTTTAACACCGGTTAATAATAAGGCTTGAGCGATAGGGGTAATTAACTCAGGAATATAAACACCCAGTAACATAATGTCGGGCTTTGCCGGATTCACCAACGGGCCTAAAATGTTGAATAAGGTTCTAATCGCCATAGCTTTGCGCACGGGGGCCGCATGCTTAAAACCGGTGTGATAGGCCGGAGCATATAAAAAGCAAATATTGGCTTGTGCCAAACACTCACTCGCCACCTCAGGTGTCATGGTTAAATTAACACCAAACGCTTCCAGTAAATCAGCTGACCCAGACATGCTAGAAACGCTTCTGTTACCGTGTTTTGCCATTTTTAAACCACAGGCAGCAGCTAAAATAGCCGCGGTAGTGGAAATATTAATGGTATTTGCTCCGTCTCCGCCTGTGCCAACACAATCAGCTACACTGTGTGATTGGCTCGGAAAAGGAGTGGCATTGGCACGAATAGCAATTGCAGCACCGGCAATTTCTGCCGGTGTTTCACCTTTCATTTTTAGTGCAGTTAATATCGCCGCTAATCGTTCAGGTGAAACATGGCCATTGATCACTTGTTCAAATACATTTTGACTTTGTTGTTGGGTTAATGAATCACCACCAACTAAAGTATTTAATGCACTGTGGGTAATGTCATTATTAATTTCTGCCTGAGTATGTTGTGAATTTGTGCTACTAAGTTCAGTGTTTGTCATGAGCATTCCCGTGTGTTTTATAAATCGTTTGATTAGCTAATGCTGATAAATGGCGAAGGCTTTGCGCTAATAAATTGGTGCCAAAAGTGGTTAATATCGATTCAGGATGAAATTGGAAACCAATGGCGGCATCGTTGCTATGCTCTATGGCCATGGGTAAAATAATTTCTTCATTGTCTTTTTGTAAACTAACGTGCGCTGTCATCGTTAATTGTTGAGGCATTTTACTGGCGACAAGCGAATGATAGCGAGCAACAGGTAAAGGGCTAGTAATATTGTTGAAAGCACCTATTTCATTATGAGTTATGTTCGATGATTTACCATGAACAACTTCAGGTGCACGAGCAATCACACCACCATAATGCTGAATTAATGCTTGGTGTCCTAAACAAATACCTAATATAGGGAATTTTCCTGCACAAAGTGCCAATAATGGCATTAAGCAGCCGGCATGTGTCGGATCACCTGGACCGGGAGACAGTACTAAAATAACACCAGCACTATTGCTTTGCTGCTTTTCTTGCAGTTTTTTAAAAATAAAATCTGCGTTTAATGTGTTGCGATAAATAGTCAATTGATAACCAAGACAACGAAATTCATCAACTAAGTTATAGGTAAATGAATCGAGGTTATCTAACATGACAATCTCTGGTAAAGAATCTGCTAAAGCATCAGATGACTTCATCATTTAACCTCCGGTATTAATGTATCGATATCTAGATTTTGTGACCGCTCTTGATGAGAAATAATTAATACTTTCCCTTCAGCTTCTTTAATAGCGCTGATCACAGCTTGCGCTTTTTGTTTAGTTTCGTTGGCTTCAGATTGTGGATCAGAATCAAAAACAACACCCGCACCAGCTTGTATCTGTGCGCGCTTATTTTTTACAAATGCTGAACGGATAACAATACAGGTATCCATATCACCTTCGCCAGTTAAATAACCAACAGCCCCGCCATAACTACCTCGGCGCTTACCTTCTACTTCACGTATCAATGAGGTTGCTTTCACTTTTGGCGCACCAGATAGGGTGCCCATATTCATACATGCTTGATAAGCATGTAAAGCGTCTAATTCATGTTCTAAAGTACCGCAGACACGAGAAACTAAATGCATGACATGTGAATATCGGTCAACTTTTAATAAGTCAGCAACATGGCGTGTGCCCGGTTGACTAACACGCGCAATATCGTTACGAGCTAAATCAACTAGCATTATGTGCTCAGCCAATTCTTTTTTGTCTAACCGTAAATCTAGTTCAATACGGCTATCTAGGTCTGGCGATAGGCTGCCATCTGCATTAAAACCACGAGGGCGAGTACCCGCAATAGGATAAATTTCTACTTGTCGGTTATTTTGTTGGTATTTTAGTGCTGATTCTGGCGAAGCACCAAAAATACAAAACTCGCTATCTTGTAAATAAAACATGTAAGGACTTGGATTGCTTTGTTTTAACGCTTTATAAGCATTAAGGTTATTTGAACAAGTCAGACTGAAAGTGCGTGATGGTACTACTTGAAAAATATCGCCAGCTAAAATGTTTTCTTTTAAGTTATTAACTATCTGACAAAAAGCCTCATCATCAATATCACAACTTAATGGGTCATTTTTGCTTTGATTTGCATCTGAATTGACGCTTGAGTTTGTACGATTTTCTGATGATTTAAATTCAAATGTTGCTGTAATATTAGTAAATAAACTGGCTTTTATTGCCGAAATTCTTGCTAAAGCAGCATGTTTTGCTTCTTCATAACCGGGACCGGTGAATTGGTTGGTAATAACTTCACTTGATTGTTTTTCATGGTCAATAATAATTAAGGTTTCTGCGAGATAATAAACAAAATCAGGACAGGAGTTCTCACCGTCAGCAACCTTGGGTAACGTTTCACTCATGGCCATCATGTCAAAAGCAAATGCGCCACCTAGGAATACCGCAAAAGGGTGTTGATTCGTATTTTTGAGTTGGCTAAATAAACGCAAGCTTTGAAAAGGGTTAACAGCAAGTAAGCGAGAGCGTTCATCTAATTGTTCTGTTACTTCAGTAAAAGTTGCTGTGAAATTTTGATTATCACCCGTAATGAATGCGTCGGGTGCTAAGATTTTCTTCGCAAAAGCAACGGCATTTTCACCATTTTTGTTTAATGCGGTAAAAGAAACAGTTTGATCATTGCAAACGATTTTTACGGCAGTATCAGTGAGTAGCAAGCTTTTCAGTTGGTGCTTTTTATCAACTTCTGCAGACTCAAGTAATAGCGTGTTATTTTTATCAGCACAAAGGGTGTGAAAGACGGCAAGCGGATCGCTTTGATAGCTTAAAGTATCCGTAATAGTAACCACAGCGCCGAGCTGTTGATTATCGAGTGCAGTATCTAACTGCATTTTTTCAGTTTTATTTTCGTGGTAATTTTTCATGGGTATTCCTACATATAATCTATTTAAAAACGGTCATCCAGCGTAAATAGGCAGAAGCCACCATAAAAACCAACGTTTAACTTTAATGCGTAACATAATATTATCTCGTTATTTTAACTAATTTATTCAAAATTTTAAAAACAAAAAACCCGCAATAGTGTGCGGGTTTTCGAAGTTTTTACTTACAAGTAAACATCACAACCCACTTATGTAGAGTTATGCCACCACCAAATTAAAGAAATAGTTTGTTTTACTTGTATCATTATCTGTTTTATCTCAGTAAAATTGTTTCATTCACTTGCCTAAATAGCGACTTGCATTTGTGTTAGGCAGTTTTAAGTCCCTATAGAAGAACCGATTCACGTAATGATGTCAACCACTGATTTTACAAATGAGAAAGATTTTTCAAACTTACGGATTGATCTGCATAGCCATACTAATTGCTCTGATGGCGCACTGACGCCACAAGAGTTGATAGAACGGGCAGTTAACTTTCAAATTGACGTGTTGGCAATCACCGATCACGACACGGTTAGCGGTCTTGTTAGTGCAAAACAAACTATATTAGAAAAAAATATTCCAATAACTTTGATCGATGGTATCGAAATTTCTACCCAATGGCAGGGCTTTGAAATTCATATTGTCGGATTAAATATCGTACCTGAGCATCAAGCGTTAGTGACGTTAATTTTGCAACAGCAGCAGCGACGAGAAGATCGCGCTATCGCCATGGGGACAAAACTGGCGAAATGTGGCTTTGACGATGTTTACACCGACGCAAAAGCTATGGCGGGCGCAGGTTCAATTACTCGAGCACATTTTGCGAGAGTTTTATTGCAACGTGGGGTGGTGAGTAAAATGCAATCTGCATTTGATAAGTACATCGGCAAAGGTAAGCGTGCTTATGTTAATCCTAACTGGTGTAGTATTGAAGACGCAGTAGCGACTATTCATGCGGCAGGCGGTGTTGCAGTAATGGCGCACCCGATCCGATATGACCTATCGACGAAATGGCTACGACGCTTAATCGTTGATTTTAAAGCTGCCCAAGGTGATGGTTTAGAAGTGGTGTTACCGCAGATGAATAACGAACAACGTAAATTAATGCTAAGCTTCTGTTTAGAATATGATTTACATGCATCTATGGGGTCTGATTTTCATCAGCCAAGTCGTTGGAGCGATTTAGGACGTAATTTAGTCATGCCAGAGCAGGCCAAGGGAATTTGGCAGCTATGGCAAGCTACGCCAAGTGATTAAAAATAAAACTTGTGCTCGCAATAAAGCTTAGTTTGATAGTAGGTTTCATCTTAATTCAAATTGACTATTGCCGCACATTGACATGATAAAACTATAATTTAGTTGGAGTGTATTATGAGTCAATTTTTTTATGTTCACCCTGATAACCCGCAAGGGCGCTTAATGAAACAAGCCGCGGCTATTATCAACCAAGGTGGTGTTATTGTTTATCCTACCGACTCAGGTTATGCCTTAGGTTGTCATATTGGTGATAAAAAGGCGCTAGAGCGTATTTGTAATATTCGCTCTATCGATAAAGCTCATAACTTTACCTTAATGTGTTGTGATTTATCTGAGTTATCAGAATATACACGCGTTGATAATAGTTACTTTAGGCTATTAAAGAATAATACACCGGGTCCATATACCTTTATTTTCAAAGGTTCGAAAGAGGTGCCGAAACGGTTATTAAATCCAAAACGCAAAACCATTGGCATTCGTGTACCAGATAATAATATTGCGCAAGCATTGTTAGCTGAATTGGGGGAGCCGATCATGTCGACAACCTTGATTATGCCTGGGGCTGAAATGGCTGAATTTGACCCAGAGCACATTCGCGATATTTTAGAGCATCAAGTTGATCTGATTATTAATGGTGGTCATTTGGGCGAACACCCAACTACAGTTATTGATTTTTCTAATGACGAAGTGGAAATTATTCGTGTTGGTGAAGGTGATCCTACGCCGTTTCAATAAAATGTTATGAGCAGCTCATCATTCAACTGCCTTAGCACCTGGAGTTATAGCGCTAACATGTTAAAAGTTAACTATGTCTGACCCTAAGACGAACTTATC